>JAURWR010000067.1 GCA_030654805.1 Burkholderiaceae bacterium
GCCTGATCTTGGCCAACATGCCCACGCTGATCACTCCTGCGTCTCCCTGCTCGTCCATCAAGCAGGTCAGTGTGTTTGCGTGGGTCAGTTTTGCGCGATCGCGCTCCCCGTAGGTGGGTCAGTTTTCAGTGATCGTCAACAGCCCGTCCGCAGACGGACTCAACACTTCCGCTTTCAAGAGGTCCTTGAACAGTTTGGTGTACGAGGTCTCGACGCCGTCCCAAGTCCTGCGGGTCGTGGATCCCTTCATCACCACGAACTCACCGTCGATCTCTTGAGCCCGCGCAGTGAGGCCGTGCTTCCTCACGTCGCCGACGAAGATCGGTGAGCCGGATGCCGGCGAGGTGACCGTTGGGACCTCCTGACTGCCTTGAAGGGCCACCTTAGGCATCGGCCGCAGAAAAGCAAACCCGAGCACCGGCAACAGTGTCTGGATTTGCTCGACGAAGAACTCCATGTCGGATCTGTCCGCTTCAGGCAGGTTTGCATAGAAGTGGTCGGTGCCGTTCTTCAGTTCGCAGCGACCCGCCGCCCGAGCGATCTTGATGAGGCGACTTTCCAGGTACTTGATATGACCCTTGGTGAGGTTCGCATCCTTGCTGGTCACGACGCACACCCGCTCCCAAAATCCTTTCCGCCCTTGTCTTCCGGTCGGTTGTGCTCCTTCAGGCGCTGGGCCGCATCATCGGTTTCGCCGATATAGACCTGCGTGCCGATGCCATCGCCTGCATCCGGGCCAACAAGGAAGTACACCCCCGTGCGCATGATCTCGGGCCGCTGGATCAGTTCGGAGAGCTTGCTCCGCGGGCCGGTCAGCACATGCCCGGTCCAGTTCATGATCTCCGCTGTCAGCAGCCCGTTGGGGGTCCCATCGACTAGGAACACCTTCAATGTGCGACCACTGTTCATGCGGGGTTTCCGATCGGATGCATCAATGTGTCATCGACAAGAGTCGATCGAACGTCAATCTGGCCGGTTACAGCAGCGGTAATGCGGGCTGCTCGGCGTTCTCTCAGTGGTTCGATTGTTGCGGATCGCGTAGAAGTAGCCCATCGCTGTGGAGCGAACCTCTGACGCTGGACAGGCAGTGGACGGCAGACGGGTACGTCAGGAGCGGGTCTCTTGTTCCACTTGACAAGCCAGCAGCGCTCGCGCAAATGGCTTCTTGCTGTCGGCGTCGACCGTGCCAGGGCAAACGCACGGTCGCCCGGTAGGGCGACTCAGTGGTAGTCGTCTTCGAGTTGATGGCGCACGGCGATGACGACCACATCAGCGGCGCTCTCAATGTCGAAAAGCGCAACATAGCCCGATCGTCCGAAGGGAACGATCAACTCGCGCAGGAAGGCACTCTGCCCGGCCTTGCGGCACGTGAACGGCGAAGTCTTCAGTGTGGCGAAACCCGCGCGAATGGCCAACAGCGCCTGCTCGGCCAAGGTCAGATCGCCGCCATCGCGCGACAGCTCTCTTTCAAGCACGAAGTCGAACAGCCGATCCAGGTCCGCCTCGGCCTCGCGGGTGAGGCGAACCCGAAAGTTCACTTGTTGGTCTTCGCGATGCGGATTCGCGCCGCGTCAAGCTTGAGTTGCAACTGATCGATCACGGCATCGGCATCGGCATAGTCGCCGGTGCGGCGGGCCTCGTCGCGTGAGCGCAGGCCGCGCGCGATGAACTCTGCCTGGACACGCCGGCGCTGGACACTCGCGCGGACCGAGGCCTCGACAAACTCGGTGAGCGTCTCGCCCTCCCCGAGCATCGACTCGACCTCGGCACGAAACTCGGGTTCAACGCGAACAGAGGGAATCGTGGCGGTCTTCATGAAATGAGTGTATCGCATTTGCGCTGCACAACGTTCGACTCACAGCTGCGAATTGCACACGAGCAAGGCGGGCAGGGTCCGCGCTCGCCAGGCGACGGAGCGGTGTCGCCGCCGTCCAGGCGGCGATGCAATGAAAACTCGTTCTCGGTTTGCATACGGCATCGCTGGCGGATTGAGCTTCGCCCTGGTCGCGGCAATCGGGCGCTTCATGCGCCATGAAGTGGTCCAAGATTCGTAGCGAGCGTGGGGCAGTCTTCCGCGGGCCGTCGCCGTTCTTGCATGCGGGCTTTGTCGGACGCGCCACTTGATCGCAGCTCGCCCGATATCGCATGCTCAGCGTCAAACGGTTCAACGTCGAGGGCGGAATCTCGACATTCCGTCTTGCTGCCATTAAGTTCGCGGCACTTGGACATCCATGCGGTTATTCGCAACGAACGTCCAAGACTCGCGCTTCGAATTGCGCAAGGACTCGCACAAGTCGTTGATCCGCAAGGCCGCCAGATACATTTCAATTTGTGGTTCGAGGATCCTCCTCCTCTCCACCACTTTTCTTCCAAGGCCTTGATTCTCAAGGCCTTTTTTCATGTCCGTCGCGCTTGACCATCGAGGTGATCCAACCCGGTGATCCAAATCGTGCGTCGGCAGTGAACCTTCAAGCCCCCCATCTGTTCAAGAGTCGCCATGGAGTCTGGTACGTGCGCATCGTCGTGCCACACGCAATTCGCAAGCGTCACCCCGAGCTTTCCGGCCGAGCTGAAGAGGTCAACTCAGACGGCCGTTCGACGGCTCGCGGAGGCCTTTTCCTGTACCTCACGCCAATGCACGGCAAGGCACACCTGCTCAAACCGCTGATCGCCAACATCCATGCTGCCTTGCAGCACGTCAAGGCAGCTGCGGAGCAGCTCCGTACAGCCGACCCTTGGGCAATCCTGCTGCGCTACGTGAGCGACAAGATCGCCCCTACTCTCGGGCCGTTCAGACCTCCAGTCGGGCTTCAAGCGTCCGGGTAAATCCGGATTTAGGATCAACGATTCGCGCCCTGCGGGTCAGCCGGCAGCGCGCGGCAGGCTCAACACGAAACAGCTGCCCCCACCCTCACGCGGTTCGCATCGCACGCGTCCGCCGTGGCGCTCGGCAATCTGTTTGACGAGGCTCAGGCCCAGGCCGACGCCACCGGCCGTCTCGGCGTGGCCGGGCAGGCGGTAGAACGGCTCGAAGATGCGCTCGCGCAGATCATCGGGTACGCCCGGGCCTCGATCGCACACCTGCACCGCGACGCCTTGAGCGTCGGCAGTCAAGGCGATCTCGACCTCTCCCCCACCGTAGCGTTGCGCGTTCTCGATCAGGTTGCGCACCGCGCGGCGCAGCAGGCGCTCGTCACCCGACACGCTGGCCGCGCGGCCGTCGACGCGGGCGCCCACGTGCGCCGCTTCTTCGGCGACGAGACCGAGCAGATCGATTCCGTCGCGTCGTTCGATGTCGCGCAAGGCATCGAGGCGGCTGACCAGCAGCACCTCCTCGACCAATGCATCGAGCTCGGCCACATTGAGATCGATCTCGCGCTTGAGCCGATCACGCTGTTGCGTCGGCGCATCGTCAAGCATCGACACCGCCATGCGCATGCGGGCCAGCGGCGAGCGCAGTTCATGGCTGGCGTTGGCCAGCAGCGACTGATGCGAGCGCACCAGCGCCTCGATGCGCGACGCGGCCTGGTTGAAGCTGGCCGCCACGGCCGCGACCTCGTCGCTGCCGGTCGCGTCGACCCGATGGCTCAGTTCGCCGGCGCCGAATTGCTCGACGCCCTGCCGCAGGCTCTGGAGCCGGCGGGTCAGGTGATTCACCACCGGCCAGGCTCCCAAGGACACCGCGACAAAAAGCAGCCCGAGCAAGATCACCAGCCCCGCGCCGCCCTGCCAAGGGGGCGGGACAAAGGACAGGGGAAACAGCGGCGGCACCATCGGCGGTGGACCGATTGCGCCCCGCGGGTCGCCTGGCTGGGGTCCCATGCCCGGACCGATCCGACGCCCCGGGCGCATCACCCACAGCGTGCGGCCGTCTTCCAGTTGCACCGCGTAGGCACGATTGCGATCGCGGCCATCGCCCCCACGGCCCGGCATCGCGCCCGTGTGATCCAGACCGTCGGCGGGACCCTGCCGAAGCCGCTCGGCGAATGAATCGGACACGGCGATGCGCTTGCCCTTCGCATCATCGAGCGCCAGCGGCAGCCGCAGCCGCTGCGACCAGTCGAGCAACGCAGCGGACTGCTGATCCGGTGGCGCCTCGTCGCCGGGCAGCGAACGCTGGATCAGATCGCCCCAGGCCGCCATGCGCTCGGACAGCACCGACTCGGCGCGACTGCGCTCGGTCTCGATCTGCTGATGGAACAGCCAGCCCGACGCCGCCGCGAACAGCAGCAGCACGGCCACCACCGTCAGGTAGATGCGCAGCGTCAGCGTCTTCATGCAAAGTCTTCAGGGGGTGAGCGGATTTCGTCGCGAGCAGATTGAGGTAGCGTCGAGGCGCGCAGCCGTACCCAGGTACGGTGAGCACCGCAGACGCCAGATCGGTTCACGCAGCAGAAAGACGCCACCTCCTCAGTCGGCATCCTGCTTCTTCGCAAAGACGTAACCCGCACCGCGCACCGTCAGCACACGCCGAGGCTCCTTCGGGTCGTCCTCGATCAGTGCGCGGATGCGCGAGATGTGCACATCGATCGAGCGGTCGAAGGCCTCCATCGGGTGGCCCTTCAGCGCGTCCATGATCTGGTCGCGCGACAGCACGCGACCGGGACTTTGCGCCAGCACGACCAGCAGATCGAACTGGTGGCTGGTCAGGTCGCACGGCCGACCTTCGAGGCGCGCGACGCGGGCGCCCAGATCGACTTCGAGCCGGCCGAAGCGCAGCACCTCGTCGGCGCCCGGGGCGACCGGCGACGCACGACGCAACAGCGCCTTGACGCGAGCCAGCAACTCGCGCGGCTCGAACGGCTTGGGCAGGTAATCGTCGGCCCCGAGCTCCAGGCCGACGATGCGGTCCATCGGCTCGCCACGCGCGGTCAGCATCAGCAGCGGCAGGTGGCGCGTGCGCGGCTCGGCGCGCAGCTCGCGGCACAGGTCGAGCCCATCGCCGTCGGGCAGCATCAGGTCAAGAATCAGCGCATCGAAGTCGGCGGCCTGCGGTGTCGAGGTGCCGAAGGTCGCGAGCCGGCTGCGGCCTTCGGCCAGCGTGACGGCCACCGCCACCTCGAAGCCGGCGGCGCGCAGGTAATCGCCCACCATCGCCGACAGGCGGGTGTCGTCATCGATCAACAGCAATCGAGCAGGCATGGCACATCCGTTCGAAGGGGGTGGACGCTGGCGCGGCGATGTGTGGCGACCGCAGCGTGCCGTC
The DNA here is from genome assembly GCA_030654805.1 of Burkholderiaceae bacterium. GTDB lineage: Bacteria > Pseudomonadota > Gammaproteobacteria > Burkholderiales > Burkholderiaceae_C > PBB1. The sequence goes on from JAURWR010000067.1 coordinate 5,207, forward strand.
ACACACGCCTGGGTCAGCTCAGCGGACGGACCGGCTCGGCGCGCGCGCCGTGGGGATCGCCGGAGGAACCGCGGTCAGCATGCGGGCGGCCACCGTGCGAGCGACGGTCGGCCATCCGCTGGGCCAGTGTCGCACGCTGTTCCGGCGACAGCACCCGGCTCACGTCGAGCATCGCCTGCAGCGTGCGGCGGCTCGCCTGGTCGTGCTGGGCGAGCATCTGCTGGCGCAGCTGCTCGGCCGCGTTGGCGTCGACCACCGGTGCGGTGAAGAGCTGCACGCTGCGCTCGTGCAGGCTGCGGCCGGCTTCGCGCTGGGCCTTCAGGTCGGTCGCGGTGGCGGCGGCGATCTGCTTGATCTGCGTGCGCTGCGCATCGGTGGCGTTGATGCCGTCGAGCAGGTGATCAACCGCGCGCTCGATGCGTTCGGTCGATCCCGCGAACAAGCCCGGCCCGAAGCCTCCGGGCCCACCCATCTCGGCGTGGGTTCCACGATGGGCGCCGTGTGCCGATTCATGGGCCCAGGCGGCCACGCCCAGGGTGGCCGACAGTGCGATCACCGCGCCCAGCGCCCAGCGACCCGGCGAGCCTTGCAGCCGGGCGAATTGAAATCGGCTTGTCTTTTCGTGTGCCATGAATGGCTCCTTTGAGTGCATGGATGGGGTCTGACAGACCGGTTTCCGATCCGGTAGCCACCATGCTCGCGGTGCGGCGTGAAGCTGCCATGGCTGCGCCGTAAAGATGTGTGAATCTCGACGCGTGGATGGCCTGTCCAGCCGACACGGACGACCGCACTTGCCGCGCGCTGCGCTGCGACTACTTGGTCGAGGGGGGAAAGTCCGGGCTGCTCGAGAAGAACCCGCGCAGGTGCTTGAGGATCAGCGCGAGATCGAGCGGCTTGGTCCAGTAGCCGTCGACGCCGATCTGCTTGGCCATCTCCTGCTGTTGTGGCAGCGCGTCGGCAGTGACCGCGATCACGTGCATGCTCCGCGTGGCCGGGTGCTGGCGGATCTGCTTCACGATGTCGAGGCCCGACATGTCGGGCAGGTTCATGTCGGTCAGCAGCAGCTGGGGTTGCTCGGCCCGAGCGAGCCGCAGGCCCTCTGCGCCGGTCGACGCCTCCAGCAACTTCCAGTTGCCCAGGCGGCCGAAGACCTCGCGCATCAGCATCGCGTTGACGGGGTCGTCCTCGATGTACAGCGCGGTGCCGCCGGCAGCTTCGATCCAGTCGGTCTGCGCAGGCATCGAGTCGGTCGAATCCCGCCCGGTTCGCGAGCCCTTGGCCAGCGGCAGCTTGACCGTGAAGCACGATCCGGTGTTCGGCGTCGAGGTGACCTCGATCGTGCCCCCCATGCCCTGGGTCAGTTCACGGGCGATGACCAGGCCCAGCCCGGTTCCCTCGATCTGGGTCTTCTCGGCGCCGACCCGGTTGAACGGCTGGAACAACTGATCGAGCTGCGAGACGGACATGCCCATGCCGGTGTCCTCGATGCTGATCTGGACTTTCGATGCCCCCAGCGGCTCGACGACGACGTTGACATGCCCGCCAGCGCGGTTGTACTTGATCGCGTTCGACAGCAGGTTGGTGAACAACTGGTCCATCGCCCGCCGGTCGGCCTTGGCGTAGACGGCGTGTTCGGCACCGATGAATTCGACGCGCACCGCGCGCTCCAGCGCCAGCGGCTGCAGCAGCGCGATGCCGCTGCTCACCACATCGTTGACGGAAACCGACTCGCGCTGCAGCGAGAACATCTGCTGCTCGACGCGCGACAGTTCCAGCACATCGTTGACCAGGCTGAGAAGCCGGGTGCCGGACATGCGGATGGTCTGCACCCGCTGCTTCTGGACGCCGGTCAGCGGCTCCTTGCGGTCGCCTTCGAGCAGTTGCGCGAAGCCGAGGATGCCATTGAGCGGCGTGCGCAATTCATGGCTGATGCGCGACAACAGCTCGCTCTTGCTGCGGTTGGCCTCGCGGGTCTCGGCCATCTCCTGGCGCAGGCGCTCCAGCGCGTATTCCTCGGTGATGTCGCGGCACACCCCGATCAGCACCGGCGTGCGCGATCGCGCGCGGTCGGGGCTGGCCTGGGCACGTGCGACGAATTCGATCCGGCGCGGATCGCCCGTCGTTGAGACGACGCCAAGCACCTCGCGCTGAATTCCACCCGACACGGCGGCCAGGCTGATGAAGGCCTGGGCACTCTCGCGCGCCGACGGTTCCAGCATGTCCAGCCACTGCGCCAGCACGAAAGAAGTCGGCGACTCGGCCGGCAAGCGATGCACCTGGCAGCCATTGCGGTCGAGCGTGATCGTCGCGGTAGACAGGTTCAGCTCGAAGATGCCGATGCCGGCCGCCTGCGACGCCAGCTCCCACTGCTGACCCGAGCGGGCGATCTCGGCCGCCGCCTTCTCGGACTCGGTGACGTCGGTGGCGAAGCCATGCCACAGCACGTTGCCATCGGGCATGCGACGCGAGCTGGCGAAGCCGCTCAGCACGCGCAGGCCGGCCGTCGGCAGCATCACGCGGAAGGTCTGCGACCAGGGCTGACCGCTGACTTCTGCGGCGCGGATCTGAAATTCGACGGCATTGCGGTCCTCGGGGTGGACACGGTCGAGCATCGGGCGGCAGTCCTGCGCCAGCTCATCCGGCGTCAGCTCGAACACCTGCCGGACGCTCTCGCTGGCGTAAGGGCAGTAACCCGTTCCATCGGGCCGACTCACCCGCTGGTAGAGCACACCGGGAACGTGCTGGGCCAACAGGCGCAGCGTGTCGGAGACCTCGCGCTCCTGGCGCTCGGCGCCGATGCGATGCGTCACGTCCTGCGCCGATCCGCGGTATCCCTTGAACATCCCATCGCTGCGAAACTTGGCGATCGCGCTGTAAGAGATCAGGCGATCGCCCAGCGGCGTCGGCTTCAGCACGACGACGCGGGCAAACGATTGCTGCCGATCCAGCACCTCGTGAAAACCAAGCCGCGGCTCGACCACGCGGCCCGCGCCGTCGCGCATCGGCGACTCGGGCGGGTTCCGGTTGACTTGCGACAGCACCGTCAGACCGGTCAGGTCCTCGAAGCGGTCCGACAACCAGGTGTACCGGTGGGATGAATCGGTTTCCCACAGCCAGTCGCTGGACGCGGAGGCAAAGTCGAGCAGCCGACGTTCGCTGATCTGCAGCTTGAAGATGCGCTCGTGACTGGCCGCAGCCTCGGTGGCACCGCGTGCCAGATCGTGCAACCAGCGCTGCTGCTCGGCGTTCAGCAGGCGCGATCGCGCAGACATCACGAACAGCATGCCCAGGCATTCGCCTTCGAACTCGATCGGGTGCCCGGCATAGCTGCGCAGGCCAGCGTCCCGAGCGACCAGCGGGTGCTGCGCAAATCGGGGCTCGGTCGTGGCATCCGCCACCTCGAACGCCGAACCCGATGCAACGCCTTCTGCACAAAACGACATCGACCGCGGGATGTGCACCGAGTCGAGGCCGATGCCGGCCTTGAACCACTGCCATTCTTCGCCGACCAGGCTGATCGCGGCGACATCGCTTTCCGTCAACTGGACAGCGCTGCGCACGAAGAGCTCGAACACCGAATCCGGCTGCGTGGCGAGCATCTGCAGCTTGCGGCGACGGTCCGAGGCCAGCACGGCCGCAAGGTCATTCGTGGGATCAGCCATGCCGCCGCGGCGCCATCAAGGCCCCTCCGCGCTTTAGGAATCCCGCCGCCAACCACCCCATGCCTGCCCGCTCCAACACCGACTTGTCGGGTCGGCCGTGCGCGCAGTGTAGTGGGTCACCTGCGCCGCTCCGGCAGGTGGCCGGACCGTGTCAGCAAGGACGCAACACCGCGACTCGAACGGGGTCGGCCCCCACGCAAAAAGGCCGGGATTCCCCGGCCTTCGTGAACGCCTTGACCGGGGCGGTCAGACCTTGTCGATGCGGTCCTTCAGCTTCTCTTTCGCGTCGCCGAATCCCGACTGGACCTTGCCGGATGTCTTGTCGATCTTGCCTTCGATCTCGAGCTCCTTGTTGCCGATGACCTTGCCGGTGACTTCCTTGACGGCGCCCTTGGCCTGCTCGACACGGCCCTGAATCTGATCCTTGTTCATGCGCGACTCCTGTTCAATCAAAGTGGATGGATGGCATCGGTAGACCCTGCCCTGTTCCCATCAGGCCCCGACCGATGAATCGACTGTGCCCGGGAGCCCTCGCCAGTGCTGTCGGGATGGCGCGTACCGGCCTGTAGGACGATGCCCCAAGAAGGATCACCAACCGGTGCGAGACGATCTCGGCACGATCGTCGACGACGCCGAGACGGCCTTCGTGCGAAGAACCTGACTCGGTCAGCGTGCGTCTGGCTGAAGCCTGGCGGCCAGCGACCGCACATCGGCGTCGGGCGGCTCGCCGCCCAGGCGTGCCTGCCCGTCGAGCGCCGCCTGAATCAGGCGCGTCAGCGTGGACGCATGCGGCGTGACGGTGCCGAAGAACAGCACCTCGCCGCCTCGGGCGATCAGCAGCGTCGGGAAGTTGTCGACATCGATCGCACCGACCAGGTCGGACTCGTCCTCGACGTCGACCCACCGCCCCTGAACACCGGCGTCGCGCTGGCCCTGCACCGCCTGATCGAAGGTCGCGCGGTAGTCGCGGCAGGTTCCGCACCACTCGGCGCACAGGCAGGCGACGGTCAGCGGGGTGCGGGGCAAGGTGTCGGCGGACTCACTCATCGGTTCAGGGGCAGCAGATCGATCCAACCGTCAGTGTGCCCGTTGCTGGCCACCCGCCGCTGCATCACATCAACCGCCGGCACGCTTGACCTTCATGCCGGCGGCCTGCAGCCGCTCGACGACCCGATCGCGGTGATCGCCCTGGATCTCGATGACGCCGTCCTTGACGGTGCCGCCCGAACCGCACGCCGCCTTCAGGTCGCGACCCAGCTGCGCGAGCGCCGCCGCGTCCAGCACCACGCCGCGGATCACCGTCACGCCCTTGCCCTTGCGGCCCTGCGTCTCGCGCGACACACGAACGATGCCGTCGGAGGCGACCGGCGCCAACGCCTGCCCGCAACGGCACAGCGCGATCGGCTCCCGACAGGCCGGGCACATGCGCCCGCTGTCGGTCGAATACACCAGGCCCCCGGTGCTGCTGCGGTTTTTCATCGCGTCGAGTTCAGGCTGAATTTCACGGACCGAAGTGTGCCCGGCGCCGGACACCGTTGCCAGACCGAATGCATCCGCGACCGGCGAGGCTGTCATCCGACGAACAGGGCAGCGTCCCCGTCCATTGAAAAAACGGCCTCGGCACCCAGCTGAGCTCGTGTTGCCACTTCAGCACTGCGCTGTCCTCCTTTTGCCCTTTCTGATCATCTCGATCGCCACGCTGCTGCTGTTGACCTGGCTGCTTCGCGAGCCGCTGTTCACCGAATGGCGCCGCCGAAAAGTGCGGCGCCAGCCGTTCCCGGCCGAGTGGCGGCAGATCGTGCGCCGGCGCGTGCCGTACTTTCGATCGATGCCGACCGACCTGCAACTGCAACTGAAGAAGCACATCCAGGTCTTTCTCGCCGAGAAGCCCTTCATCGGCTGCCGCGGGCTGGTCGTCACCGACGAGATGCGGGTGACCATTGCTGCGCAGGCCTGCCTGCTGCTCCTCAACCGGCGCACAGACTACTTCGCCCAGCTGCGGCAGATCCTCGTATACCCGGATGCGTTTGTCGTCGACCGGGTGCAGGCCGACGGCAGTGGCGTGGTGCAGGACCGTCGCCTGGCGCTGTCCGGAGAGTCGTGGTCGCTCGGGCAGGTGATCCTGTCGTGGCAGGACACGGTCGAAGGCGCCGAGGTGGCCGACGATGGCCGCAATGTCGTGATCCACGAGTTCGCGCATCAGCTCGACCAGGAAAACGGTGCCGCGAACGGCGCACCACGGATGACCGGACGAGTCCGACGCGAGCGCTGGGCCCGCGTGCTCAACGAAGAATTCGAGGTGCTGCAAAGACGCGAGCGCGTCGGACAACGACAACCCAGCCTGCTCAGCGACTACGGGGCCACCGACCCGGCCGAATTCTTTGCGGTCGCGTCGGAAGTGTTCTTCGAGCAGCCGCAACGACTCGCAACCGAACACGCGGCGCTCTACCGCGAGCTGAGCAACTACTACCGGGTGAATCCATTGAGCTGGTAGCGACGTCCCGCAAGAAGCCTGGCTCAGGGTTGCCCATCGGATGAATTCCAGCGGGGGTTGATTTGCGAGAGCATTGACCCAGGTCTCCACTGAGCGACCAAAGGAAAGATGCGATGACTCGATCACAAGCAGATGCCGCAGCGAAGCGGCATGCATTCCGGAAACTGCACGATTCGGGGTGCTTCGTCATTCCGAATCCGTGGGATGCGGGCAGCGCGCGCTACCTGCAAAGCCTGGGCGTCAAGGCGCTGGCGACGACCAGCGCGGGTTTGGCGTGGTCGCTGGGACAACCCGACGGCGAACTGCCGATCCACAGGGTGCTCGCCCATATGCGGGAAATCGTTGCGGCGACAGACCTCCCCGTGAATGCGGATTTCGAGAGCGGCTTCGCGGACGATCCACAGGGCGTTGTCGAAAGCGTGCTCTTGGCCATCGAGACCGGCGTGGCCGGCCTGTCGATCGAGGATTCAACGGGAGATCCCGCCAGGCCGCTGCGCGAGGTCAATGACGCCGCAGCGAGGATTCGCGCTGCGCGCGCCGCCATCGACCTGTCCGGCACGGACACCTTCCTGGTCGGGAGGGCTGAGAACTTCTTCGTGGGCAAGCCCGATCTCGAAGACACCATCCTTCGGCTCAAGGCCTACGCGCAGGCTGGTGCAGACTGCCTGTACGCACCAGGCATCCAGACGCGCGAGCAGATTGCGGCGGTGGTTTCTGCGGTCTCCCCCAAGCCGGTCAACTTGCTGGTGGGGGCCGCAACAGAACTCACATTGCACGACATCGCTGCGCTGGGCGTCAGGCGAGTCAGTGTCGGCGGCGGACTCGCTCGTGCGGCCTGGGGTGGGTTCATGCGGGCTTCGCGTCTGCTGGTGGAGCAGGGAAGCTTCGCCGGTTTCGCTGACGCTGCGTCGGGACGTGAACTCAACGCGCTGTTCCGACACCCTGACTGAACGCAATTCAATCGCGGGGCTTGAACTCCCCAGCGCCGCTTGTCTCTTCGGCTCGAACCATCTTCGAGACCGGCCGGCGTCACCGCACTCCGTCGCGGGCGAAGTGTCGATTCGCAAGGATGGCCTTGAATTTCAGGTCGATGACCTAAACTCATCACCTCTGGGACCGACCTGGCTTCGACGTGGGTACGGATTTGGACTAGGGCATGCCGAGCACCAGTTCGCTCGTAAAACCACTGGAAACAAAGTAACTGCGAACGACTCTACGTACGCTCTCGCCGCTTAAAACCGGTGAGCTTCGCAACAGTTGGCCGATGGGCTGGGCTTGAGGGGTAACCCAAGAGCTGCGAAGTCATACACATGGGCTCGTCCTGCATCGCGTCATTCGATGCAGGATCAAACTAAGTGAATCGAGGTGATCTCAGCGTGCTGCTGCGCGGTGATCACCTTTAAATCCAAATCAGTCAGCTACGCATGTAGAACTACCTGATGATGGCTTGCGGACGGGGGTTCGATTCCCCCCGGTTCCACCAAGTAGCAAAGTCCCAACCTCACAAGGGTTGGGATTTTTTTTGCCCGTTCCCCTCAAGCCCACCGGCCACCGCATGCTCGACGACCTCAAGAAAACGCTCTGGGCCACTGCCGACAAGCTGCGCGCCAACATGGACGCCGCCGAGTACAAGCACCTGGTGCTCGGCCTCATCTTCGTCAAGTACATCTCCGACACCTTCCAGGGCAAGCACGCCGAGCTGATGCTGCGCCTGGCCGACCCGAACGACGAATACTTCTACGGCGAGGCCGACCCGGCCGACATCGCAGCCGAGCTGGAAGACCGCGACTACTACCGCGAGGCCAACGTCTTCTGGGTGCCCGAGCCGGCCCGCTGGGAAGCCCTGCGCGCGGCTGCCAAGCAGCCCGACATCGGCAAGCGCATCGACGACGCGCTGTCGCTGATCGAGGTCGAAAACCCGAAGCTCAAGGGCATCCTCGACAAGCGTTATGCGCGTGCGCAACTGCCCGACGGCAAGCTGGGCGAACTGGTCGATCTGGTGTCCACCATCGGCTTCGGCGCCAGCGCCGCCGAAGCGCGCGACGTGCTCGGTCAGGTCTACGAATACTTCCTCGGCATGTTCGCCAGCGCCGAGGGCAAGCGCGGCGGGCAGTTCTACACGCCGCGCAGCATCGTCAAGACGCTGGTGGCCGTGCTGGCGCCGCACCACGGCAAGGTCTACGACCCGTGCTGCGGCTCGGGCGGCATGTTCGTGCAGAGCGAGGAGTTCATCGAATCGCACGGCGGCAAGATCGGCGACGTGGCGATCTTCGGACAGGAGGCCAACCCCACCACCTGGCGGCTGGCCGCGATGAACCTGGCCATCCGCGGCATCGACTTCAACCTGGGCCGCGAGCCCGCCGACACCTTCACCCGCGACCAGTTCCCCGACCTGCGCGCCGACTTCATCCTGGCCAACCCGCCGTTCAACATCAGCGACTGGTGGCACGCCAGCCTCACCGGCGACGCCCGCTGGCACTACGGCGATCCGCCGCAGGGCAACGCCAACTATGCGTGGCTGCAGCACATGCTGCACCACCTGGCGCCGCACGGCCGCGCCGGCATCGTGCTGGCCAACGGCAGCATGAGCAGCAGCCAGAACAACGAAGGCCAGATCCGCGCCGCGATGGTCGATGCCGACGTGGTCGAAGTGATGATCGCGCTGCCCGGCCAGTTGTTCTTCAACACGCAGATCCCGGCCTGCCTGTGGTTCCTCGCCAAGGGCAAGCGATCACGGCCCGGCGAGGTGCTGTTCATCGACGCGCGCAAGCTCGCCACGATGATCAGCCGCGTGCAGTGCGAGCTGACCGATGCAGTGATCGAGCGCATCGCGGGCACCGTGGCCGCATGGCGCGGCGAATCACTCCCTCTCCCACTGGGGGAGGGTCGGGGTGAGGGCGGGCTCTCGGCAGCTCATCCCACGCTCTACGAAGACATCCCCGGCTACTGCCGCACCGTAAAGCTCGCCGAGATCGCCGAGCACGGGCATGTGCTGACGCCGGGGCGCTACGTGGGCGCCGTGGCGGTCGAGGACGACGACGAAGGCTTCGAGGCCAAGATGCAGGCGCTGACCGAGAAGCTGGGCGAGCAGATGGCGAAGGGGGCGGAGCTGGATGCGGTGATCCGGCAGAAGCTCGGGGGGCTGGGGTATGAGTTTTGACGGAGCGAACTTCGCCGAACTGGTCACGAGCATCGCGCGGACCCACGCGCTGTTTGCCGCCCAGGCCAGCAAGGCGATCAACGTCAGCCTGACGCTGCGCAACTGGTTGATCGGCCACCATATCGCCGAGTACGAACTCCAGGGTGCCGATCGTGCGGACTATGGCGGGCGGCTGCTGGACCGGCTCGCACAGCAGCTGGGTGAAGCAGGCCTGCGGCGCATCGATGCGCGCGAGCTGCGGCGCTTTCGCCAGTTCTACGGCGCCTATCCGCAGATTCGGGAGGCAGTGACTCCCGTGTTGGCGGCGCTGCCGGCGGCGCAACGGTTCGGCCTGCCGGGGATTCGGGAGTCAGTGACTCCCGAATCGGCATCGGTGGTGCCGGCCGGCACCGACACCCCGCCGGCCCTGGACCCGCGCCTGTTGCTGGAGCGACTGTCGTTCACCCACTTTGCCGAACTGGTGCAGATCGACGCGCCGCTCAAGCGTCTGTTTTACGAAGTCGAGACCCTGCGCGGCAACTGGTCGGTGCGTGAACTCAAGCGCCAGATCGCCACGCAGTATTTCGAGCGCAGCGGCCTGTCGACCGACAAGGATGCGCTGGCGCGGCTGACGCACCAGCAGGCCGAACCGCAGAGCCCGCAGCACGTCATCCGCGACCCCTATGTCTTCGAATTCCTCGGCCTGCGCCCGCAGGAGGTGATGACCGAACGCAAGCTGGAAGACGCCTTGCTCGACCGACTGCAGCAGTTCCTGATCGAACTGGGTCACGGCTTCTGCTTCGAGGCGCGGCAAAAGCGCGTGCTGATTGGCGGCGAGCACTGCTTCGTCGATCTGGTTTTCTACCACCGCATCCTGAAATGCCATGTGCTCGTCGAGCTGAAAAACGACGCGTTCAAGCACGAGCATCTGGGCCAGCTCAACGCGTATGTGGGCTACTACCAGCAGCACGAAATGACCCAGGGAGACCGGCCGCCCGTCGGCATCCTGCTGTGCACGCAGAAGAACCACGAGATGGTGCAGTACGCGCTGGCCGGCATGACGAACAAGCTGTTCGTGTCCCGGTATCAGCTTGCTTTGCCGGCGGCCAGCGAGATGGAGGCGTTCTTGCGTCGGGCGTTGGGGGAGTTGGGGGTTGATGAAGCGGGGGCTGGCGTATGAGTTCTGATTGGCCCCAGGTGCGTCTTGGCGATCATGTGGACTCTTGCCTCGGCAAGATGCTCGACGCGAAAAAGAACAAGGGGACACCTCAACCTTACCTGGGCAATAGCAATGTTCGATGGGGTGAGTTTGATCTCGTTGACTTGGCCGAGATGAGGTTTGAGGCAACCGAGGAGGAGCGCTACAGCCTACGCACTGGAGACTTGGTCATTTGCGAGGGCGGGGAACCCGGTCGATGCGCCATCTGGACCGGCCCTTCGGGCATGAAGATTCAGAAGGCACTTCATCGAATCAGGTCGATGGAGACGCTAGACAACCACTACCTGCTTTACTGGTTCCGCCACGCTGCGAGGACCGGCTATCTGGACTCGCACTTCACAGGCACGACCATCAAACACCTGACTGGCAGGGCTATCGCGGCGTTAGAAGTGCCGTTGCCTCCAGTGGCTACTCAACGGGCAATGGTCGACGCTCTGAAGGCACTCGACGACCGCATCGCCCTCCTGCGCGAAACCAACGCCACCCTCGAAGCCATCGCGCAGGCACTGTTCAAGTCGTGGTTCGTCGATTTCGATCCCGTTCGCGCCAAGCAGCAAGGGCTCGCACCGGCCGGCATGGACGAAGCCACGGCGGCCTTGTTCCCGGACAGCTTCGAGGAGTCGGCGTTGGGGTTGGTGCCGAAGGGGTGGAGCACGGTTGTGCTGGCCGATGCGTTCGAGATCAACCCGAGCCGCGCCCTCAAGAAGGGGGCCATTGCGGCCTATCTCGATATGGCCAGTCTGGCCACCAGCGGGCATTGCGTTGAGCCACCTGTTCAACGTGAATTCGGCTCTGGTACCAAGTTCCGCAACGGCGACACCTTGCTTGCGCGAATCACGCCTTGCCTGGAAAACGGCAAGTCAGCGTTTGTCGATTTCCTCGCTGACGATCAAGTTGGCTGGGGCTCGACGGAATTTGTCGTGCTGAGGCCGAAGCGCCCGTTGCCTGAGTACCTCGGCTATTTGCTTTGCCGGCACCCACCGTTCAGGGAGCACGCGATACACAGCATGTCCGGCACCAGTGGCCGACAGCGCGTGCAGAACGATGTGCTCGGGCGCTATTTGCTGGCCTTGCCGGGTGAGGCCATCGTTTCGGCGTTTGCTGAGATCGTCGTGCACTTACAAGCCGCCATCGCTCGAAATCATTCGACTTCGCAAACCCTCGCCGCCCTCCGCGACACCCTGCTCCCCCGCCTGATTTCCGGCCAACTGCGCCTGCCCGACGCCGAGGCGCTGGCGGCTTGAGCGGCTGCGAGACCGTGCCGCTCGCAGCAGCTTGCGGCAGCTCTCACGACGCCTTACTATTCGCTCATTCGTAAGGAGCTGTCATGGCTGAATCGACCATCACCGCGAAGGGCCAGACCACCGTGCCTGCCGACATTCGGGCGCTCGTGGATGCCAAACCGGGCACGCGCCTGGTCTGGTCGGCGATGCCCGACGGCACCATCATCGTCCGGGCCAAGACCAAGTCCATCCTCGACATGGCCGGCATGCTCAAGGCGCCCAAGGGAAAGCGCGTCAGCATCGACGACATGAACCCCTGGCGCTGACATCGGCACATCGATGCCGGCGCTCGATACCAACGTCCTGGTGCGCTACATCGTCCAGGACGACGCGAGGCAGCTCGCTGCGGCCAGGCGTCTCATCAGTCGCTGCATCGCCGAGGGCTCGACGCTGTTCGTACCCGTGAGCGTCGTGCTGGAGCTTGAATGGGTGCTGCGGTCTGGCTTTGAGTTCGGCAAGGACGACGTGCTGCGGGCATTGTCCAGTCTCTTCTCGGCCGCCGACTTGAGCTTCGAGTCGGAGCGTGCGCTCGAGGTCGCGCTGCAGCTCTTCCGCAAGGGCTCGGCGGACTTTGCGGACTGCCTTCACGTCGCGTTGGCCACGCAGGCCGGCGAACAGCCGCTGTGGACCTTCGACAAGGCGGCGGCCAAGGTCGACGGCGCGCGGCTGCTTGCATGACCCGAGTGCTGTGCAAGCGTGTGGCAGCCGTTGGGGCGCGGCTTTGAGAATGTCGGCCTGATCGGTTCGTTGTAAAGAAAGCTGCGTTTTCTTTACAACGAATGCCGAACGTGCATAGAAATACGGGTTTTCTATGCACATGCCGACTAACATGCGCAGCAGGCGGGCATGTGCTGATCCCGCTCCGGCCCGGAGACCCGCCATGCCACCGATCGCGCCGCTTGAAGATCTGAAATCCGGTCGCTTCGATGTGCCGGAGATTCTGCGCAAGCTGGCCAGCAGCAGCCGCGCACTGGCCGAGCTGAAGGGCATGGCAGCGTCGATACCGAACCAGGGCATCCTGATCAATACGCTGGGCCTTCAAGAGGCCAAGGACAGTTCCGAGATCGAGAACATCGTCACCACCCATGACGAGCTGTTCAAGGACGACGTGCTGCCCGAGGCGTTTGCCAGCCCGGCGGCCAAAGAGGTGCTGCGCTACCGGCAGGCCCTGCGCGTGGGTTTCGAGCAAGTGCGGGCCAGCGGGCTGCTGACGGCCAACCACATCATCACCATCCAGGCCGAGCTGGAACGCAACAACGCGGGCTTTCGCAAACTGCCTGGTACCGCCCTCAAGGACGGCGCGGGGCGTACCGTCTACACGCCGCCGCAGGACCCGGCCGAAATCGTGTTGTTGATGCGCGGGCTGGAACGTTTCATCAACGAGCCCGGCCTGCTCGATGTCGATCCGTTGATCAAGATGGCGTTGATTCACCATCAGTTCGAGAGCATCCACCCTTTCTACGATGGCAACGGCCGCACTGGGCGCATCGTCAACGTGCTGTACCTGGTGAAGGAAGGGTTGCTCGACATCCCGGTGCTCTACCTCAGCAGCCACATCGTGCGCACCAAGCGCGACTACTACCACCTGCTGCAGACCGTGCGCGACCAAGACCGTTGGGAAGAGTGGGTGCTGTATCTGCTGAGCGCGGTGGAGCAGACCGCTGGGCAGACGATGTCCACCATCCACGGCATCAAGGCGGCGCTGTTCGACTACAAGCACCGCATCCGCGACGGCTACAAGTTCTACAGCCAGGACCTGATCAACAACCTCTTCACCCACCCGTACACCAAGATCGAGTTCGTGCAGCGTGACTTGAAGGTGTCGCGGGTCACTGCCACCAAGTACCTCGAAGCGTTGGCCGAAGGCGGCCTCGTGAAAAAGCAGAAGATGGGGCGCAGCAATTACTACGTGAACCTGGCGTTGAACGCCGTTCTGCAGGGGCCACCCAAAGGATCGGCATGACCGAAGACCAGCTCGAACAAGAGACCCTGGGTTGGTTGGCCGATGTGGGCTACGCCCATGTCTACGGCCCAGACGTCGCACCGGATGGCCCTTCGCCCGAGCGATCCGACTTTCGGCAGGTGTTGCTGATCGATCGGCTTCGCCAGGCGGTTGCCAAGCTCAACCCCGGCATTCCGCCCGCAGCGCGTGAGGACGCCGTCAAGCAGGTGATCGACCTCGGCACGCCGGTGCTGCTGGCCGCCAACCGCCACTTCCACCGGCTGCTGGTGGCCGGCGTGCCGGTGCAGTACCAGCGTGACGGCGAAACCCGCGGCGACTTCGTCCGGCTGGTCGACTGGGCCGAGCCGGCGCGCAACGAATGGCTGGCGGTCAACCAGTTCTCGATCACCGGGCCGCACCACACGCGCCGGCCCGACATCATCCTGTTCGTCAACGGGCTGCCGCTGGTGCTGATCGAGTTGAAGAACCCGGCCGACCTGAATGCCGACGTGTGGAAGGCGTTCCACCAGATCCAGACCTACAAGGCACAGATCGCCGACACCTTCCAGTACAACGAGGTGCTGGTGATCTCGGACGGCACCGACGCGCTGCTGGGCTCGCTGTCAGCCGACAGCGAACGCTTCATGGCCTGGCGCACCATCGACGGCGTCACGCTCGATCCGCTGGGCCCGTTCAACGAGTTGCAGACGCTGGTGCGCGGCGTGCTGGCCCCGGCTTACCTGCTCGACTACCTGCGTTTCTTTGTGTTGTTCGAGGATGACGGCGGCCTGGTCAAGAAGATTGCCGGCTACCACCAGTTCCACGCGGTGCGTGCGGCCATCGCACAGTTGATCGCAGCATCCCGCCCCGACGGCCTGCCCAGCGTGCGTGGCAAGGGCGGTGTGGTCTGGCACACGCAGGGCAGCGGCAAGAGCATCACGATGACCTGTTTCGCGGCGCGCGTGATGCAGGAACCGCTGATGGCCAACCCGACCATCGTCGTCATCACCGACCGCAACGACCTCGACGGCCAGTTGTTCGGCGTGTTCTCGCTGGCGCAGGACCTGTTGCGCGAGCAGCCGGTGCAGGCCAACACGAGGCAGGAGCTGCGTAGCTTGCTGGGCAACCGGCCGTCGGGCGGCATCGTGTTCGCCACCATCCAGAAGTTCATGCCGGGGGAGGATGAAGACAGCTTCCCGATGCTCTCGGACCGCAGCAACATCGTGGTCATCGCCGACGAGGCCCACCGCACGCAGTACGGCTTCGAGGCGAAGCTGAAGACCGTGAAGCAGCGGCCGGCATCGAGCGTTCCGGCGACGGTGCTGACGACCGGCAGCGGAGAGGCGCCAGCAATCAAGGCCGAGTTCGCTCCGACGGTCGACCGCTATCAGGTCGGCTACGCCCAGCACCTGCGCGACGCGCTGCCGCATGCCACCTTCGTCGCTTTCACCGGCACGCCGGTGTCGGGTGAGGACCGCGACACCCGTGCGGTGTTCGGCGACTACATCAGCGTCTACGACATGCAGCAGGCCAAGGAAGATGGCGCGACGGTCGCCATCTACTACGAGAGCCGGCTGGCCAAGCTGGGCTTGAAGGCCGACGAGCTGGCGACGATCGACGAAGAGGTCGACGAGCTGGCCGAGGACGAAGAGGAGAGCCAGCAGGCCAAGCTCAAGAGCCGCTGGGCTGCCCTGGAAAAGGTG
>JAURWR010000068.1 GCA_030654805.1 Burkholderiaceae bacterium
GCCTGATCTTGGCCAACATGCCCACGCTGATCACTCCTGCGTCTCCCTGCTCGTCCATCAAGCAGGTCAGTGTGTTTGCGTGGGTCAGTTTTGCGCGATCGCGCTCCCCGTAGGTGGGTCAGTTTTCAGTGATCGTCAACACTGTGACGCCCAAGCCACGCTCAGACGTTGCATTCCCATACTTCTCACTCGACAAGTCGATCGAGGTGCCGAAGTTGATCCACGAGCGCGCCGGGGGTCGTTGTGGTCGAGGCCAGCTCGCTGGTTTGCTGGGCTACTCAGGGGTCAAGAACGGCGGATTCTTGACCCGAATGTCGGCTGCAAAGATGTTTGGCCTGATTGAAGAAAACGGCGACGTCATTACCCTGACCGAGCGCGCAAAGAAGATCTTGTCGCCGGTGCGCCCAAGCGATGCCGAGCAAGCGAAGCTTGACGCCTTCTTGGCGGTAGAGCTTTTCCGTAAGCTTTTCGAGGACTTTGATGGTCACACCCTGCCCGCAGCAGACGGGCTGAGCAACCTGTTCCTCACGCAATACAAAATCGTGCCGAATCAAGTGGCCCCGGCGCTTCGCAACCTGATGGACTCCGCCGAGAGTGCTGGCCTCTTCAAGGTTGCCGGCAATCGGTCAAAACTGATCCGACCAATCATCCGCAATGAGTCCAGCGGAGCACCGCATGCTCCAGTCGCCCCTGCACCCACGAACATTGAACGCCTCGACAACGACGGCGGTTACCGCGGTCAATACAGCGATTCTCGGAATGGAAACGGAGGGGGTGGGCAAACTGGCCCCGACCTATCTGGCGTACATCCCGCACTTATCGGATTGATCCAGAACCTGCCGTCGGTAGGTTCTACGCTAGGGCCTAAGCGCAGGTCAGCGTTGATCGATGCGTTCAAACACACGATCAACTTCATTTATCCGGAAGAAGAGGAGTAACGCAGTAGGCGACTACTGCATAAAGGCGAAGAGGTCAGGAAACCTGACCTCTTCTGGCAAAAGGTAGCTGAATGGGCTCCAGCTATCTCTCGCGTACGCTTGGGGAAGCCACGAAATTCTACGGCCGTTATGCGTTGGGTTTCAAGATCGCGAGTTTGGTGTTCGAGCCTACTTCCACTTGGAGGTATGAACCATGTCACAAGCAGACATGTTCGACTCCCCGGGCGAGGACGGCGAAGTCATCTACACGATGACGATCCGCCTCAAGTCTGGGAAGGTGATCCGGCGTCCTAACGGGCGTCCGTTTCGGATCGTTGTTCGTCGCAAGCGCACGAAGTAGTCACTGGTGATGAGGGGAACCTGGTGCCGTGAAGGGCCGGGTTCCTTTTTATTCAACAAACGTTGTGCTGTTGTCGTTGCTGCGCCTGCTGGCGACGCTCCGGATGCAACGCATGAAACATGATGCGCATATTCCGCGCAGAAATTTCCGTCCAACAAAAAAGCACTTAGCGCTGATGTGCGCTAAGTGCTTGCTTTTGCTACTTAATTTTGGTGGGCCCTGAGTGACTCGAACACTCGACCTACGGATTAAGAGTCCGCTGCTCTACCAACTGAGCTAAGAGCCCGACATTTGATCTGTCGGTAAAACCTGTACGCGACGGTGGTGGGTTGTGCGGGGCTCGAACCCACGACCTACGGATTAAAAGTCCGCTGCTCTACCAACTGAGCTAACAACCCCCGAGCAGCCTCAAATTATAGCCTGAGATTTCACGCTGCGGTCACGCTCTGCGGTGCCGGCGAGCGAGCAAGGACCTCGCGCATCGCCTCGCTGGCCGCCACCATGCCGAAGGTCGCGGTGACGGTCACGCTCGACCCGTAGCCATGGCAATTGAGGTTGCCCTCTGTGTCGCACGACTGGGGGGGCTGGCGGACCGCTTCTCGGGAGTAGACGCAGTTCACGCCGATGCGGCCGGTGCGCGCGGCGCCGTGATGCTGGCGCAGGCGTTGGCGCAGCGACGCGAGCAACGGATCGTGCGTCGTGTCGGCCAGGTCGGCGACCTCGACCGCCTGGGGCCGCTGCTTCCCACCGGCAGCGCCGACGGTGACGAAGGCGGTTCCCGTGACCACGGCCCACGCCGCGAGCGTGGCCTTGGCGCGCACCTGATCACAGGCATCGATCAGCGCGTCGATCTCGTGCGTCAACAGCGCCGGCCAGTTGTCGGCCGCGACAAAATCTTCGACCGGGCGCAGAACGCAACCCGGGTGGATGTCGGCCAGTCGCTTGCAGAGCGCCAGCACCTTGGACTGTCCGATCGTCTGACCCGTGGCCTGGATCTGCCGGTTGATGTTTCCCTCGGAGACGTGGTCGAGGTCGATCAGGGTGAGCTCGGCCACGCCGCTGCGCGCCAGGGCCTCGGCCGCCCACGAGCCCACGCCGCCGAGGCCGACGATGGCGATGCGGGCACCGCGCAGTCGCTCGTAGGCCGCATCACCATGCAGACGCCGGAGTCCGCCGAAGCGGCGCTCCAGATCAGCGTCGTCCGTCATTTGAACCGCACGGCCGGCGCGGGTCGGTGGCGCGTACCGCGCTCACTTCAGCGCGGCCAGCCGTTGCTTGCCGGCCTGCGCCGCTTCGGAGTCCGGGTAACCCTTGAACAATTCGTCGAGGGTCTTGCGGGCGGACTTGACGTCCTTCAGCTCGAACTGGCAATTGGCCACGGCCAGCAACGCCTCGGGTGCACGCAGGTCACCGGGGTAGCTGCCGGCAAAGCCGCGAAACGACGAGATGGCCTCGACGTAGTCGCGCTTGCCGTACTGCGCGTTGCCGAGCCAGAACAACACCGACTGCCCGTATCCGCTGGCCGGATAGCGACTGCGAAACACCGCCAGAGCCGTTGCTGCGGCAGCGAAATCGCCGCTGCGCACCTGAGCCATCGCGGCCTCGTACTGACGGATTTCCTCGGCGTCGGCCATGAACTCCTTGCCATCGACTGACGCCTTCTGCGGCTCCAGGCGCCGCGTGCGGTCATCAAGAGCCTGCATCAGCTCCTTCAGATTCTTCATCTGAACCTGCAACTCGCTCGCATCGCGCGCCAGTTGCTCGACCTGACCGCGCAAGCGGGCATTCTCGGTGCGCATCAGTTCGAGCTGGTTGCTCAGATCGAGCAAGCTGCTGCGCAGCTGGCCGATCTGATCGGTCATCTGCGTGTTGAGCTCGGCCTGACGCACACGCTGCGCCTCGTTTCCCTGCTCCAGCTTCTGGCGCAGATCGAGAATCGCGCGGCGCGCCTCGTCGTCGTCGAACAGGCCCGCGTGCGCCACCGGCGCCGACAGCGCCATCAGCAGACACGCGGCGAGCCAGAAGCGATGCGGCAGTGCGTTCGGCCGACTCATGTCAGCGACCTCAGCGGCTGACCAGCTCGACGCGGCGGTTCTTCGCATAGGCCGCTTCGTCGGAACCCACAACGGCCGGGCGCTCCTTGCCGAAGCTGACCGCCTCGACCTGACCGTCGGCCGCGCCTGCCAGCGTCAGCGCGCGGACCACCGCTTCAGCGCGCTTCTGGCCGAGGGCGAGGTTGTATTCGCGACCACCGCGCTCGTCGGTGTGGCCTTCGGCGGACATCTTCTTCGCCTTGTTGGCGGCCAGCGCCTTGGCGTTGAAATCGATCACGGGGCGGGCGTCATCGCGCACGACGTAGCTGTCGAAGTCGAAGTAGACGATGCGATTGGCTGCGTTGGCCGCATCGCTGCCGGCGCCCTTGGTCAGGTCGACCGGGGTCACCTGCGACTGCGAGGTGCTGCCGGAAGAAGCCCCACTGCTGCCGTCCGGGTTGACGGCCGTGCCGCTGCGGCTTTCGACCGGGGGCGCGTTCTCGTCGAGCTTGACGTTGGAGCCGCAGCCCACCAGGGCGACAGCGCACAGCGAGGTCCACAGCAAACGTTGGGTGGCGCAGGCACGAAGGCGGAAGGGGATCATGGTTTTTTCCTTTGTTGAAATGAACAGAAAGCAGTGTTTATACGAAGCAAGCAAAGCGCCAACCGGTCGCAGCATCAGCGCCCGAACGGGCCCCAAACCGGTTCGCGCACATCCACGTTGGATGACACCAGACGTGCGCGGATCTTGCCGTCGAGCGTGGTGGTCATCAGCACGTCGCGCCCTTGCGAGCGCGATGCATAGATGATCAACCGGCCATTGGGCGCGAAGCTCGGGCTCTCGTCGTCGGTGGTGTCGCTCAAGGCCTGCGGCGCGCCGCCGGAGAGGTCCTGCACGTACAGCTTGAACGCGTTGCCCTGGCGCGAGATGTAGGCCAGCAGGCGCCCATCGGGGCTGATAGCCGGGCTGATGTTGTAGCTGCCGGTGAAGGTGATGCGCTCGACCGCAGCACCGCTGACCGGCGTGCGGTAGATCTGCGGGCCACCGCCCCGGTCGCTGACGAAATAGACGCTGCGCCCGTCCGGCGCATACACCGGCTCGGTGTCGATGCCAATGCTCTGTGTCAGGCGCCGCACGTTGTCGCCATTGCGACCCATCTGGTAGATCTGCGATCCGCCATCGCGCGACAGCGTGACCGCCAGCGTCTGGCCGTCGGGCGACCAGGCCGGCGCGCTGTTCGAGCCACGGAAATTCGCGACCGCGCGGCGCTTTCCACTCGATGCATCCTGCACATAGACCACGGCCTTCTGGCTTTCGAAGGACACGTAGGCCAGTTCGCGTCCATCCGGCGACCAGGCCGGCGAGATGATCGGCTCGGCACTGTTCAGCGCCACTTGCCCGCCCTCGCCGTCGGCATCGGTGATGCGCAGCGTGAACCGGTTGCCCACCTTGGTGACATAGGCGATGCGGGTCGAGAAGACGCCCTTCTGCCCGGTCAGCTTCTCGTGCACGTAGTCGGCGATGCGGTGCGCCGCCAGCCGCAGGTCGGCCTGATCGACCACCGCGCTCTGGCCGCCCAGTTCGCTGCCCTTGACCACATCCCACAGCTTGAAGCGCACGTCGTAGCGGCCATCGGCCAGCTTGGTCACCGATCCGCCGACCAGCGCATCGGCCGCACGGGTTCGCCATTCGGCCATCGCCGGCGTGCGCAATTCATCCAGCACGCCCGGCGCATCGACCCCCCGGAACAGCCCGCTGCGCTCGAGGTCGGCGCGCACGATGGCCGACAGGACCTGAGACGTGCGGTCCTCGTCGCGAAACCTCGCAATGGCAATGGGAACCTGAGCCGCGCCGACACCGGAGATTTCGACCCGGAACTGGGCGTGCGCAACAGGCACGGCAGCCATCGATAAAGCCAGAGCGACGAACAGGGCGGCGGAGAAACGGGCGTAAATGGCTGTGATCGGTCGGAGCATGGGCAATGTTCGGCTTGCTTTCAGCCGTGGCTGCGGGGGCATCCACAACGGCAACGCGAATGATAGGGGCGCGATGAACCCCCAACTCTGCGTCTGCTGAGTCGGTCAGGCCGCCCGAAGTTCCAGCCTGGCAACAGGATGTTTCGCAACCGCCGGCACCAGCGGCGGGCTCACGGGGGCACCTTCGTGCTGCGCACTCCGGTATTCGCCCTTGGGGCGGCCCGGATGTCTCATGCAGCCACGCGGTCGCTCAGCAGGCGGCGGTATTCATTGCTGACCACGCCGTAGCACTCGCAGGCCCGCTGTTCCAGGCCCGAGCGGTCCAGCACCGTGATCCGGCCCCGCGCATATCGGATCAGCCCGGCCGCCTGCAGCTTCAGCGCGGTCTCGGTGACACCCTCGCGGCGCACGCCGAGCATGCTGGCGATTGCCTCGTGCGTCATGACGATCTCGTCGCCACCTAGCCGGTCCAGGTGGATCAGCAGGCAGCGGCACAGTTGCTGGGCGATCGAGTGGTGCCGATTGCACACCGCCACCTGCGCCATCTGGGTCATCAGCGCCTGCGTGTAGCGCAGCAGCAGGTGCATCGCCACGCCCGAGCGCTCGAATTCATCGCGCATCGGCTGCGCCTTCAGCCGGAACCCGAAACCGGCGCTCTGCACCACCGCGCGGCTGCAGGTCGAGTCTCCACCCATGAACAGGGCGATGCCGACCACACCCTCGTTGCCCACCACGGCAATCTCGGTCGAGGCGCCGTCCTGCGTGACGTTGAGCAGCGAAACGATCGCCGTCGTCGGGAAGTACGCATGGTCGAGCGCGTGACCCGACTCGTGCAGAACCCGCCCTTGCGGCAGATCGACCCAGTCCAGGTGCGGCAACCATCGCTGCCATTCGGCATCGGGCAGCCTGGCCAGCAGGCGATTCTTCTTCGCGCTTTGCACCGGGTCGAGCGGCACGCTCCACAAGCGTGCTGCGTTCGGGGTGGTGCCTGAATGGGGTTCGCAATTGCATTTCATGCGCTTCCCTCGGCAAACGGCGTGCCGATGCCGGTCCCTCGATGGAAATAGTTCGGCACCCTCTCAAAGTGCAGGACGATCGGGGCTCCGCACCCGCCCGACGCACGCCCGGCCGCCCACCATGACCTTCCGCCCCTTCCCCACCTTTCTCGACCACGCGGGCGAGTGCGCCGGCCTGCTGCGTGCCGACGACGCGCCGACCGCCCCGGGCATCGGCGCCCCTGCCGACTGGCCCGCCGAGTTGCAACTGCTGACGGGCCTGATGCTCGGAGCCAGCGAACCGATGTTCGTGGCCTGGGGGCCGGAGCGACTGTTCTTCTACAACGACGCCTACGCACCGATCCTCGGCGCGCGGCACCCGGCCGCACTCGGGCAGCCGATGCAGCAGCTGTGGAGCGACATCTGGGTCGACATCGGCCCGCTGGTCGATCGCTGCTTTGCCGGCCACAGCGTGCAGATGGACGACATCGCGCTGTCGATGCAGCGTGGTGACCGCATCGAGGAAGCCCATTTCTCCTTCGGCTACCACCCGGTCCGCGACGTTCAAGGCGCCGTGACCGGGCTGTTCTGCGTGTGCCGTGAGACCACGGTGCAGCGACGCGAGCAGGCAGATCGAGATGCGGTGGCGGCCCGGCTGGTGCGGGCCGAGGCGGAGCGCCAGATCAGCGAGGAGCGTTTCCAGGCTGCCGTCCGTGCGGTCGGGCTGATGTGGACACAGAACGCGCTCGGCGAGATGGAAGGCGAGCAACGCGGCTGGTCCGACCTCACAGGACAGACGCCGGTGCAGTACCGGGGCGACGGCTGGTCCACAGCCATCCATCCCGACGACGTTCAGCCCACGTTGATCGCCTGGAGGCAGGCGGTTTCGCAACAGCGCCACTTCGAATGGGAGCACCGGCTGCGCAACGCCGACGGCGAATGGCGACGCTACGCCGTTTGCGCCGAGCCGGTCTTCGCGGCCGACGGTCGCCTGCGCGAATGGGTCGGTGTGCACATCGACGTCACCGAAGCGCGCCGATCCGCCGAATCGCTGCGCCAAGCCGACCAGCGCAAGGACGAGTTCCTCGCGATCCTGTCGCACGAGTTGCGCAACCCGCTGGCGCCGATCCGCAGCGCGGCATCGGTGCTTGCCAACCCGGCATTGACGGCTCAGGAGCTCGCCGTCAGCCGCGACGTCATCAACCGGCAGATCCGGCACATGGCCAGGCTGCTCGACGACCTGCTGGACATCTCGCGCATCTCGGCCGGCCGGCTGGAACTGGAGAAGCAGCTCCATCCCCTGCAAGCCATCGTCGGTGGCGCCGTCGAGAACGCGCGTTCGCTGATCGACAGCAGGCAACACACGCTGGAGATCGACCTCCCGCCAGGCAGCATGACGCAAGTGGACGAAGTGCGCATGACCCAGGTGCTGGCCAACCTGCTGCTCAACGCCGCGAGCTACACCCCGCCCGGCGGGTGCATCCGGCTGGTCGCACGGGCCGACGACCACGAGCTGCTGATCGAGGTCCATGACAACGGCATCGGCATCACCCCCGAACAACTGCCCTATGTGTTCGACATGTTCTCGCAGCTGCGCAGCGCCAGTGACCGCTCGCAGGGCGGCCTGGGCATCGGCCTGGCACTGTCTCGCGGTCTGGTCGAACTGCATGGCGGGCTGCTGGACGCCAGCAGCGCCGGGCTGGGTGGCGGTGCGACCTTCCGCATCCACCTACCGCCGGCCGCGTTCGACTCCCGGCCCGCCGCACTCGACGACGTGCCAGCGGCCCTGGCCGCTCCAACGCCGACGCCACTGCGCATCCTGATCGCCGACGACAACCGCGATGCCGCCGACAGCCTGGCCCTGCTGCTCAGGCTCGAACATCACGAAGTGCATGTGGCATTCGCTGGCGCCAGCGCGCTGGCCATGGCGATGCGGGTGCAACCGCAGGTCGCGGTGCTCGACATCGGCATGCCCGGCCTCGACGGGTACGAGGTGGCACGCCGTCTGCGCCTGCAACCGGGCGGCCCGGACATGCTGATCCTGGCCCTGACGGGCTGGGGTCGGCAGGAGGACCAGCGCAAGGCGCTGGCCGCAGGCTTCGACCGCCACTGCACGAAGCCGATCGACCCGATGGCGCTGATCGACTGCATGAATGCCTGGCGGTCGAATCGACCGGTCACCCGCTGATGCCTGGCGACTCGGGCAGCATGTCCGACAGCGACAGCGCGCTGGTGACCGGATCCGGGTCTGCCGCGTCCAGCCGCGCCTGATCGGGCGCCTGCGACAGCAGGCTGGAACGCAGCCGGGTCAGAAAGGGGTGGTCTCGTATCGAATCGGGCAAAACCGATTCTGCGTTGTCGGTCATGGCGGCAGGGATGCTGGACTAGGCTGGCTGGACAGAGGCGTGAACGTTGGCGTCGGATTGCGACGCCAGATGCCTCCGGGTTGGCTTGGATGCGACCTTGCGCGGCGCCGCCATCGGCTTGACGCGGCCGAGGCCCACACGAAGCAGGGCTCGCAACGGGTCCGCATCGAGCGGATCGAGCACCACCGTGCCGCTGACCAGCGGCTGGTCGCGCCGGAACTGGTAGCGCAGCGTGGCGCTGGCGTCACTGACGGCATGGATGTCGAACTTCACCCGATCCACATCCGCGGATGGCATCGAAAGTTCAGCACTCAGGCTGCGCCACAAAGGCACGCCGCGAACGCGCGGCACCATGTCGATGGAGCCGAACCAGTGCAGCGCCAGCACGCTCAGACAGCGCTGGTACAGCGCTCGCCCGGGCAGATCGCCCCAGCCGAAGCGATGCATTTCAATCGAATCGCAGCCGGGCCGCAGATTGAAAACGCGAACCGCGTGCATCGACGGGCAGGGCTCGACGGAAAACATTTTTCGGTCGGGTGGACCGCTGGCGTAGTAAACCTCAATCTCGACGCGGACCGATTCGGGCCAGCAGTCGCCCAGTTTCATGTCGATGCTCATGGTGCCGTGCTCCTCAGAAAGACCAGCCGAACCGTTGCTCGACACTGCGGCAACACCGGGTTGCCGCACATGCCGTTACAGGGGCAAACGGCGTGCCTGCGCTGCCGAACCGGCTCACGCATGGCGCCGGCGCCGGTCGACCGCCTCGATGCGCAGCAGCTGCCGGTACTTGGTGACGGTGCGACGCGCCACCACCAGCCCCTGCTCGGCAAGTTGCCGAGCGATCTCCACGTCGGACAACGGCGCCGCAGGCGACTCGGCTTCGATCAGGTCCTTGACCAACCCGCGTATCGCGGTGCCCGAGCACGCGCTGCCGTTCGAGCTGACCATCGCGCGTGAAAAGAAATGCGTCAGCTCGAACACGCCGCACGGCGTCGACATGTACTTGTTGTTGGTCACCCGGGACACCGTCGACTCGTGCACCCCGACCTCGTCGGCGATTTCGCGCAGGCCCATCGGCTTCATCGCCATCGGGCCGAATTCGAGGAAATGCTGCTGGCGCTTCACGATCGCCTCGGCCACGTCCAGGATGGTCGAGAAGCGCTGCTCGACATTGCGCACCGTCCAGCGCGCCTCCTGCAGGTGCCCGGCCAGATCGGCGTTGTCGGCGCTGCGATGACGCTTGAACAACGCGGCATAGACCTCGTTCAGGCGCACGCGCGGGACGACGGCCGGGTTGAGTTGCACGCTCCACACGCCGCGGATCTTCCTCACGAGCACGTCCGGCACCACATAGGCGACACGTTCATTGCTGAAGCGCCAGCCGGGCCGCGGATCGAGCCGACGGATGCGGTCGCACACCGACTGCACCCGCAGTGGTGACTCGCCGAGCGCGCGGGCCAGTCCGTGGATGTCGCGCGCGGCCAGCGCGGACAGGTGGTCGCCCACGATGCGCGCGGCCAGCGCTCGCGTCTGCGGGCAGGCGATCGACGGCAGTTGCAGCTGCAGGCATTCCGCCACGCTGCGCGCCGCCACACCGCAGGGGTCGAGCGACTGCACGCGGCGCAGCGCGGCCTGCATGTCGGACACGGTGACCTGCGGGGTCAGCACCTCCAGGTCGGTCAACGCCTCCAGTGGCGTGCGCAGGTAGCCGTCGTCGTCGAGCGACTCGACGATCGCGCGCGCCAGCAGCAGCTCGCGCGGGCTCAGCGGCAGCAGGTTCAGCTGGCCGTGCAGGTGCGCGCTCAGCGAGATCTCGACCGCCATGGCATCGATCGCCGACAGCTCGCCGTCGTCGGCATGGGGCAACGAAGACCGACTGTCCGACCGCCACAGATCGCGATCGTTTTCGCTGTCGCCGTCGAAACCCTCGGCAGGCATCGACAGTTCAGCCGAAAGCCCGTCGCTCTCGTCGTATGCCGGCAACTCGGAGCCGTCGTCCGCACCGTCTGCGCGTTCGGCATCGTCTGTTTCGACATCGCCGTCCTCGGCTTCGAGAAACGGGTTCCTGCCCAGCACGTCGTGCACGCTGGCGGTGAAATCCATCGACGACATCTGGAGCAGGCGCACGGCTTGCTGGAAGCGGGGGGACAGCGCTTGCCGCTGCGTCTGCTGGTGATCGACTCGAAAGCCCAGGGTGGTCATCGTTCCCGCTCCTTGTCGTGCGTGCTGCGAGGTGCTCATCGCAACCTGCGTGCCGCGCGACCGAGTGCGGCGGGTCTGGATACATCCTGAAAGGCAGTTCACCCATGGAAACGAGAGTTCACCGCATGCTGCGCACTCGACGGTCGCGCCGCGAACGTCAAGTCACAGCGCCATGCGCGAAGCAGCCGATTGCCGATGCGGCCCGGCTTGCTGCATTTTTTCCCGCCCCCCCCCCCCCCCGCAAATGTCAGTTCAGCCGAGCCC
Source organism: Burkholderiaceae bacterium (assembly GCA_030654805.1). GTDB lineage: Bacteria > Pseudomonadota > Gammaproteobacteria > Burkholderiales > Burkholderiaceae_C > PBB1. The sequence continues at coordinate 11,116 of JAURWR010000068.1, forward strand.
TGGGGCTTAGGATCAATCGATCCATGCAAATGGTCTTCGACTGATGTCCATGGAAGCTCCGAAAAGACCGCCCATCACTGCGCCTCTGGCACACAGGATTGACGCCGGCGCGCAGGCGTCGCAAATCGCCGAGGCCATCGAGGCGACCTGGCTCGAGATCCATGTGGCGCTGACGCCCATCGTGGGTGAGCGCGGCTTGGTCGCGCTTTACAAGCGCAGCCTCTATCTCGCTGCCAGCGCGCATCCGTGGCTTGAAGGGCTGCATGAGGGCGTGCAATCGAAGATGGATCTCGCTGGGCTCAAAGCTGCGGTTTCGCAGCAAAGCAGCGCAGACGCTGCGGCGGGCGGCTGCGACATTTTCCGTGCGTTCCACGACCTGCTGGAGAGCATGGTCGGACCGTCACTCACCGAGCGGCTGCTGCGCTCGGTCTGGGCACTTCACCCCCACGGCCCGGCCGCACAGGACAAGATCACATGACCACCAAAGTAACCATCAACCGTCTGGCCACGGGGGTCCCCGGCCTCGATGAAGTGCTCGGCGGCGGTCTGCCCGAGCTGTCGTTCAACCTGATCGCCGGACCACCCGGCTGCGGCAAGACGACGCTGGCACACCAGATGATGTTCGCGCTGGCCAAGCCCGAGTTCCGCGCGATCTACTTCACCGTGCTGGGCGAGCCGCCGCTGAAGATGCTGCGCTACCAGCAGCAGTTCGAGTTCTTCGACAGCGAGGCGGTCAACGGTTCGATCCGCTTCATCAACCTGTCGGACGACACGCTGACCGGCGATCTCAATCGCGTGCTCGAACGCATCGTGGCCGAAGTCGCGACCCACAGCCCGTCGCTGGTGTTCGTCGATTCGTTCCGCTCGGTCGTGTTATCTGCCGATCCGCCGAACAACCCGGAGAAGACGTTGCAGCAGTTCGTGCAGCAACTCGGCATGCTGATGACGAGCTGGCAGGCCACCACCTTCCTGATCGGCGAGTACTTCGCCGAGACCGATAACAACCCAGTATTCACCGTGGCCGATGGCCTGATCTGGCTGCGCCAGAGCGTGGAGCGCAACTCGATGGTCCGCAAGATGGAGATCATGAAGATGCGCGGGCAGCCGACGCTGCCGGGGTTGCACACGTTTCGCATCAGCGGCGCCGGCATCGAGGTGTTCCCACCGGCACAGGTGGTGCCGTACCGGAACGTCGCAGCGTCGACGACCTCGGGCCCCGAGCGGTTGCTGACCGGTGTGTCCGGACTCGACGACATGCTGGGGGGCGGGGTTCCGCGCGGCTATTCGGTGCTGCTGGCCGGGCCCTCGGGCTCGGGCAAGAGCGTCCTCGCGTCGGCGTTTCTTGCGGAAGGCGCGCGCCTCGGTGAAACCGGCGTCATCGCGGCCTTCGAACAGCATCCCAGCCACTCGCGCAACCCGGTGGTCGCCGCCCTGATTGCCTCCGGCCGGGTCGGCCTCATCGACAGCCACGCGCTCGACCTGTCGATCGACGAGATCGTGCAGCTCATGTTGCGCGAAATCCACCGGCTCGGCGCGAGCCGCGTCGTCATCGATTCGCTGTCCGGCTTCGAACTGGCGGTGGCACCGACCTTCCGCCAGGACTTCCGCGAATCGCTGTCCCGCCTGACCCTGGCGCTGGCCAGCACCGGCGTCACGGTGCTGATGACGTCCGAGCTCGAAGACCGCTACACCGACCTGCGCTTCAGCCCCTACGGCACCGCCTTCCTGACCGACGCGATCATCGTGCAGCGCTACATCGAGGTCGACAGCCGGCTGCGGCGCGTGATGGCGGTGGTCAAGGTGCGGGCCAGCGCCCACTCGGACGACCTGCGCGAATACACCATCGGCGCCGATGGCATCCATGTCGGCGGCACGCTGCCCGCTCAGGAAGGCTTGCTGGGCGGTCGTCCGACGCGCAAACGCGCACTCGGCAGGCCGGTGGTCGAGTCCGATTGACCGGCCTCACCGAGTCACACGCACGCGAACCCTCGGCATGAAAAAAGCGCCCAGAGGCCCCGCCGCGAAAGCCCTTGCCGAGCAGGAGCTGGCTGAGCTGCACGCGCGCATCGAGGAGGCGCGTTCTGAGCTGGCCGGCTTGCATCGACACATCGAGGAGTCCCTGAATCGATTCGGCGACGGGGAAGCCGACCGTTTGCGCGAGGCCAACGAAAACCTCGTCGTCACGTCGCTGCGGTGCCGTGACGATGCCGACACCACGGCGCAGGCCCTGCTGAATGCAGCGCGCCTGGCCAACCTCGACCCGCTGACGCAGCTGCCCAACCGCGTGCTGCTGATGGACCGCTTCGAGCAGGCGATCGCCAATGCGCGACGCAGCAAGAAGCAGATCGCGCTGCTGTTCGTCGACCTCAACAATTTCAAGCAGATCAACGACACGCTGGGCCATGCGGTGGGCGACGAGGTGCTGCAGCTGACGGCACGCTGCCTGGTCGACTCGGTGCGCGCATCGGACACCGTCAGCCGGCACGGAGGCGACGAGTTCCTGATCCTGCTCGACGATGTGTCCCAGGCCGCGGACGCCGCGGCGGTGGCCGAGAAGGTGATCGCTGCACTCGGCATGCCGGCACTGATCTGCGAGCACGTGATGCGGCTGACGGCGAGCATCGGTATCAGCGTCTATCCCGCCGACGACGTGACCGCGCCCGCACTGATCGCTCTGGCCGATGCGGCGATGTACCGGGCCAAGCGACTGGGATTCGGCAGCTTCGAGTTCCACGATGCGCGGGCCGTGGGCGAGGTGCTGCTGCAGACGCCGGTGCTCGGGTCGCTGCGGGTCCCGCTGACGAATCACGAGAAAGCACGCCAGGAGGTCGAGCGCCGGCAACAGCAGCTGCAGCAGGCCAACGAGCATTTGCTGCTGACTGCCCTCGGCGCCCAGGAACTGCAGGCGGCCGCCGAGCAGGCGCTGCAGCGGCAGACGCAGTTCATGTCGCAGGCGGTGCACGAGCTGAGCAACCCGCTGATGTCGATCCGATCGGCCTCGGCGGTGATCGGGCGTGCCGGCAGCGACGCGCCACTGCTGCCCCGGATGACCGCCATCATCGAACGGCAGGTGATGCAAATGTCCCGGCTGGTCAGCGACCTGCTGGACCTGTCGCGCGTCAACACCGGCAAGCTGCGGCTGGAACGCAGCGAGGTCGACCTGACCCGGTTGATCGACGAGGTCGTCGAGGCCTGTCGTCCGGCGATCGACACCCGACTGCAGAACTTCCTGGTTCAAACGCATCCAGGTTTGCTGCGGGTGTATGGCGACCCGCTGCGCCTGTCACAGGTGCTGCGCAACCTGTTGGACAACGCGTCGAAGTACACGCCGCAGGGCGGCGAGATCCGGCTGGCGGTGGTGCGCCAGGGCCATTCGGTGGAGATCACCGTGTCGGACACCGGCATTGGCATCGGGGCCGACACGCTGAGCCACATCTTCGACCCGTTCGTGCAGGAGCCCGAAGCCACCGCCTTCGACGGCAACGGCCTGGGTCTCGGGCTCACGGTGGTGCGCGAACTGGTCAACGCACACGGCGGCCAGGTCGAGGCTCACAGCGCCGGCCCGGGGTGTGGAAGCGAATTCAGGGTCACCTTGCCATTGGTGGAAACGAAGGCGTTGCCCAGAAGCATCTGAGCTACAGCACCGGCGCGCTCTGACCCATCGCGCCTCTGGGCGCCGATGCTCGGCGCCGTCAGGCGCGTCGATTGCCGTGAGGTTGGCATCACCTGGCATCCGCCAGTCCAACCCGACGGAGACCCTGTATGAAAACGCTGATCCTCGCCACGCTGGTGGCCTCGGGGGCACTCGCCCTCACCGGTTGCGCCAACGCGCCCTCCCCCGCACCGTCCATGGCCTCCACGTCGGCCTCGATCGAAGCCGCGCGCTCGGCTGGCGCGCCCGAACTCGCCGCTGCGGAGCTCAACGAGGCGCGCAGCAAGCTCGAGCGCGCCCGCGCACTGGCCGCCGCTGGCGACGAGCGCGGAGCCATCCGACTCGCAGAGCAGGCGGACGTAGACGCCCAGCTGGCGCGCGCCCGGGCCGGTTCCGAACGTTCGATTCGCGCGGTGACCGAGCTCGAAGCCAGCTTGCAGACGCTGCGCGAGGAGATCAACCGCGCGGCGGCGAAGCAACCCGCGAACCCATCGAAGTGAATCCCACCGCATTTCCAGGACACCCCATGAAAACCATCCGCACCCTGTTGACGGCGTCGATCGCCCTGGCGCTGGCCGCCTGCCAGACCACCCCACCGCAGAACACCGACCTGGTCGCCGCACGCAGCACGCTCTCGCAGGCGCGCAGCAACCCTGGCGTCGCCCGCAGCGGCGCGGTCGAACTGGAACGTGCGTTGCAGGCCATGAGCGCGGCCGAAACGGCGTGGGCCACCGACCGCAACGTCGATGAAACACGCCACCTGGCATACATCGCCCGCCAGCGTGCCGAAATTGCCCTCGCGGTAGGCAGACAGGCCGACGCAGACCTGAGGGTGCAGCAAGCCGGCGTTGAGCGAGAGCGGGTGCAGCTCGACGCGCGCTCGCGCGAGGCCGATGTGGCGACCGAGAACGCCCGCGTGGCGCAGGCCGACGCGAATACCGCCAAGGCCAGCGCCGTGGCAGCCCAGGGCGCCGCACAGACATCCCGCAACGAGGCCGAGCTGTCTCGCGAACAGGCCGACGCGGCCCGCCTGCTGGCGATTCAGCAGTCCGATCGTGCGGCGGGGCTCGAACGCGATCTTCAGGACCTGAAGGGCCGCAACACCGAGCGCGGCATGGTGGTCACGCTCGGGGACGTTCTGTTCGACACCGGGCGGTCGACCTTGCAGCCCGGCGCCCAACGCAGCGTCGAACAGCTGGTGCAGGTGCTGATCCGCCATCCCGAGCGGCGCGTGCTGATCGAGGGATTCACCGACAGCGTCGGCAGCGAGGAGATGAACCTGCAGCTGTCGCGCCGCCGCGCGGAGACCTTCCAGCAGCAGCTGACGAACGGTGGCATCGCGACCGACCGCATCGAAGTACGGGCTTGGGGTGAAGCCAACCCGGTGGCGGACAACGGCACCGCCGCAGGTCGTCAGCAGAACCGACGCGTCGAGGTGCTGTTCTCGGATGCCGCAGGCCGCATCGCGGTGCGCTGACATCCCTTCTGTCGACGGAACGATCGGTGCGCGTGCCGCGCCGATCGTTCCGTCGCGTCACCCCCGCAAGCGCCGAAAGGTGTCACGCTCGCCACCATGTCCGCATCCCTTCGATCTCGCCTGACGCTGCTCTTGCTGTCGGTGCTGCTGCCCGGTCTCGCGGCAGCGGTCTGGGTCATCGCGAGCACCTGGCAGGCTGAACAAGAGGCGCTGTCGACGGCCGCGGCTGTCGAGTCAATCCGGCAGGCAGCGCCGCGCCAGGATGAACCACAGTCCGTCATCGATCACCACGAACGACCGTCAGAGCGGGCAGTCGGCGCCACCCTGCGCGTCGCCATCGGATCGCTGGTGCTGCTCGGCTTGGCATTGGGCGGCGTCGCGTGGGTCGCAACGCGCCGCATCGTCAACCCCTCCGAATCCTCAGTCGAGACCCGCCCCGATGCACCATCCGCTGACGGTGAGAGCGAAGCCGGCGCTTCGGACCGCGAGCGCATCGAAGCGCTGGGCCGCTTGACTGGTGGCGTGGTGCACGACTTCAACAACCTGCTCGGTGTCATCAGCAACAGCGCGCACCTGATCCAGCGCCAGGCCCCCGGTCCCGAACTGCAGGCACCGGTGGCCGCCACGCTGCGCGCGGTGGAGGCCGGCAGCCGACTGACACAACACCTGATGCGCTTTGCCAGCCGGCACCCGTCGGCGCCGCACGCGGTCGATCTGTCCAGCACGCTGGCGGAGGCGGACGAATTCTTGAAATCAATGGCCGGCAGGCGCATCGAGTTGTCCGTGGCGGTGGCGCCTGCCACGCGACCCGTGATGGTCGACGCCAGCGCGCTGGAGCTGGCGCTCACCACGCTGACACTGAACGCCCGCGATGCGATGCCTGCGGGCGGGCGGCTGCGCCTGCACGCCTGCAATGCGATGGCGGAGGACATCGACGGCTTGCCGGCCGGTGACTATGTGCTGATCACCGTGGACGACGAGGGCACGGCGGCAGCGCAGGGCCCGGTGCCCGCCTCGGGCCTGGCGCAGGTGCATGCGTTTTGCGTGCGGTCGGGCGGCACCTCTCGCCTGGCCAGCACCCCGGGATTCGGTACGACGGTGTCGATGCTGTTGCCCGCTTGCTGATGCCACGTTCAGCCGGAAGCTGACGGCGGCTTTGCGGTCGAAGGGCGCGTCGCTGAACACGCCGGCATTCGACATGCAATCCGGTCAAAGTTGCAGCCCGCCCCAGGAACACCGATTGCCGCGCAACGGCAACGTACCTCCTCGACGCCTTCACCATGAACGAACACACGCTGAGGTTCACCCTGCCTGCGGTCGCCGCGTCGACGTCGCGCCCTGCCGTGTTCATCGACCAGGTCGGCACGCTGGTGGACAACGTGCCCTACAACGCCGACCCGGCCTTGCTGCGCTTGAAGCCGTCGGCCTGCGAAGCCATGGCAGCCCTGGCAGCCGCCGGGCTGGCACTGGTGCTCGTGAGCAACCAGAGTGGCATCGGTCGCGGCTACTTCACGCGCAGTCAGTTCTCGTCCCTGCAGGCCGTGCTGGAGCAACGCCTGCGCGATGAAGCCGGCGTCGAGCTGACCGACTTCGTGATCTGTCCGCACGTCCCAGCGGCGGACGGCCAACCCGCCTGCCTGTGTCGCAAGCCCGCGCCGGGCATGCTGGTACGCGCCGCCCGCGCTCACCGCATCGATCTGTCGTCGTCATGGATGGTGGGTGACACGCTCGACGACATCGAGGCGGGTCGCCGCGCAGGATGCCGCACGGTGCTGCTGGACGATGGACGAGAGACTGTCTGGCGCCGCTCTCCGTTGCGCATCCCGCACGGCCGCTGCGTGGACTGGGCCGGCGTGTCGCGGCTGATCCTGGCCGACCGCAGTGGATTGCGGCCCAGCACGGCTCCGGTGGTGCTCGCGTGACGGCGAGCGCCCGGCAGCATCAATCGACGTCGACGCTGCTGCCGATGCCGTCCCCGGCGTATTCCTTCAGCCGGTTGTAGAGCGTCTTCAGGCTGATGCCGAGCGCCGCAGCGGTGCGCTCCTTGTGGTGGTGGTAGGCCCGCAGGGTGGCCAGGATCAGCGCCCGTTCGGCCTGCGCCATCGAGGTGCCGATCGGCAGCGTGATGCTCTCGTCGCAGGTCTGTGACGACGCTGTGGCCCGGGGGTCCGGCTCCGAGGCCCGCGCCGATGCGGTCGGCGTCACAGGCAACGCTGCCGGGGCAGCGTCCGGGAGGCACTCTGCGTCGATCGCCTCGCCTGCCGACATCACGTACGCCCGCTGCACGGCGTTGCGCAGTTCACGCACATTGCCCGGCCAGCGGTGGCGGCTCAACCGGTCGAGCGCCGCCGCGCTGAACCGCTTGGCCTGGCCCTGCTGCACACCGAAAGCCGCGAGGAAGTGCTGGGCGAGCAAAGGCACGTCGCTCAGCCGGTCACGCAAGGGCGGCAACTCGATCGGAAAAACGTTCAATCGGTAAAACAGGTCTTCACGCAATTTTCCCGATGCGACAGCCTGCTCGGGCAACCGGTTGGTGGCCGCCAGCACGCGCACGTCGGTTTCCTGCGTCAGGGTCGAACCCACCCGCATGAAGCGGCCGGTCTCCAGCACGCGCAGCAGCTTGACCTGCAACTCCATCGGCATCTCGGTGATCTCGTCGAGGAACAGCGTGCCGCCGCTGGCGCGCTCGAAGAAGCCGAGGTGCTGGCGGTCGGCGCCGGTGAAGCTGCCTTTCTCGTGGCCGAAGATCTCGCTCTCGATCAGGTTGGGCGAGATCGCGCCGCAGTTGATCGCGAGGAACGCCTGCTTGCGGCGGCGGCTCAGGTCGTGCACCGTCTGCGCAACGACCTCCTTGCCGCTGCCGCTCTCTCCGGTAATGAACACCGTGACGCTGGTGCCGGCGACGCGCGTGATCTGCTCGTACAGCCGCAGCATCGAAGGCGCCCGCCCCCACAGCTGCCCGAAATGGCCGCTCGGTTCGACCTGCGACACCAGCACCTCGACCTCGGCCTTCAGCACCGCCGGCTTCATGAAGCGCGACAGCACGCCTTGCAGCTGGCGCATGTTGATCGGCTTGACGATGTAGTCGGCCGCACCGAGCCGCAGCGCCTGGATCGAGGTTTCGAGGCTGGCGTGGCCGGTGATCAGCACGATCTCGGAATCGGCCAGCATGTGGCGGTCGGCAAGCAGGTCCATCCCGCTGCCATCGGGCAGTTGCAGATCGAGCAGGACGATGTCCGGCTGCTGCAAGGCGATCTGGCGCCGGGCGTCGCGCAGGCTGTGCACCACCGCCACGGTGAGTCCTTCGCCCGCGATCAGGGCCTTGAGGGTGGAAGCCGAATCCACGTCGTCATCGACGATCAGGGCATGTGTCATCGGGAGATGGCCTCCAGCGTCCTGTGAGTTCGCATGATGCCTCACGGGTTTGACATGGCCACGACGGGATGGAACCGAAGGACGCTTCAACATTGAGATTCATCAAGGCGGCCCCATCTCGGAGAATGCGAATGTCCTCGGAGACGGGCCGGCAGCGCTCAGCCGCTACGATGCCCTTCTCTTCCTGAACTGAACCCAAAGGAACGCAAGATGAAATCCTGGATCCTGGCTTTGTCGGTGGCGGTGATGGCCGCCGGCCTGGCGCCCTTGAGCGTCGATGCCAAACGCCTGGGTGGCGGCAGTTCATCGGGCATGCAGCGCAGCCTGCCAAGCCGCAGCACACCGGACGCCACACCGGCCAAACCGGCGCAGGCAACGCCGACGGCGCCTGGCACGGCCGGGGCTGCACCGGCGGCCGCGCCCAAGCGCTCGTGGATGGGCCCGATCGCCGGCCTTGCCGCCGGCCTGGGCATCGCGGCCTTGATGAGCCACCTGGGCATGGGCGCCGAGTTCGGCAACATCCTGATGATGCTGCTGCTGGCTGGCGTCGCCTTCGTCGCGATCCGCTTCGTGATGAGCCGCATGGGTGCCAAGTCGTCTGCGCGGCCGATGCAGGCACCGGGCGGCATGCAGTTCGCGGGAGCAGGCGCCGGCGCGGGATCGGGTGCAGGGTCGGGCTGGAACGCACAACCGGCCATTGAGCCGGTGCTGCCTTCGCCACCCGTGCAAGCCACCTTCGCACGGCCGCCGACGGTGCCTGTCGGCTTCGACCAGGCAGGTTTCGAGCGCATCGCGAAGATGATCTTCATCCGCATGCAGGCCGCCAACGACAGCGCCGACCTGAACGACCTGCGCCAGTTCACCACGCCCGAGATGTATGCGGCGGTCAAGCTCGATCTGCAGGAACGCGGCAGCAGCACACAGCACACCGATGTGGTGCGGGTCGACGCGGACGTGCTGGACTTTTCCGACGAGACCGAGCGCCAGGTGGTCAGCGTGCGCTTCCACGGCCTGATCAAGGAAGAAGCGTCCGGGCCGACCCAACCGTTCGACGAAGTCTGGCACCTGGTGAAGCCGAATGACGGCAGCCAGTGGGCCATCGCCGGCATCCAGCAGACGGCCTGATCGCTGGCTGCTCAGCGCCCTGAAGGCCACGTGTCCGCTCGCCCTTGACCACGCTGCTGCACATCTCGGACACGCATTTCGGCACCGAGCAGGCGCCGGTGGTCGAGGCGCTGGTCCGACTGAGCAGTGAGATCGCACCCGACCTGCTGGTGCTGTCGGGCGACATCACGCAGCGTGCCACGCCAGAACAGTTCGCTGCCGCGCGCCGGTTCGTCGACCGCCTCGGGGTTCCGCGGATGGCCATTCCGGGCAACCACGACATTCCGCTGTTCAACGGCGTGGCGCGCCTGCTGTTTCCGTACGCACGCTTCCAGGGCGCCTTCGGGGAGGCGCTGGAGCCGACGCACGACAGTGCCGACCTGCTGGTGCTGTGCGTGAAGACCACGCGTCGCCTGCGCCACGTCGAAGGCCAGGTCTCGTCGGCACAGATCGAGCGGGTCGCCGCCCGGCTGCGCAGCGCGCGGCCCGGGCAGTTGCGCGTGGTGGTCGTCCATCAGCCGCTGCATGTCGAAGGCGAGGCCGAGAAAAAGCACCTGCTGCGCGGCTGCGAGGCCGCGTTGCAGCGCTGGGCAGAAGCTGGCGCCGACGTGGCGCTGGGCGGGCACATCCACCTGCCCTACATGCGCGAGCTGACACCGGCCGGCGCCGGTGGTGCACGCATCGTCGTCGCGCAGGCCGGCACCGCCGTGTCAAGCCGTGTGCGGCGCGATGTGCCGAACTCGGTCAACGTGGTTCGGCACGATGCCACCGATGACGCAGGCTGCACGATCGAGCGCTGGGACTACAGCGCGGAGCGCGACGCCTTCGAGCGCATCGAATCACGTCGCTTCAACCGGAACTGGCCCCCGGCTCGCAACTATCGGCGGATGCTGGAACGATGACGCGCAGCGCGCCGGGCCTCACCCGGTAGCGCAATGGTGTGGCCATCGACCACACCTCGCCATCGGTGGCCACGTGAAGGCGCTTGCGGCGGGTTTCGATCAGCAATTCGGTCGCCGTCAGGGCGTCGAAGTCGCGCGACTGACGCAGGCGACCGAACAGCGCACGCAGCGCCAGCCACAGCAGCCGCAGCCGACCCGGCCGCTGCGCAACGTAGAGGCACAGGCGCCCTTCATCAATGCGACTGCGTCCACCGATGCGCAGGCCTTCCATCACATATGGGTTGTTGCCGACGAACACGAACGGCGTGCGCCACTCGCGCGCCTGCCCGTCGATCACCAGCCTCACCTGCACGAACGGATAGCGGCGCAGCATCGACCACGTCGCCCAGGCCAGCGCATGCCATTTGCTGCGGCCCAGCGTGCGCTGCTGGCGATCGCGATGGCGCACGATGTCCGGGTAGAGGCCGAGCCCCGAGTTGTTGATGAAGATGCGCCCGTTGACCTCGCCGACATCCACGTCGGTGGTGTGGCCTGCCGCGATGACACGCACCGCATCGTCGACCAGGAGCGGAATCCTCAGGTCCTTCGCGAAATGGTTCAGCGTGCCCAGCGGCAGCACGCCGAGCGGAATGCCGGTGTCCACCAGCCGCGCGGCGATCGCACTCAGCGTGCCGTCGCCGCCTCCGGCCACCACCATCGACGGCCGACCGGCGAGCGCGGCGTCGATCTCGCTGTCGCTGTCGACACCACCGCGCACGTCGATCAGGCGGATGCGCAGGCCGGCGCGCTCGAACAACCCTGGCAAGGCCTCGATCTGTGCGCGCGATTGACCGCTGCGGGCCGCGCTGTTGACGATCACCGGAATCGAATCGGGCATCGGGGAAACTGCGGGGTCACACCGAAGGCTGCGGGCGGACGCGCTGCAGCAGCAACGCGCAGAAGGCGAGCCAGGCCAACCCCTCCGCCAGAGCCGCAAGCACATCGCTGACGAAATGAGCGCCGATGTAGACGCGGTTGTAGGCCATCAGCGTGACCATTGCGCAGGCCACGCCCCCCGCTGCAAAGCGCCGGCCGCGGTGTGCCGTGCGGGCAAAGATCACCATCAACACGAAACCGTAGAACACGACGCTGCCCGACACATGACCACTCGGGAAGCTGTAGCTCGACAGCGTGTGCAGCGGCATGTCGCCGCCTTCACCGAACACCGGCCGGTGGCGCTGGAACATCTGCTTCAGCACGCCGTTGAGGGCCAGCCCGCCGCCGACGATCAACGCCAACCTCGCAAGCTGCATCGTCTCGCCACGGCACAACAACCAGACGGACCACATGGTACCGACGACAGCGATGCCGGCGACACCATGAACCCGCGCGAGCCACTGCATCGCTGAAGTCCATTCCCCGGAATCACGGGCCAGCAGACGTTGCGATGCATGCTGATCGAGGCTCACGAGCAGCGGGCCGGTGCCGACGTCGAACGCGATGGCCACGAAGGCAAGCAGCGAGACGACCAGCAACACGCACCATCGGCGCCGAAGGGGGTCATCGTTCAGTGCATCGCTGCGGGTCACGGTGTGGGCGGGCCTCGGAGTTCAGATCGTGCGGGACATGCGGGTCGATCGATTGTCGACGCTGGTCACGCCCGTGGCGGACGAGTCGGACGAAGCCGATCCACCCCCGATCACTCGGTATCGGGAAATCCGGTCTCGTCCGAGTCCAGGCTGACCTGGGTGTTGCCCATGCCGAGCAGTTCGCGGGCGCGGTGCAGGCTCAGCATCTCGCGGCGCCGCTTGCGGGAGACGCCGAGATGGCGTTCGATCTCCCAGACGAGATTGATGAGGTCCTTCGGCGAACGCGCACGATGCACCCGCATCAAGGTGATCGCCGAAAACACCGGTGCATCGACCCGCAGGGTGTCGATCAGCAGTTCACGAATCTGCTGAAACAACTCGTCGGCAGCCGCCTGTGCCAGCGCGCGGCTCTGCGCGATCGACTGCGGCAACACCCTGTCGTCGGTGTTCAACGTCGCGGGTCGGGACACCGACGGCGCTGCAGCCGACACAGGCACCCTCTGCACGATCAGCGGTCGCACCTGGCGAGGCGACTCCTCGGCGGGCACCGAGCGCGCGTCGAGTTCGACCGTGAGCACGCCCGATTGCGTGCTGATCCCACCGCTGTCCAGCGCGCCCTGCTGACTCGGTGGGTCCTCGGCGGCTGGGTCGGGGTCGATTGCCAAGTCGACCATACCCAGATGAACCAGATCCTCGAAATGCGAGGTGCTGGCACCCGCTTGCAGCGCCAGCGCCAGCACCTCGCTGAGCGGTCGACGCCCGTCGACGAGAAAGAGCATCGTGCGATGACGCTGGTTCAACCCGTGCGAACGAGTGCGCAACTCTTCGTGACCGAGCGGCGTCTTGACCGGCGGAACGGGCGTGGGCATCGGGGCGGGCAGCGGGGCAGTGGCAATCGAACGATTGTGGCGTCGCGCGATCGGCGAGGCGAGACCCGCCACGTGTCACTGTTGGCAACGCGACTCAGTTTGGTATCGAACGGTCACAAATCAGGCAGCAAGCCGCAGCGACTCGGTCAGGTGCACGCCGATCTGCCCCGGGTCGTTGATCGTCCGGATCACGCTGTAGATCGCGTCGGCGTGGCGATGATGGCGGCGCAGGTGATTCAGCCACTGCTTCAGCCGGCCCGCGCGGTGGCGATCGGCGATGTCGCGACGGGCGAGCACCAGCGTCCAGAATTCGGCCACCAGCGGCAGCAGTGCCGTCCATGCCATCCCGTGCGCGGCTTCAGCGCACAGCGGTACGACCGCCGCCGACCGCGTCGCGGCGACGATGGCGAGCGCGAGTCCGGGATCGGCCACCATGCCGCGCCCGAGCATCAGTGTGTCGCAGCCAGACAGCTCCCGACAACGAAACGCATCGGCGACGGTCCAGATCTCTCCATTGGCTGCCACCGGGATTTGTACAGACGCGCGGACATCGGCCACGCGCTCCCAGTACGCAGGTGGCCGGTAGCCATCGGCCTTGGTGCGGGCGTGCACGACGATCTCATCGGCGCCTGCGCCAGCGATGGCCTGTGCGCATTCGACCGCGCGACTGCCGCTGAGGTTGCCCAGGCGCATCTTGGCCGACACCGGCATCGTGCGCGGCACCGCGCGCCGCACTGCGGAGACGATGTTCGCGATCAGTTCGGGATCGTCGAGCAGCGCCGCCCCACCACCGTGACGGTTGACGATCTTCGCGGGGCAGCCGAAATTGAGATCGATGCCGTGCGGCCCGAGCGCGGCGAGCTTGGCAGCGTTCTCGGCCAGGCAGTTCGGATCGGACCCCAGCAGTTGCGCACGCACCGGCACGCCCGCGCGTGTGCGTCCGCCGTGCCGAAGTTCGGGCACGACGCGCAGGAACGCGCGGTCGGGCAGCAGCGTGCCGGAGACCCGGATGAACTCTGAAACGCAGCGATCGACCCCGCCGACGCGCGTCAGGATGTCGCGCAGCGTGTGATCGAGCAGGCCCTCCATCGGGGCGAGCAGCAGCATCACGGGTTCACCAGCCCCGCATCGAGGTGCGGGCGGTGGACAGTTGCGCAAGCCGACGATGGGCAACTGCAATGAAGTGCCTTTCCGACCGCCCGAAATCGGCAGCGGCGATGATCGCGAACCCGCGCGGCCCGGAGCGACTGCGCGGGCATCCCTCAACGCACCTTCCTGGAGACATGATTTGAAGGCCATCGTCTACGCCGGCTTGCTGGCACTTTCCACCCTGAACTGCGCCTGGGCGCAAACCGACACGGTCGCCAAGGAAGCAGGCGCCACGACCACGTCGAGCGGACTGGTTTACCGCTCGCTGACCGAAGGCACCGGCGCCAGCCCGGCCGCCAGCGACACCGTCAAGGTGCACTACCGCGGCACGCTGCCCGACGGCACCGAGTTCGACAGCTCGTACAAGCGCGGACAGCCGGCGAGCTTTCCCCTGAATCGCGTCATCCCGTGCTGGACCGAAGGCGTGCAGCGCATGAAGGTCGGTGGCAAGGCGCGGCTGACCTGCCCTCCGCAGATCGCTTATGGCGCACGCGGCGCCGGTGGCGTGATCCCGCCGAATGCGACGCTGTTCTTCGACATCGAACTGATCGACATCGCGGCGCGCTGAGCGACTCGCCGACAGCCGGGCGAAAGGCCGACGAGCGCCGCGTGGCGTGATCACGTCGCGATCGCCGGTCGCTTGAAGAGCTTGCCGGCAACGGTGACGCCGACCAGCGCCAGTGCGCCGGCCGCCACGCCGGCCAGACCGTCGAGCAAGGCCGGCGTCAACGCACCGAACAGCCCGCCGACGCCGGGCAGCTCGGCGATCTTCCCCGCCACCGATTCGATCGCGTGGTGCAGCACCGGAATGCCGTGGGTCAGGATGCCGCCACCGACGAGAAACATCGCGGCCGTACCGAGCACGGTCAGGGCACGCATCAGGTAGGGCGCGGCTTTCAGGATCGCAGCACCCACGCGGTGCTGGAACGCCACGCCGGCACCACTGCCGGGACGCTGCGTCAGGTACAGACCGAGGTCGTCGAGCTTCACGATGCCGGCGACCACACCGTACACACCGATCGTCATCACGATCGCAATGCCGACCAGCACCGTCAACTGGGTCACGAACGGAGACGTCGCCACGGTGCCCAGCGTGATCGCAATGATCTCGGCGGACAGGATGAAGTCGGTTCGGACCGCACCCTTGATCTTGTCCTTCTCGAACGCCACCATGTCGATCGACGGATCGGCCAGCGCCTTCATCACTTCGGCTTCATGTGCCGCATCGTCCGACGCGGTGTGCATGAACTTGTGCGCCAGTTTCTCGAAGCCCTCGAAGCAGAGGAACAAGCCGCCGACCATCAGCAGCGGCGTCACCGCCCAGGGCGCGAACGCGCTGATCGCAAGCGCGGCTGGAACCAGGATCGACTTGTTCATGGCCGATCCCTTGGCCACCGCCCAGACCACCGGCAGTTCGCGGTCGGCGTTGACGCCGGCCACCTGCTGGGCGTTGAGCGCCAGATCGTCGCCCAGCACGCCAGCGGTCTTCTTGGCCGCGACTTTCGTCAGGATCGCCACGTCGTCGAGCACGGTGGCGATGTCGTCGATGAGCGCGAGCAGGCTGGAAGCCATCGGGGTTCTCTCGGGTTTTCTGAACGTCGCATCGTAGCCGCGTGGGAATCACGGTCTTGCATGATCGTGCGAACATTCCCGACGCACATTCACCGAGGAACCCACGATGAGTACATGGCGCAAGAAAACGGTCGATGAGGTGTTCACGCCGGAGGAAGTCACGGCCCGTCTGCAACAGGAGTTGCCGACCTGGACCTATGAAGACGGCTGGATCCGGCGCAAGTACAAGACCAGCGGCTGGAAAGGCACGCTGATGGTGGTCAACACCGTCGGCCACCTGGCCGAAGCCGCCTGGCACCACCCCGATCTGGCAGTGTCGTATGCCTTCGTGATCGTCAAGCTGGTGAACCACGCCGCCAAGGGCATCACCGAGAAGGACTTTCAGCTTGCAAAGAAGATCGAGGACGTGGTGCTCTGGCAGCCGGGCAAGGAAGACGGCTCGGAGCTCGAAGGCACCCCGGACGATCCGCGATTCAAGTACATCAAGTACGACTGAAAGGGATTCACAAGCATGACACGGACCCATCGCCTGCGCCGTTTCGCGTGGTCTTGGGTGGCGTTGATTGCCGCCTGCGTGGCAGGCGGGCCCGCGACTGCGCAGTCAGCAGCAACGTCTGCCCCTGCCGCATCGACCAGCGTTCTGGGCGCCTGGAAGATCGTGCAGGCGCGCACCGAACCCATCCTCGACCAGCGCAACGCGCGACTCGACCTCGGCGCCGACGGCCGCCTGAGCGGACACACCAGCTGCAACACGATGTCGGCGCCGTACGCGCTGGACGGATCGCGGATACGCATCGGCGCGATCATCACGTCGCGCATGACATGCCCGCCGCTGAAGCTCGAGCAGGAGGACCGCATCCTGACGGCACTGGAGTCGGCCGTCACTGCGGTCGTGCGAGGCGATGGCCTGCTGGAAATCCGGGACAGCGACGGTCGGGGACTGCTGCGCGCCATCCGTTTCGAGGCCGCCGCTGAACCGCAGCCTCCGGGCGCGTGGCCGGTCGCAGGTCGACAGGGAATCATCCAGATCGTCATCGTGCCGTCGGATCGGGCGCGCGAGCGAGCAGCCTACGACCGCGAGATTGCATTGATCTGCCAGCCTGACCAAAGCTGCTTCATCAACTTCTACACAAACTCTTCAAACGCACCCGTCGGCTTGCCATTGCCCGAAGCGATTTCCAACGAGGCGACAGCGATATTCCGAAGATCGGTCAAGCAGGCAGGTGAATTCTTTCGCTGGAGCTGTCGGCTCGAACTGACAGAAAGCGATTGCTTCTGATCCGACGGGTCCGGACTCTCCTTTTTGCCGGACCGCTCACAGTCGACGGGCGTTACCCGAGGATCGGCCTTGCGTACTCATGATGGCAATGCACCAAAAATGTGCGATCTCGATATATGCATCTCATTTCCGATGTGACAGCGGAACAACATTGCCCCGGAAATCTGAGTCAGTGTTAACCCTTATATCGATTGCCCTATTTTGGGCATCGTCGCCCGCAAAGGCGCGTCGATACAGGGGGAAGCACCAATTTGAAGCAGCGCGAGACAGATTGCGGCAATGTCGATAGCAATCTCAAAATGGCACCGCGAGAGGAAACTTTCCCAGGTTACCTCTGTAATACGCAACCCTCACACGTCGCAGGTCGCTCACTAGAAGCAAGCCACTTCGTCGGGATTTGGATAGTTTCGAACCTCTGGAGAAACAGATGACAAAAATCTCTACCTCAAAGAAAGTACTTCAGCGCACGCTGGTTTCGGCTGCATTGATGGCCCTCACGGCCGGTGCTGCCCATGCCCAAAGTTCGGTGACCCTGTACGGTCGTGTCGACCTCGGCTATCAGTACAGCGACAAGTCGCGCAGCGCGACTGGCAAGGATGCTGGCAGCGTCTCCGAACTGGCCAATGGCGGGATCCGTCCTAGCATCTTTGGTTTCAAGGGCACTGAAGACCTCGGCGGTGGACTGAAGGCGTTCTTCAACCTCGAATCGCACTTCGATGCGGGCACCGGTCAGACGACCTCCACGTTCTTCCGACGGCAAGCCAACGTTGGCCTGTCCAGCGCCGAATTCGGAACCGTGACCTTGGGCCGTCAGTACACGCCTGCAGTTCTGGCCCTGCTGGCTACCGACCCACGCGCGATCAAGGAGCAGTTCTCTTCCCTGTACACCTTCGCGCTGAACCAGGCTGGCGGCGGCACCAATGGCAACGACCTCGGCATCTTTGCTGCGAACGCGATCTCGTACAACAAGTCCTTCGGCCCGGTGAACGTCGGCGTGCTGTATGGCTTCGGCGAACAGGCCGACACCATGAAGGCCGGTAACTTCATCTCCGCAGGCGTCGTCTACACCGGCCCGGTCACCGTGTCGGCTTACTACAACGAGGTCAAGAACTCGGCCACGTCCGGTGCAGCCAAGAATGCCAAGTCCGAGCAATACGGCGTGGGCGTTGCCGTCCCGTTCTCGAACTTCGGAATGCCTGCGCTGACCGCGAAGGCCCAGTACATCAAGGCAAAGCAAGATGCACTGAACGACGGGATCGGCGGTCTGGAGTCTGACACCGACCACTTCTCGGTGGGAGTGGACTACGCGTGGAACCCGACCAACGTCGCGTCGATCGCCTACTACCACAGCGACAACGACAAGATCAGCAAGGACAAGACCGACATGGTCGTCCTGAGCAACGACTACTCGTTGTCGAAGCGCACGGTGATCTACATCCAGACGGCCATCGTCGACACGGACAAGGGTTCGACCTATTTCACCCAGGCTTTGCTGGGCCCGAAAGGTCAGTTGTCGCCAGTGCTGGACAAGACCAACGTGATCTTCGGCGTCGGCATCAGCCACAGCTTCTGATCGACATGCCGACCTGAGACTGCGGCCGGCACGGCGCAGGGACCCAGACCGGATAGAAGCAGACACCGCATCACCGCGCAGACGCGTGGTGATGCAATTCAAAAAGGACCGCTTCATGCGGTCCTTTTTTTCGTTCAATCGACAAAGATCGCGCGCACCAGCCGCCACTCTTGGGGTCCGTCGGCGGTACGCGAGCATCCGAGCGGCTCCGGCTCGGCAGCCGGCCGCAACTCGGAGCGGGACCGATCCCCGGTCCCGGATCCCATGTGATACCGGTCGAACCAGACCTTGACGGAGCGAGTCGGGTGCGTGTTCCTGACCAAGATCTGCACACCATTGCGAGCTACGCAGTTGCCGGCAAATTCCTGCACGAACGCGACATATGTGCTGGCCTCTTCCGATACGTCTGCTGCCCATGCAAACGTCCTGGCTGCGGTCATGGAACCCGCCAGGAGGGCTGCGCGCATCAAGCGCTTCAGATCCCCGTTCTGCATTCGACGCCTCCTTCCATCACGGGTTGCGGTACCACCAGCGCCGAGGATGTCGCCGCATCGATTCCAGGCACGTTCAATTCCTCATCGTTCACCAGGTCGTCGGCCTCCAGACCGAGGAAGCCGCCGCTCTGATGCGCCCACAGGCGCGCATACAGGCCACCCTGGGCCAGCAGACTGGCGTGATCGCCTTCCTCGGCGATGCGACCCTGTTCGAGCACGATCAGCCGGTCCATCGCGGCGATGGTCGACAGACGGTGTGCGATCGCGACCACCGTCTTGCCCTCCATCAGCCGGTACAGGCTGGCCTGGATCGCCGCCTCGACCTCGCTATCGAGCGCGCTGGTCGCCTCGTCGAGCAGCAGGATCGGCGCATCCTTCAGCATCACGCGGGCGATCGCGATGCGCTGGCGCTGCCCGCCACTGAGCTTGACGCCGCGCTCCCCGACATGCGCGTCGTAGCCGGTGCGGCCCTTTGGATCGGTCAGCGAGACGATGAACTCGTGCGCCTCGGCGCGCCGGGCCGCCGAGACCATGTCGACATCGCTGGCCTCGGGACGGCCATAAAGGATGTTGTCGCGCACGGAGCGATGCAGCAGCGACGTGTCCTGCGTCACCATGCCGACCTGCGCGCGCAGGCTGTCCTGGGTCACCCGGGAGACATCCTGGCCGTCGATCAGCACGCGGCCCGACTCGACGTCGTAGAAGCGCAGCAGCAGGTTGACGATCGTGCTCTTGCCTGCGCCCGAGCGTCCGACCAGACCGATCTTCTCGCCGGGGCGGATGTGCAGCGACAGGCCATCGATCACGGTCTTCTTGCCACCGTAGGCGAAACCCACCGCCTCGAAACACACCTCGCCACGCGTGACCTGCAGCGGCACCGCGTCGGCTCGGTCAGTGACGAGGTGCGGACGCGACAGCGTGTTCATGCCGTCCTGCACCGTGCCGATGTGTTCGAACAGCGAGGCCATCTCCCACATCACCCAGTGCGAGATGCCGTTCAGACGCAGCGCCATCGCGGTCGCGGCGGCCACGGCGCCGACGCCGAGCTCGCCATGCGTCCACAGCCACAGCGTGGCCCCGGCGGTGCAGGCGATCAGCAGCATGCTGAGCAGGTGGTTGACGACTTCGAAGCCGCTGACCAGCCGCATCTGACTGTGCACCGTGGCGATGAATTCCTGCATCGCCGAGCGCACGTAGCCGGACTCGCGACCCGCATGCGAGAACAGCTTGACGGTGGCGATGTTGGTGTACGCATCGGTGATGCGCCCAGTCATCAGCGAGCGTGCGTCGGCCTGGGCCTTGGCGACGCGACCGAGGCGCGGCACGAAGTAGGCGATCGCCGCGCAGTAGAGCGTCAGCCAGCCCAGGAACGGCAGCAGCAGCCACGCATCGAAGCGACCGACCAGCGCGATGATGGTGACGAAATAGATCACCACGAAGACCATGATGTCGCACAGGATCATCACGACGTCGCGGGTGGCCAGCGCGGTCTGCATCACCTTGGTGGCAACGCGGCCGGCAAACTCGTCCTGGTAGAACTGCATGCTCTGGCCGAGCATCAGCCGGTGGAAATTCCAGCGCAGCCGCATCGGCAGGTTGGCCGCCAGAGACTGGTGCTTGATCAAGGTCTGCAGCGCGATGACCAGCGGGCTGGCCAGCAGGATGCCGGCGAGCAGCAGCAGGTGGCTGCGCTCCTGCGTCCAAAGCTTGGCCGGCTCGACACGGCCCAGCCAGTCGACGATGTCGCCCAGCATGCTGAACAGATAGGCCTCGAACGCGCCGATCAAGGCGGTCAGCAGGATCATGCCGAGCACCAGCCCTCGCGCCCCGGCGGTGCAGGCCCAGACGAACGGCAGCAGCCCGCGCGGCGGCGTGGTCGGCGTCCCCTCGGGGTACGGATCCAGCAACTTCTCGAACGATGAAAACATCGGCACGAGCGTAGCCGATGACATCATGTCCGCGTGCCGCACACCTCCCGTCTCCCTGTTCCTCGGCCGCCATTCGACACCCTGCCCTGGGCGCCACTCGTGATCGTGCGTGTCGACGACGCGCTCGTCGTCATCGACAAGCCCGCCGGTCTGCTGTCGGTGCCGGGCCGCGGTGCCGACAAAGCCGATTGCGCCGCGACGCGTGTGCAGGCTCAGTTCGCCGACGCGCGGGTCGTGCACCGACTCGACATGGCGACCTCGGGCCTGCTGCTGATGGCGCGCGGCGCCGAGATGCAACGCGCGCTCAGCATCGGCTTCCAGGAACGCGAGATGAGCAAGCACTACGAGGCGATCGTGAGCGGGCTGGTCCAGTACGACATCGGCGAGATCGACCTGCCGCTGCTCGCCGACTGGCCGCAGCGCCCGCGCCAGAAGGTAGACCGCCTGCTCGGCAAGCCGTCGCTGACCCGCTACCGGGTGCTGCACCGTGACCCGGTAGCGGGCACCACGCGACTCGAACTGCACCCAATCACCGGCCGCACGCATCAGCTTCGAGTGCATCTCCAAGCCCTCGGTCATCCGATCGTGGGCGACGCGCTGTACGCGCCACCCGACGATGTCGGCCCGCCAATGTCAGATCAACTCACGCCCAGCCGATTGATGCTGCATGCCACCGTGCTGCAGCTTCGGCACCCAACGACCGGGCTACCGTTGACGTTGTCGAGCCTGGCACCGTTTTGACGACGCTGCTCAGGCCCCTGCATCTCCGCTTCAGAATCCGACGTCCTCAGTCCAACGGAGCGTCTCCATGTCCCACCGACTCGTCATCCTCACCGGCGCTTCGCGCGGCTTGGGCGCGGCTCTGGCCGAGCAATTGCTGGCGCCCGGAACCGTGATGCTCTGCCTGTCGCGCGGCCGCCATCCGACGCTGGCGCAGCGCGCTTCGGAAGCGCAGGTTCAGATCGTGGAATGGCAGCGTGATCTGGCCAACAGCGTGGCCGTCGCGGACGAAGTCGAGCAATGGCTGCGCGCATTCGATGCGAGCCAATTCGATGGGGCCATCCTGATCAACAACGCAGGCGTGATCCCGACCGTCGGACCATCCGATGCTTGCACCTCAGCCGAGCTGTCCAACGCGCTGCGGGTCGGACTGGAATCGACCATCCTGCTGACCTCCGGATTCCTGCGTGCCACCGGCGCCTGGCGGGCAGATCGACGGGTGCTGAACATCTCTTCGGGGCTGGGACGGCGGGCGATGGCGGGCAGCGCGCTGTACTGCGCCGTCAAGGCCGGCATGGACCATTTCTCACGCGCGGTGGCACTCGATGAAGCACACCGCGCCGACAGCGGACGGGGCACGGCAGCGCGCATCGCATCACTGGCACCCGGCGTGATCGACACCGACATGCAGGCCCAACTCCGTGCAGCCGACAGCGCCGGATTCCCGGGTCAGGACTACTTCAAGCAGCAACATGCGGGCGGTCTGCTGGTCAGCGCAGAAGACACTGCCAAACGCATCCTGAGCTACCTCGCTCGGCAGGATTTCGGCGTCGAGCCGGTGGCGGACATCCGGACTGCCTGATTCCGCAGCGACGCCGCAGCCGACTCGTCAGATGCTACCCGGCCCCTGGAACCCGCCACGCCGAAAGGTCAACACCAGCGTGTCGCGGTGGCCATCGGGCTGGTCCGGCCGCAGCGGCTGGATCGGCGTGGTTTCATGGATCACGCGCTCGTCGTCGAGCATCAGCATCGTCCAGGGCTCGGTCATCGTGAAGCGGATGCCGGTCGGCCCGTTTGCATCGAACACGCGCGTCTCGCCGCCCTTCACACCACGCCGGTCGACCAGTGCGACGACGACGAAATCAACGCCGTCGCGGTGCGCTCCTTCAGGTGTCGGGCGGCCGATGCCGTCGGTGGTGTCGATGCGGAACGGGTGCGCCTCGACGAACCACGGCTGCTCGCCCTTGACGCGCGAGCACACCGCCGACAGGCCGTGCAGCAACTGCGCCCACACCGGCCGCGCGACGATGTCCGCTTGCATCGGCTCGAACAGGCGTTCGAACCCGCCGTGCAGCGCGTTGTATTCGAGCGGTTGCCAGTGCGCTCGGTGCGGTACCTGCTGCACCTCGTCGCCGCGCACGACGAAGCACGAATGCCGGCGCCGGCGGTAGCGTCCGCCGTCGCGCAGATAGGTATCGGGCGGCAGGTCGTTCCAGGCTCCCGCCAACGCCATCAGTTGCGCCGGGTCGGCATCGATCAGCGAACACAGGCCGGCCGGCGCCAGCACCGCATGGCCCGCGGCCGACAAGGCCTGCGGCAGCGCGTCGGCAGCGATCCAGGGGGGCGACGGGGTCATCGAACCGGCGTCTCGGGCGATCCGTCCAGCCCGGCACCTTCGGCCGACAGCGGGGCAGCAGCAACGCGGATTCGGGTGCCCGTGACGGCAACAACCTGGCCTGCCCTGATCTTGCAGGTCTTGCGCAATTCATCGCGGCCATCGACCTGCACCTGGCCCGACGCCACCAGTGCCTTCGCGGCACCGCCGCTGCCCGACACGCCGGTGGCCTTCAGCAAGGCATCGAGCGCGATGTGGTCACCGCGCAATTCGAAATCGATCCAGTCCATCGAGGGCCGCCTTCAGGTGGGGGCGCGGTGGATCGGATCGACCCAGCGCACCTCGGTGGGGACTTCGACCGGGTCGATGTCGAGGTTGATCGCCACCGCCTCGCCATCGCTGCGCACCAGCACGCATTCGAGCGTCTCGTCGGGGCTGGCGTTGATCTCCTGGTGCGGCACGAACGGCGGCACATAGATGAAATCACCCG
The DNA here is from genome assembly GCA_030654805.1 of Burkholderiaceae bacterium. GTDB lineage: Bacteria > Pseudomonadota > Gammaproteobacteria > Burkholderiales > Burkholderiaceae_C > PBB1. Next base: position 34,883 of record JAURWR010000068.1, read on the forward strand.
GCCCCGCTTCGGCGGTGAACTCGAGCGCCTCGCCCCAACGCATGCGGGCGCGGCCCCTGACGATGTAGATCACGCTTTCCAACGGGCCGTGATGGTGGGCACCGGTCTTCGCATCGGGATGAATGTGCACCGTGCCCGCCCACAGCTTCTGCGCGCCGACACGCGCGAAATTGATCGCGGCCTGGCGATTCATGCCGGGCGTCTGCGCGGTGTTGGGGTCGAGCTGACCGCCGGGAACGACGCTGACACCGTCGTGCTTCCATCGGCCTGAGGGTGGGGATTGGTTCGAGTTCACGGCACGGCGCAGCGTTGCAAGGACACCATTCTCGATCATCCCTGCCGCAGAGATAGCAAGACCCCGCGCGGGTTCCGATGCGATGGGGTACATTACACACACAGGTATACGCAAGACCGTGGTTGCTAGTGATCTCATCTCACCTGCTTCTGTTCTGAAGCGGGATCGCAAGAAATCCCCAGTTCGATCTTGAGTGTCTCTGCATGCGGCAGCATGTGCAGCCGCATCATTTTGTTATTGATAGGAATACGTCCATGACGACGCAAACAGGTACCGTGAAGTGGTTCAACGAGAGCAAGGGCTACGGCTTCATCGCTCAAGATGCAGGCGGCGCTGACCTCTTCGCCCACTTCCGTGACATCACGGGCAGCGGCTTCAAGACCCTGGTCGAGAACCAGAAGGTCGAATTCGAAGTCAAGCAAGGCCAGAAGGGCCTGCAAGCTGCGAACATCCGCGTGCTGTAAAGCAAAGCGAATCCAGCTCCTTCAAAACGCGGCTTCGGCCGCGTTTTTTATGGCCTGCTCGCACACGATGCAAACGTGCCCGCAGCTTCCAGGCCGGCTTGCGACCCTGGACCGATCCGATCAGCTCAGGCCCCGCTGCAGCAAAGCCGCAACCAGCGCGTTGAGGCCGCCTTCATGGCCAGCCGCGCGATCCTGCAATTGCTTCACCAGTACCGTGGGCAGCTTGCACGCGAACGGAACCAGCCCGGCCTCGGCGTCGAGCCTTCGCTGCTCGCGCTTGTCGACCGCCGCCGCCGAACCCTGACCGAATCGGCCGGGCACGCCCGCAGACTTCATCTGCCCGTCGATCTTCTTGGCCAGGTTCTTGACGAGATCGGTCTTCTTCATGCTCATGGTGAGGGCGCAGTGTCCGTGCGATTCTTGGGTGGAGTTCGACATTGTCATGCCACGCAACGGCACCGAACCGCAAGCGCACCGCGTGCCCGACAATCGAAGGCTGCACGCCAACCGGAACGCATCCATGGCATTGAAGGCCACCATCCACAAAGCCAGCTTGCAGCTCAGCGACATGGACCGCAACGTCTACGGCGAGCACGCACTGACCATCGCACGCCACCCGTCGGAAACCGACGAACGAATGATGATCCGCGTGCTGGCCTACGCGCTGAACGTGCCGGCCGACCCGCGCAACGGCGCGCTGGAACTCGCGAAGAGCCTGTGGGACACCGACGAGCCCGACCTCTGGCAGAAGGACCTCACCGGCCAGATCGTGCACTGGATCGACGTCGGCCAACCCGATGAACGACGCATCCTGAAGTCGGCGCCGCGCGCCGAGCGCGTGACGGTGATCAGCTTCAGTCACAGCACGCCGGTGTGGTGGAAAGGTCTGGAGAACCGCATCACCCGCGCACGCAACGTCGCGGTGTGGCAGATCGAGGCCGAACAGAGTCAGGCGCTGGCCGCGCTGGCGCAGCGCAACATGCAGCTGCAGGTGACGGTGCAGGACGGCATGGTGTGGATCGGCGAGGGCGATCGGTCGGTCGAGGTGCGGCCGGTGCGCTTGAATGCCCCATGAACAGCGCCTGAATCGATAGCAGCCAGAATCGGTCGGATGAAATCGCCCCGCCCCCACACCCGAGCTGCCGACCTCGACATCCGCCACAACGCTGCCGACTCCTGCTTCGAGTGCGACGTCGATGGCCTGCGCTGTGTCATCGACTACCGAGAGGCCGACGGTGTGATGCACATCTTCCACACCGAAGTGCCGCCGGCCCTCGAAGGTCGCGGCATCGCTGCGGCGATGGTGCGATTCGCGCTCGCTCACGCGCGGGAGCACGGCATGAAGATCGATGCGCAGTGCTCCTACGTCCGGATCTACATGCAACGACACGCGGAAACGCACGACCTTCGCGCCTGAGCTGCGTCCACCTGTCGACACGCTCTGCATGAACGCGAACCACACGCCCCAGCCCTCGACTCCACCCGCACCGATCAGCTCCACGGACGACGACCCGCACGCCTGGCTGGAAGAGGTGCTGAGCGACCGCGCACTCGCCTGGGTGCGCGAGCGCAATGCCGAAAGCGAATCGCTGCTGACCGCCCGAGCCGAATACGCACCGATCCGTCAACAGTTGCTGGAGGTGCTGAACTCGAAGGACCGCATCCCGTCGGTGTCGCGACGCGGCGATCACTTCTACAACCTGTGGCGCGACGATGCGCATCCGCGCGGCCTGTGGCGACGCGCCACGCTGGCCGAATACCGCCAAGAGAACCCGGCGTGGGAGATCGTGCTCGATCTTGACGCGCTGGCCGCGGCCGAAGGCGAGAACTGGGTCTGGGGCGGTGCCAACGCGCTCGACACCGAGCCACACCGCTGCCTGGTCTCGCTGTCGCGCGGTGGCGCCGATGCCGCCGTCGTGCGCGAGTTCGACACCATCGCGAAGCAATTCGTGGAGAACGGCTTCACCTTGCCCGAAGCGAAATCGTCGGTGACCTGGGTCGATGCGAACACGCTGTACGTCGGCACCGATTTCGGCCCGGGCAGCCTGACCGACTCGGGCTACCCGCGCCTCATCAAGCGCTGGACGCGCGGCACGCCGCTGGCGTCGGCCGTCACGGTATTCGAGGGCGAGACGCAAGACGTGTCTGCGAGCGCGTGGGTCGATCTGACGCCGGGCCACAAGCGCACGATCTTCAGCCGATCGCTCGACTTCTATCACCAGCAGCACGTCCTGATGGACGGCGATCGGCCGATCCCGTTCGACATGCCGAGCGACGCGTCATTCAGTTTCTGGAACCACTGCGGCGACGCGATCGACACACTGCTGATCGAGTTGCGCAGCGACTGGAAGGTGGCCGGTTCCACGCACTCGAAGGGTTCTCTGCTGGCCACCGACGCGGCGGCCTACCTGACCGGCGATCGCACGTTCACCGTCCTGTTCGCACCGACCGCAACAAGCTCGCTGGCCGGCTATTCGACGACGCGCGACCACGTCATCGTCAACGTGCTCGACAACGTCGCGAGCCGGCTCGATCTCTGGCGCCGCACGCCGCACGGGTTCGAGCCTCGGCCGATCGAGGCGCCGTTTCCCGGCACGCTGAGCGTGCGCAGCCTGCACGACCCGATGCGGGCCGGCGACCCGCTGGCCGAGTGCTATCTGCTGGGCTACACCGACTTCCTGACGCCGGATTCGCTGTTCCTCGGCCACACCGAGCCACCACCGGGCTCGACGGCGCTCGAACCGCTGAAGGCCCGCCCGGCCCTGTTCGATGCCACCGGGCTGCGCACCGAGCAGCGCTTCGCCACCTCGGCCGACGGCACGCGCGTGCCGTACTTCATCGTCTGGCCCTGCGGCGCCAAGGCAGACAGCAACAACCCGACGCTGCTGTACGGCTACGGCGGCTTCGAGGTCTCGCTGAACCCGTGGTACTCCGGCACTCATGGTCGAGCCTGGTTCGAGCGCGGCGGCGTGCTGGTCGTCGCCAACATCCGCGGCGGCGGCGAGTTCGGTCCGGCCTGGCACCAGGCGGCGATCCTGGAGAACAAGCAGCGCAGCTACGACGACTTCATCGCGGTGGCCGAGGATCTGATCGCCCGAGGCGTCACCCGCCCCCGGCACCTCGGCATCATGGGCGGCAGCAACGGCGGGCTGCTGGTCGGCGCGGTGTTCACGCAGCGGCCCGAACTGTTCAACGCGGTCGTCTGCCAGGTGCCTCTGCTCGACATGCGGCGCTACCACACGCTGCTGGCCGGCGCCTCGTGGATGGCCGAGTACGGCAACCCCGAGGTGCCCGAAGACTGGGCCCACATCGCGCGCTACAGCCCATACCGGAACCTGCGCGCTGAGATGCACTATCCCGAGGTGCTGTTCACCACCTCGACACGCGACGACCGCGTCCATCCCGCGCATGCCCGCAAGATGGCGGCGCGCATGCGCGAGATGGGGCATCCGCTGCTGTACTACGAGAACATCGAAGGCGGCCACGGCGGCGCGGCTGACAACGCCCAGCGGGCGCACTTGCAGGCGATGGAATTCGCCTACCTGTGGCGCCAGCTCGGCGCCGCGCCGACTGACTCTCCGTGAGGCATTCCTCGTTGAGGCGACTGTCCCTAGGTCATCGTCCTCTGGCGCCTGTCACGATCCGTGCTTAGGCTGGCTCCATGTCCGTCGCCCTGTCCGAAGCTCGCAGTCGCACCACATCCCCGATCGTCCTCGACATCGAGGCGTCGGGATTCGGCCGGGACAGCTACCCGATCGAGATCGGGTACGTGCTGCCCGACGGCGGCAGCTACTGCACGCTGGTCCGGCCCGAGGCGAACTGGACCCACTGGGACCCCGAGGCACAGCGGCTGCACCACATCGCACGGGCCACGGCGGTGCAGCACGGCCGGCCGCCGATCGACATCGCGCGACATCTGAACTACGCGCTGTTCGGCCAGACCGTCTACAGCGACGGCTGGGCCAACGACTACAGCTGGCTCGGCACGTTGTTCGACGCCGCCGAACTGTCGCCGTCGTTCCACATCGAGAATCTGCGCGCTCTGCTCAGCGAGGCCGAGGCGGAAAACTGGCACGCGATCAAGGACCAGGTGAGCCGCGAGCTGAACCTGCGCCGCCACCGTGCCAGTTCGGACGCCCGGTTGCTGCAGATGACGCTGATGCGGCTGCGCGCGCCGATGCAGCCGCGTTGACAGCGACGAGAATACGCAGTGTCGCGCGGCTCCGGCCGCTTTCTTCTGCCCGTCCCGCGCACCCGCCTCACTCACCTCTGCTCAGACCATGTCCACGATCCTTCAGCATCTCCCCACCGGCCAGAAGGTCGGCATCGCGTTTTCCGGCGGCCTCGACACCAGTGCCGCGTTGCACTGGATGAAGCTGAAGGGTGCCCAGCCCTATGCCTACACCGCCAACCTGGGCCAGCCCGACGAGCCCGATTACGACGACATCCCACGCAAGGCCATGCTCTACGGTGCCGAACAGGCCCGCCTGATCGACTGCCGCCAACAACTGGTGGCCGAAGGCATCGCCGCGCTTCAAAGTGGCGCCTTCCACATCAGCACTGCGGGCATCACCTACTTCAATACCACTCCGATCGGCCGCGCCGTCACTGGCACGATGCTGGTGGCGGCCATGAAGGAAGACGACGTCAACATCTGGGGCGACGGCAGCACCTTCAAGGGCAACGACATCGAGCGCTTCTACCGCTATGGCCTGCTGACCAACCCCGCGCTGAAGATCTACAAGCCGTGGCTCGACCAGGCCTTCATCGATGAGCTGGGGGGCCGGGCCGAGATGAGCGCTTTCATGACGAAGGCCGGCTTCGGCTACAAGATGAGCGCCGAGAAGGCCTACTCGACCGACTCGAACCTGCTCGGTGCCACGCACGAGGCGAAAGACCTGGAGCACCTCAGCAGCGGCATCACCATCGTCAACCCGATCATGGGCGTGGCCTTCTGGAAGGATGAGGTGCCGGTCAAGCACGAGACCGTCAGCGTGCGCTTCAACGAAGGCCGCCCGGTGGCACTGAACGGCGTCGAGTACAGCGACGCGGTGGAGTTGCTGGTCGAGGCCAACCGCATCGGCGGGCGTCACGGTCTGGGCATGAGCGACCAGATCGAGAACCGCATCATCGAGGCCAAGAGCCGTGGCATCTACGAGGCCCCGGGCCTGGCGCTGCTCTTCATCGCCTACGAGCGGCTGGTCACCGGAATCCACAACGAGGACACGATCGAGCAGTACCGCGACAACGGCCGCAAGCTCGGCCGCCTGCTGTACCAGGGCCGCTGGTTCGATCCGCAGGCCATCATGCTGCGCGAGGCCGCGCAACGCTGGGTGGCGCGCGCCGTCACCGGTGAAGTGACACTCGAACTGCGCCGCGGCAACGACTACTCGATACTGAACACCGTCTCGCCGAACCTGACCTACGCCCCCGAGCGCCTGAGCATGGAGAAGGTCGAGAACGCGCCGTTCTCGCCGGCCGACCGCATCGGGCAGCTGACCATGCGCAACCTCGACATCGTCGACACCCGCGCCAAGCTGGGCATCTACACACAGGCCGGCATGCTGTCCCAGGGCAGCAGCGCCGCCCTGCCCGGCCTGAAGAACGACGGCAGCGTCTGAGTCACCCACCGGTCAGGCCAGCCCTCCAGAAGCTCACCTCGCAGACACATCTCTTCATCTCATCACCATGACAGACCAGATCACCGCCTCCATCCAGACCCGCGCCAACGTGTACTTCGACGGCAAGTGCGTGTCGCACAGCATCACGCTGCCCGACGGCACGAAAAAGAGCGTCGGCGTCATCCTGCCCTCGAGCCTGACCTTCAACACCGGCGCACCCGAGGTGATGGAACTGGTCGCGGGCACCTGCCGCATCAAGCTGGCAGGCAGCCCGACCTGGACCGACTACGCAGGCGGGCAGTCGTTCAGCGTGCCCGGCCAGTCGTCGTTCGACATCGAAGTCACCGACGCGCTGCACTACATCTGCCATTTCGGTTGAGCCTTCGAGCAGCGGTTTCGCCAAGACCATGCCCGCTGCTTTTTTCAGGAACACTGCACATGAAAAAAGCAGCGCGCGCTCTGCTCACCGCCCTGGCCTGCGGGGCGCTGATGCTCGGATGTTTCGAGGCCGCCGTCGCCGCGCAGCCGTCCAGACTGACCCTCGTGTGCAGCGGGCTGGAGACCGTCGAAATCATCTACGGCACCGAGCTCGAACCAACGCGAAAAGGTGATTTCCGCGTCGAATACAACATCGACCTCGACCGGAAATCCATCGCAAATCCACGCAACGGCAAGCTGACCTCGATCAACATCGACGACAAGGAAATCAGCTTCGGGACGGCCACCGATTTCAACCCCGACGCAAAGGATCTCTCGGGTCCGAAGACCAACGGCCCAGTCGCCTCGGCGACCGGCGTGGTCATCAATCGCAGCAACGGCAGGTACTTCTCGATCGCGACGCGCAAGCAGTTCAGCGCCGAACTGCCGCCCGAAGGCGGCAACGAGCCCATCGTCACCACCAACGTGAGAACCCGTCAGGGTGTCTGCACGGATGGCACACCGTCGCCTTCGTTCTGAAAACGGCTCGGCAATGCGCTGTCGCCTCGCGTATCAGTAACCGACTGATTTGTCGTGGGGCAAGCGTCGGGCGCCGCTCCGCCCGACGCATCGTGGACCATCGAGCTACGCAATCAGCGTGAATCTCGGCTGCAGTCGGCCCTCGAATTCACCGGACTCGAAGAACATCGCATGCGGGCGCACCCAGAGGCCGGATGCGTTGCACAACGGCCGGTACAGCACCAGCGGCTCCAAAGTTTCGCTGTGCCGGACGACACCCACGACCTCGTACTCGCCGCCCTTGTAGTGACGGTAGCAGCCGAGAGGGGTGTCAGGTAACGATGGCAATTCATTCATGGAAAAACCTCGATATGACCATGAGGATCATCCACCACACGGCCTAGTTTTCACGGGGCCACGCTATCCATCGATCTGCACGCCATGGGGTTGGCCGAGTTCGGGCCGGATCATTTTCTATTGCACCAACGGCAAGACGGGTTGAGCAGGAATGCCGTGGCAGTGATGGCCGAAGCGGCCCCTGCGGAGATCAGGGTTGCGTTGGTCATGTGACTTCCTGGGAGAAGTGCGGTGAGATCCTGGGCTCATGGGTAACGCGCACGAGCGGTCGCCAAGCAACCAGTCCCAGCACGCGATCAAGTATCGCGAACAGCGTCAACGCAATGTGGTGTTTCCGAAATCGAAAACAGAGAATTCGACGTCGCCCGCAGGCTCGCACGGTGCGGGGCTCGGGCAAGAAAAGCCCTCCACGGGGAGACGGCTCGGTCTTGATGTCGGTGGGCTCAGTCGCCAGCGAACCCATCTCAGCGCGGCGCTTGCTAACCGGGAAATATCACGGACGAAGCGGTGCGCCTCACTCTGCCACTGGATTTCGCTCCTCAAGCCCGAGGATGCTCCACCAGTCGCTTGACGCAGCCGTATCCCCACGATCGACACGCAGTCAGGGCGAGGTTGGTAGAAGACCAGGTGATTGGCAAGATTCTTGATACGCCACTTGCGCAGGCCCGCCAGTTAGGGAAATGAAAGAGAGAGCGTTCTGATCGCACTCCAATCGGCGGAGGTCGGCACACGCTCGGCGCCATTGAGCGCCTTCCAGGAGTCTTGCTTCGAGCTGTTCTGCGGCCTTGCGCTTTGCGTCAGCGCGAATGAGTTCACGACCGTACCGCTGGCACTGCTGTAGCGCCCGGTCGAGATCTGCCCGTCCACGAACTGCTTGAGGGGATCCGGCAGCGATATGTTCATGCTTTGCACAACAGCCTCCTTGGATACGACGGCCATTTATCGCGTCAATAAATGGCCATGCATGTCATTTCCATCGAAGCTTTGCCCCTCACAGCACTGCCTGCCAGTGAACCCATCGCATCCACCCAAGAGAGGGGGAGCACAGTGCCGGGTTATCCGGCAAAACTCACCGATCCGCATCAGACGTGCAGGTAGCCAACTTGGCAAGGGTCGCCCACTGACGGTGCCGAATGTTGCGCATGGACCACCCCATTTGCACAAAGAATAGCGTTTGAACTTCCAACCCTTCACCTATGCGCACCTTCGTATTGATCCTGTTGTGGTTGGGTGTCGGCGGCTTCGGGCTGATGACCTTGTGCAGCGGCATCTTCTCGACATCGGTGCCGCAGATCGCCCTGCCTTTCGGGTTGATCGCCGGTGGCTTGACCTGGGCTTGCTGGCGTGGCGTGCAACGCAGGCAGAAGCCGCCGCCCGCCAAAGACGGCTCACCACCGCCGTGATCGAATCGGCCAGCACGGCTGCCACGGTGCACGGCGCATTCGAGTTCGCCGCCATGGCCGCAGGCGCCGAACTGTACCGGCGGGCTCGCCAGCGCCACGGCATGGCACGGATGAGTGCGCGAGGCACCTTCGTCTTGATGGCCGGCCTGCTGATCGGCGCGGCGCTGGGCAACAAGCTGGTGTTCCTGATCGAGCGGCCGGACCTGTGGCTGGCCTTCTGGCGCGACGGGGCGCCGCTGCGCCTGGGGCAATCGCTGGTCGGCGGTCTGCTGGGTGGCCTGATCGGCATCGAGCTTGCGAAGGCGCTGACCCGGCAGCCGGCCTCCACCGGCGACCTGATGGTGCTGCCGCTGGCGGCCGGCATCGCCATCGGCCGCGTCGGGTGTTTTCTGGCGGGATTGCATGACGACACCTATGGCCTGCCCACCACCCTGCCTTGGGGGGTCGATCTGGGCGACGGCCTTGCCCGGCACCCGTCGGCGTTTTACGAGATCGCTTTCGTCGGCGCGCTGGCGGTCTTGCTGCACTCGCGGCGCGAGCGTCTGGCGGAGATTGCCGGCTTGCAGTTCAAGCTGTTCCTTTCCGCCTACCTGGGCTGGCGTCTGTTCGGTGACCTGCTGAAGCCGGTGCGCGTGCCCTATGCGCTGGAACTCAGCGGCATCCAATGGACCTGCCTGATCGCCCTGTTGCTCTACGTGCCCTGGCTCGCGCGGGCGAGCGCCCAACTTCACAGGCCGAGACCCACATGACGCGCAAGACCCGTCCATACCTGTTCTACGACACGACGCAGTCGGTTTGCACGCACTGCCTGCGGCCGGTGGAGGCCAAGATCGTCCTCAAGGGCGATCACGTCTACATGGACAAATGGTGCCCGGCGCATGGGAGCGAACGCGTGCTGATCAGCGACGACACCGCCTACTACCGGTTGTGCCGCGAGGTCTTCGTCAAGCCGCCGGAAATGCCGCAGCGCTTCGCCACCGCCATGCGCCACGGCTGCCCCTACGACTGCGGCCTCTGCCCCGATCACATGCAGCACAGCTGCCTGTCGGTGGTGGAGATCACCGACCATTGCAATCTGCGCTGCCCGACCTGCTACGCCGCCTCCGGGCCCGAACGGCTGACCCACCGCAGCATGACCGAGGTGCTGGCGATGCTGGATGCGGTCATCCAAAGCGAGGGCGAGGCCGATGTGGTGCAGATCTCCGGCGGCGAGCCGACCCTGCACCCGCAGCTGTTCGAGATCCTGGACGCAGCACGCGACCGACCGATCAAGCACTTGATGCTCAACACCAACGGCCTGCGCATCGCCCAGGAGCCCGGCTTTGCGGAACGCCTGGCCGAGTACGGCAGCGGTTTCGAGGTCTATCTGCAGTTCGATTCACTGCAGCGCGAGCCGCTGATGGACTTGCGGGGGGCCGACCTGCGGCGCGTGCGCGAACAAGCACTGGACCGCCTTGATGCGGTGGGCCTGTCGACCACCCTGGTGATGACGGTCAAGCGCGGCGTCAACGACGACGAGATCGGTGCGGTGATACGCCACGCCGCGCAGCGAGCCTGCGTGCGCGGCGTGACGCTGCAGCCGGTGCAGGATGCGGGTCGGGTAGAAGCCTACGATCCTGCCCGCCACCGGCTGACGGTCAGCGAGATCCGCCGCCGCATCGTCGAGCAATCGGGCATCTTCAGCGCGGCCGATGTGGTGCCCGTGCCTTGCAACCCGGACACGCTGGCGATGGCCTACGCGTTGCGCGGCGCCGAGGGCAAGCTGCAGCCGTTGACGCGCTTCCTGGACCCGCAGACCCTGGTGGAAGGTTCGGCCAACACGATCGTCTTCGAGCGCGACGACGCGCTCAAGGCACAGGTGTTCAATCTCTTCTCGACCAACCATTCGCCGACCTCGCAAGCGAACTGCTTGAGCGAGCTGATGTGCTGCCTGCCGCAGATCGAAGCACCGGCATCACTCGGTTACCGAGATGTGTTCCGCGTGCTCATCGTGCAGTTCATGGACGCCCAGTCGCTGGACATCCGGGCGCTGAAGAAAAGCTGCATTCACATCGCCCGTCCCGATGGCCGGATGGTCCCGTTCGAGAGCTTCAACCTGTTCTACCGCGACGAACGGGAGCACCTGCTGGAGACGATACGAGGCGAGCTGGATCTGCAACGTGGGCAACGCCTGGCTGCCGTGCCCGCACCAGCCGGGCGGATACCGATCAGGCCTGAGGCATGAACGGCCGGCGAGTGGTCGCATCTATCGGCTACGTCGTGCCGGCAGAGGCAGAGGCAAACTGCCACCGGCAACCCGCCAGTCAGACCAAAGCCGTGGTGGCCTGACTTAAGCCAAAAAGCCTCCACGAATTCAGCGGCGGTTCATTCAGCCGCCGGTGCGTTGCTGGAGACAGCGATGGCCTCGCAGCAGATCGAGGTGCCGACCCGGCTGGTCAAGCGCATCTCGGTGCGCAAGGATTCAATTGAAATCGAGGTCAGGGTTGCAACGATCTGGTCGGCAGAAGTAGCGACCAACGATAAGGATGAGGCAGACCACCTGAAAAGCGTGCCGGTGCAGTTGAAGCGCTGCGGGATGGCGGTGCGCTTGATCGTTGGGCCAGCGGGTGAATCGGCAACGCGTGGAACTGATGCGAAGCTGGTGGCCTTGATCTCGAAGGCGCCTGACTGGTTCGAGCGATTGAGCTCGGGACGCTGCGACAGCGTGCAGGCGATCGCGCAGCAGGAGCAGATCGCAAGTTCGTCGTATGTGACGCGGGTGATCTATCTCGCCTTCCTGGCACCGGACCTCGTGCAGCGGATCGTTCGGGGCGAGGAGCCGGTGGGGTTGACGGCGGATCGCTTGATCCGGATGGGGCCGCTGCCGGTGGCCTGGGAGGATCAGAGGGTGCTGCTGGGCATGGCCGGCGCATGACCCGATGAACGATCCACTCGACAGCGGGCCTTGTCGTTGCCGCAAAGCCATCTCAAGGCAAAGTGGTGGCGGCGAAATGGACGACAGAGAATGGCCGGCGGCTTGGCGACCATCACGCTCGAAATTGCGCCCTGCTGGCTGAGCAGAGTATTCGCCGTCGCCCGCAGGCCCGGGCGGTGCGGGGCTCGGGCAAGAAAAAGCCCTCCACTGGGGAGGGCTCGGTCTTGATGTCGGTGGGCTCAGTCGCCAGCGAAGCCGTCTCAGCACGGCCCAAAGTTGACAGGGAGGCTTACAGGGATTTGCCCGGAACTCGCGCGCAGACCGGTGCTCTGAGGCCGCGAAATGCAACAGGGCCGCGCGGTGTTCATCGCCAAGCGCCACTTGATTCGCAGGGTTCAGGCTGCGCACCAGTTCACCGTGGGGCAAGCAGGGCGCCACCCGTTCCACCGAGATGGATGTTATGCCCGCGCCATTCGGCGGCGCGCTCAGAAAAGTGTCGGTGTGGCGGCGCTTGAAGAAGTGATTCTGCCGCCAGGGTTGCGGTGCAGGCTCAGCGTTGAAGCCCAGTACCATCCTGGTGACTGGGCTCTCGGCTCATCCTTCCTTCGCGAGGTGTTCCCGTGAAACTTGAAGACCTTCTTACGACCAACACGCTTATCCCGTCACTTCCCGAAGCGGTGGCGCTGATCCTGGTCGAACTGCAGCAGGACGAGCCCGACATGCGCACCGTGAATGCGCGTCTCGCCAGCGAATTGGGGCTGACGGTTCGCATCCTGCGGCTGGTCAATTCGGCGCATTTCGCGGCTGGCGACCGGCGCGTCGGGTCGGTCGAAGCCGCGACCGCGCTGCTCGGTCTCAAGGCCACCCAGCAACTGGTGCGAACCGCCGCAGTGGGAGCCGCCTTTCGCAAGGTATCTGGTGTCGACCTCACAGGCTTCTGGCGCCACAGCCTGGATGTCGCCAAGATCGCGGAAGCCCTCGCGGAAGAACTGGCGCTGGACACGAGCGAGGCATTCACGGCCGGTCTGCTGCATGGCACGGGCGACCTGATCCTGAAGATGGCGATGCCGCAGCGTCCTAGCCTTCAGCGCGAATTCGCGACGGACGACCATCGCCACGCCGCGCAGCTGGCCGACCTGGGCTACTCGTATGCCGAAGTCGGCGCAGCGTTCGCATCGCGCTGGCGCTTTCCGCTGCCGATCGTCGATGCGATCCGCCACCACTGCGATCCGCAGGACACCGGCGGCGACACGCTAGCGAGCGTGGTCTTCCTCGCCGCATGGACCGCCCGAGCCCATGAACTGGACATCTGCGGCACTGCTCTGTTCGACCAATTCCCCCATACCGTGGCCAACGCGATCGGTCTCACCGATTCCGCCCTACTGTGCAGTGACGAGGTGATCGAGTGGACGCGGCCGGACGAAGCGCGCGATTTCTCCTGAGCCTGTGAGCGCCTCGTCAACCTCGGAGAGCTCCTTCAGGCTCTCGGCGAGCAGCTGGTCGTCTCAGGTGGAGTTGTCCGTCAAGCGGTTGTCGGCAACCATGAAGGCGCGGGCCTGGGCGGGGCTCAGGTGGTCGAGCGCGATGGTGGGGACTTCGGTCCAGCCGAGCTGGCGGCAGGCGAGCACGCGGCCGTGGCCGGCGATGACGTTCAGCCGGCTGTCGACGAGGACGGGGACGTTGAAGCCGAAGGCCTCGATGCTGTGGGCGATCTGCTGGATCTGGCGCTTGGTATGCAGGCGCGGGTTCTTCGGGTCGAGCTGGAGGTCAGCGAGAGCCTGGACGGTGATGGTGGAGGCGGTGCGGGAGGCAGCGCGAACGGGTGTGGGTTTGAGCATGGGGTGTTCCCAGGTTTATGAAAGACATGGACGGACTAACGGTGGAAGTCATGCAGTGCTCCGGATGGGTGGGGTGATGGGAGGGAAGAACGGAAGAGGGCTTTGAAGTCGACGATGAGGAGTGGGAAGCTGTATATTTTCACAGTATTGTCGTGGATGCCCGGGAGGTCGGTATGGAAACTTCGCAATGGATCGCTCGCTGCGCGCTGCGGCTGCGGGAGGAGTGGCCCCGGCCGGCCGGCGCGGACCTGGCCGAGGCGGCGGCTGAACTGTGGGAGCAGGAACGCTGGCGCGAGCTGGAGCCGGAGGCAGCGGCGGTGGCCTGGTTGAGGCTGGGCATACCTTCCGTCGAGTCGACTTGAAGGCCGTGATGAGCAGCCCTGGAGCGAGGGTCTGACGCGGCACAAATGACTTGATGCGTGCCGCACGCAGAGCGTTACTGGTGCACCGCCGCGAAGGTCGCGTCGGACACCAGGAGAAGCTCGATGAAAGCGAATGCAACCCGCTCGAAGACCACTGCGACGAAGGTCCGGTCCACGAAGAAGATCGCAGTCCCGGTGATACCGGTGGTGATCGCGAAGCCCGCACGACGCGGTCGTGCGAAGGTCGACATTGACCTGCCGATCGCGCCGCCCGCCCCTGCCGAACCGATCGGCACCAGCAAGCAGGCGCGCTTGATATCGCTGCTGAACGCGACCTCGGGCGCAACGCTCGAGCAGATGATGTCGCTCACCGGCTGGCAGGCCCACACGGTGCGCGGCACGATCAGCGGCGTGCTGCGCAAGCGGCTCGGGCTGAACGTGGTGTGCGATGCGGCGGATGCATCTGATCCTCGTCGCTACCGAATCGTCGCGGCGGTCGGCGCGTGAGCGTGGCGGATGCGCTGGCCGAGCTGGCAGCGCTTGATCGACCCGGCTTGGTCGAGCGCTGGGCGGCGGTGTTCGACCACCCTGCCCCGCGTCATGTCCAGGTGGCCATGCTGCGTGCTGCGCTGGCTTGGCGGATCCAGATGGAGGCTCTTGCCGGGGCCGGTCGGGTCGATCGGATGGTGCGGGGTCTGCGTCGGTCGACTTCCTGCGCTTCACCTTCGGTGTCGCTGGCTCCGGGAACTCGGCTGCTGCGGGAGTGGCAGGGGCAGACGCACCATGTGACGGTGTTGTCTTCCGGGTTCGAGTATTCCGGCCGGACCTGGCGCAGCCTGACCGCGATCTCGCGTTCGATCACCGGGACGGCCTGGTCCGGACCCTTGTTCTTCGGGTTGCGCTCGTGAGTGCGAAGGTGGCTTCTCTGCCCTGCGCGATCTACACGCGCAAGTCGTCGGAGGACGGTCTGGAGCAAGGCTTCAATTCGCTGGATGCGCAGCGCGAGGCCTGCGAGGCATTTGTGTTGAGTCAGAAGACGCAGGGCTGGAAAGCTGTCGGCGCATACGAGGACGGCGGGTTCTCGGGTGGGAACGTGGAGCGTCCTGGGTTGCGTCGGTTGCTGGCCGATGTGGCCTTGGGTCGGGTGCGGATCATCCTGGTCTACAAGATCGATCGGCTGACCCGGTCACTGGCGGACTTCGCGAAGATGGTCGAGCTGTTCGATGCGCACGACGTCTCGTTCGTGTCGGTGACGCAGCAGTTCAACACGACCTCGTCGATGGGTCGGCTGACACTGAACGTGCTGCTGTCGTTTGCGCAGTTCGAGCGCGAGGTCACCGGGGAGCGCATTCGCGACAAGATCGCGGCGTCCAAGCGCAAGGGCCTGTGGATGGGGGG
>JAURWR010000069.1 GCA_030654805.1 Burkholderiaceae bacterium
CGCTTTGATTTTCGCGCAGCGGGTTGCGCCTGCTTTCGGTAGACCACGTCGGGTTCTGCCCAGACAGGTGGGGTTTGCCTTGCTGGCACCGCGCCGGGTTTCGGCCCGGCGGCCGAGTAACTTTCTTCTGCTGGCACAGAAGAAAGTCACCAAAGAAGAGTGCCTGAACACCAGCCGATTTGGGTGTCACGCTGCGGCCAGAAGGCTGACGGCAGAGGCTCTGGCACGAGAACGGTCACCGGGCTATGGCCTCGCGTTCCTCGCTAACGCCAATCCGCTTGTTCTCGTTACGGCTCGACCCTGCGGGTCATCGTCGCGATGACCCGCAGGGTCGAGCTGTGTCGATACCGAGTCGTCTGAATGTGAGCGAGGAAACCGCTGAAGTAGCTCGGAGAGTGTTCTCGAGCCAGAGCCTTTGGAGGAGGTGTGTAGCCGAAGCGAGCCGATCAAATGGCTGGTGTTCGGGCCCTCTTTTTTGGTTACGTTTTTCTGGGCCGGCAGAAAAAAGTAACTCGGCAGCCGGGCCGAAACCCGGCGGGCTGCAACGCAAAAAGCCCCATCAAGCAGTAGCTCGACCCTGCAAGACAAGCGAACCAAACTCCGAATCGGTAAACAACAACGACCGAGTCAAAAACCGCAACCCCAGCGACCCTTCGAGAGAGAACATCCCACCCCGTCCCGGCACCACGTCGATGATCAGCTGCGTGTGCTTCCAGTACTCGAACTGCGACGCGCTGATGTAGAACGGCATGCTGCCGATGTACCCGAGCAGCTTGTCCTGATCGCCGATCAGGAACTCGCCAGCCGGATAGCACATCGGCGCGCTGCCATCGCAGCAACCACCCGACTGGTGAAACATCACCGGGCCGTGCAGCGCCACGATGCGCCCGAGCAGTTCGAGCGTCGCTGCAGTCGCGGTGACCTGCAGCGGCGCTTCGGCCAGCGCGGCCTGATCGAGCAAGACGCTCAAAAGAAGCCCATCTTGTTCTCGTCGTAGCTGACGAGCAGGTTCTTGGTCTGCTGGTAGTGGTCGAGCATCATCTTGTGGTTCTCGCGACCGATGCCCGACTGCTTGTAGCCACCGAAGGCGGCGTGCGCCGGGTACTGGTGGTAGCAGTTGGTCCACACGCGGCCGGCCTGGATGCCGCGCCCCATGCGGAAGGCCACGTTGCCGTTGCGGCTCCAGACGCCAGCACCGAGTCCATACAGCGTGTCGTTGGCGATGGCGAGCGCTTCTTCCTCGTCCTTGAAGGTCGTGACCGACAGCACCGGGCCGAAGATCTCTTCCTGGAAGATGCGCATCTTGTTGTGGCCCTTGAACACCGTGGGCTGCACGTAGTAGCCGCCGGCGAGGTCACCCGTCATCGTCGCGCGGGCTCCGCCGGTCAGGCACTGGGCGCCTTCCTGCTTGCCGAGGTCGAGGTAGCTGACGATCTTCTCGAGCTGCTCGCTCGACGCCTGGGCGCCGATCATCGTTTCCATGTCCAGCGGGTTGCCCTGCTTGATCGCTGCCACACGCTTGACAGCGCGCTCGATGAAGCGGTCGTAGATCGATTCCTGGATCAGCGCGCGCGACGGGCAGGTGCAGACCTCGCCCTGGTTCAGCGCGAACATCGCGAAGCCTTCGAGCGCCTTGTCGAAGAAGGCGTCGTCCTTGTCCATCACGTCGGCAAAGAACACGTTGGGCGACTTGCCACCGAGTTCGAGCGTGACCGGGATCAGGTTCTGCGCGGCGTATTGCATGATCAAACGACCGGTCGTGGTCTCGCCGGTGAACGCGATCTTGGCGATGCGCGGGTTCGACGCCAGCGGCTTGCCGCACTCCAGGCCGAAGCCGTTGACGACGTTCAGCGTGCCCGGCGGCAGCAGGTCGCCGATGACTTCCATCAGCACCAGGATCGACACCGGCGTCTGCTCGGCCGGCTTCAGCACGACGCAATTGCCGGCGGCGAGCGCCGGAGCCAGCTTCCACACTGCCATCAGCAGCGGGAAGTTCCACGGAATGATCTGGCCGACGACGCCGAGCGGCTCATGGAAGTGGTACGCGTAGGTCTTGTCGTCGATGGTGCTGATCGTGCCTTCCTGCGCGCGGATGCAACCGGCGAAGTAGCGGAAGTGATCGACGGCCAGCGGCAGGTCGGCGAACGTCGTCTCGCGGATCGGCTTGCCGTTGTCCCAGGTCTCGGCCGCAGCCAGCATCGGCAGGTTGGCTTCGATGCGGTCGGCGATCTTGTTCAGGATGTTCGCGCGCTCGGTCGGCGAGGTCTTGCCCCACGCGGTCTTGGCGGCATGAGCGGCGTCGAGGGCCCGTTCCACGTCCTCGGCGGTCGAGCGCGGGATCTCGCAGAACACCTTGCCGGTGATCGGCGTGATGTTCTCGAAATACTGGCCCTTCGCCGGTGCGACCCATTGGCCGCCGATGTAGTTGCCGTAGCGCTTCTTGAACGCCACAGCGGTTCCGAATTTTCCGGGTTCGAGCATGTCCATGTCGTGTCTCCAAAGGTGAGGTTGATCGCTGGCGAGGGTCGGAGGATCGCGCGCCGACAGCGGCGCACAGGTCCCCGAAATCATCGGGCCGGGAGAGCATTGTTCGGCGCTGCGATCGGCCTGCGTAGCGCAGGCGATCCCTTATGACCTGGCGTGCATAGCGACGCGGGCGGTGCTGATTTCGGGATCAAACCGACCCTTCTGTGGCGCGCTGCCACACCCCTGGGCGGCAGGGGTCTTGGGATGCAGGGCGTGTGCGCTGTTTTGGACCAGCCGCCCCGGCACGATCGCCGCTCAGGGCTTCGCGTTGGCGTTCGGGAAGAACAGCTGCTCGCCGCCGATCTTGTAGCCGGCGATCGCGGCCTGCCCGTCGGTCGACACGACCCAGTCGGCGAAGGCCTGCGCCAGCTCGGTCTTCGTGTGAGGGTGCTTGGCCGGGTTGACGACGATCACGCCGTACTGGTTGAAGAGCTTGGTGTCGCCCGCGACGAGGATGGCCAGGTCGCCGCGGTTCTTGAAGTTGAGCCAGGTGCCACGGTCGGTCAGCGCGTAGGCATTCGTCGACGACGCGATGTTGAGCGCCGGGCCCATGCCGCAGCCGCACTCCTTGTAGCCTGGCACCTTGCCTGCAGGCGGATCGATGCCGACCGCTTTCCAGAAGCGCAGCTCGGCGGCGTGCGTGCCGCTCTTGTCGCCGCGCGACACGAAGGACGCGCCCTGGGCCGTCGACAGCTTGCGCAGCGCCTCGGCCACGTCCTTGCCCTTGACGCCGGCGGGATCGTCCTTCGGTCCGACCACGACGAAATCGTTGTACATGACCGGCATTCGCTTGAGGCCGAATCCTTCGGCGACGAATTTCTCCTCGGCGACCTGGTCGTGCACGAACAGCACGTCGGCATCGCCGCGTCGGCCCAGGTCGAGCGCCTGTCCGGTGCCCAGGGCGACGACCTTGATGTCGATGTTGCGCGCCGCCTTGAAGGCCGGCAGCAGGTGCGCGAACAGCCCCGACTGCTCGGTGCTGGTGGTCGAAGCCATCACGATGCTGCGTTCCTGCGCGTTGGCGGCCCATCCACAGACGGCAATGAATGCACCGAGCAGCACTCGTCGCGGGAAGCTCTTCAAACCCATGGCAGTTCTCCTTTCAAAAACAGAGCGGCTTCCGCCGGCAGGGTGCCGTGGAAGAAGTGATCGGTGGCGACATCGGCCAGCACGCGGCCGGTCTCGACGTACAGCACGCGGCAACTGAGGCGCTTGACCTGGCCGAGGTTGTGCGAGCTCATCACGACGGTGATGCCCTGCGCCGCAAAGCCGGCGATCAGGTCCTCGACCTCGCGCTTGGCGCTCGGGTCGAGGCTGGCGGTCGGCTCGTCGAGCAGCAGCAGCTGCGGCTTCAGCGCCCAGGCCCGGGCCAGCGCGGCGCGCTGCTGCTGCCCGCCCGACAGCGTGCGACCGGGCCGTTGCGCCTGCGCCGCCAGACCGACCTGCTCCAGCGCATGCATCGCGATCTCGCGGCGCTCGGCCGCCGAGCGTCCCTGCAAACGCAGCCCGAGTTCGATGTTGGCCAGCAAGCTGTCGCGCAGCATGAAGGGGCGCTGGAACACCATCGCGATGCGCGGCGCGTCGGCATCGGCCGCGATCGTGCGCAGGCCAGCGGTCAACGGCACCAGCCCGTGCAAGGCACGCAGCAGCGTCGTCTTGCCGGCGCCGTTGGCACCGACCAGCGCGATGCGCTCGCCAGGCCGCACCGCCAAGTCGATGCGATCGAGCACCGTGCGACCGCCCAGAACGACCGTGCCTCCCCGCAACTCGACGAGCGGCGCACTCATGCGCGTGCCACCCGCACGTCGGCACGAACGCGCCAGTCACGCAGCACCGCGACCAGCGCGTTCATCAGCAACACGACCGTCAGCAACACGAAGCCCAGCGCCAGCGCCAGCGGCAGGTCGCCCTTGCTGGTCTCGAGCGCGATCGCGGTGGTCATCACGCGCGTCACGCCGTCGATGTTGCCGCCGACGATCATCACCGCGCCGACCTCCGACACCGCGCGGCCGAACGCCACCAGCGCCAGCGTGAACAGCACCATGCGCTCGTCCCACGCGATGATCAGCGCGCAGGCGAAGCGGCTCGCACCCAGCGATTGCAGTTGCTCGCCGTGGTCGCGCATCGCATCCTCGATGGTCTGGCGCGCCAGCGCCGCCACGATCGGCGTCACCAGGATGGCCTGCGCGACCACCATCGCCGACGGCGTGAACAGGATACCCATCGAGCCCAGCGGACCGGCGCGCGACAGCAGCAGATAGACCAGCAGCCCGACCACCACCGACGGCAGCGCAAGCAGCGTGTTCATCAGCACCAGCACCGCGCGACGCCCGCGAAACTGCCCGACCGCGACGGCCGCACCGAGCAGCAGGCCGACGGTGGTCGCGATCACGCAGGCCGCCGCACTGACGCCCAGCGACAGGCCGACGATCTTCCACAGCTGGGGGTCCCCACTGGTCACCAACTGGAGGATGCCGAGCAGGCTGTCGAAAAACGCGGTCATGGAATCGAAGGGAGAAACGCAGTGCGGGAGGCGACGCTTATCCTAGGTCCCAACGACCCGCCCGACCCTATGAAGTCGAATGCATAAGATTTCGCTCAACTACGCGCTGGTCGGTGACCGCACGACGCCTTCGACGTCCGCTGCCACGGACTCGAACCCCGGCGCGCAGGACCTGCATCACCCGCTGATGACCCTGCTCGATGCGATCCATCGCAGCGGGTCGATCTCGGGCGCGGCCCGCCTGCTCGGTCTGTCGTATCGGCATGTCTGGGGCGAGCTCAAGCGCTGGGAGATCGAACTCGGCCACACACTGGTCGTCTGGGCCAAGGGGCAACCGGCGACGCTGTCGCCGTTCGGCGCCAAGCTGCTGTGGGCCGAGCGCCACGCACAGGCCCGCCTGGCGCCGCAGATCGAGGCGATGCGCGTCGAACTGCAGCGCGCGTTTGCGATCGCCTTCGACGAGAGCGCCGGCGTGATCCCGATGTACGCCAGCCACGACCACGCGCTGCCGCGCCTGCGCGAGTGGGTGCAGGCCCGGCACCGGCTGCACCTCGACATCCAGTTCACCGGCAGCGTCGACGCGCTGGCCGCCCTCAACGAAGGCCGCTGCCTGCTGGCCGGCTTCCACGCGCTGACGGCAGCGCCGCTGCGCTCGCCGACGGCCCGCGTCTACCGGCCGATGCTGAAGCCGGGGCGACACAAGCTGATCGGCTTCGCGCAGCGCAATCAGGGGTTGATGGTCGCGGCGGGCAACCCGCTCGACATCCATTCACTCCACGATCTGACGCGCCCCGGGCTGCGCTTCGTGCACCGCCCGCGCGGCACCGGAACGCGCGTGGTGCTGGAAGAACTGCTGGCGGCGCAGCACCTCAAGCCGGAGCAGATCGGCGGCTTCGACCGCACCGAGCCCTCGCACCAGGCGGCCGCAGTCGTGGTCGCCAGCGGCAACGCCGATGCCGCCTTCGGCATCGAAGTCGCAGCGCTCGACAACGGCCTCGACTTCGTGCCGCTGGCACGCGAGAACTATTTCCTGGTAACCCTGGCCGCGCAACTCGAACACCCACATGTTGCGGCGCTGCTGCGCGCGCTGCGCGAACCGGCGTGGCAATCGATCATCGAAAGCATCCCCGGCTACAGCGCGACCGGCAGCGGCGAGGTGCTGTCGCTGCGTGCGGTGCTGCCGTGGTGGACCTACCGCAAGCCGAAGACGTAGCCGAAGGCTCAGCGACGCTGCGCCGATTCGGCCACCGCTTCTTCGCCCACCAGCGACGGCGAGAGCAACGCCTCCTGCACCCGCTGCGACACCAGCGCGCGGGCACGCTGCACGCCATCGACATCACCGAAGCGCAAGGCAGCGTCGAGCGATGCCGCCGCATCGGCGAGCGTGTTCGCACCGATGCGTTCCGCGATGGCTTGCAGATCGTGCACCAGGCGCAGCGCGGGAGCCACATCGGTGGCATTCAGCGCGCTGCCGATGTCCTGGTTCCACGAGCCCATGAACACCTTGGCATGCGCCAGCAGGCGTTGGTAAAGCGCATGGTCTTCGTTCAAGGCCGACAAGGCTGCGGACGTGTCGATGGCATCCAACGGAGCCGGGACACTTTCCGCCACGGCCCCCGTCACCACCGCAACAGGCGGCGGCAGGTCGCGGTCGACCCAGGGGCTGGCGACCGACGGCTTCACCGCAGACTGCGCACCCGGCCGCCCCCGAACCGTCGTCAGAGCCATGACCGCATCGATCAGCCGCTGACGACTCAGGGGCTTGGTCAGGTGGGCATCGCAGCCGGCGTCGAGGCTGCGTTGCTCGTCGCTGTCGAAGGCGTTCGCGGTGAGCGCCACCACCGGGGTGCGCGCGCGACCGTCCTCGGATTCGATGCGACGGATTTCGCGTGTCGCTGCGAGGCCGTCCATGCCGGGCATCTGCACATCCATCATGACCAAGCTGTAGCGGCCGCTCTCGAACTTGCCGATCGCCGCCTCGCCGCTGCGGGCCATTTCGACCGTGAAACCGGTGTCGCGCAGCAGCGCCTCGGTCACGATCAGGTTCACGTCGTTGTCGTCGACCAGCAGGATCGGCGGCGCCGGGGCATCGTCATCACGAGGCAGGTTCACCTCACCCATCAGTGACCGCTGTGCGGGTGGTTCGGTCGACAACGGTGTTTCATAGCGCACCTCGGCGTCCTCGGAAACCGACGGTGCCTCGATCGTGAAGCTGAAGGTCGAACCCAGACCGGGTCGGCTTTCGACCCGGATGGTTCCACCCATCAGCTCGACCAGGCTCTTGGTGATGGACAGCCCGAGGCCGGTGCCGCCGTATGAACGCGTCACACCCCCATTGGCCTGCACGAAAGGCTGGAATATGAGCTCGAACTTGCTGCTCACGATGCCGATCCCGGTGTCGGCGACATCGAAGCGCAGCAGACCGTTCGGCTCGCGATGCACCTCGATCGACACGCCGCCCTGCTGGGTGAACTTGATCGCGTTGCCGACGAGGTTGACGATCGCCTGCCCCAGCCGCTGCCGGTCGCCTTCGATGCGCGGGCCGACCGCGTCATCGATTCGCCAGCTCAACGCGAGGTGCCTGGCCTCGGCCAGCGGCTTCAGCAGCGCCATCTGCTCAGCGAGCAGGTCGCGCAGCGAAAACGCCGCGCGGTCGAGTTCGAGCTTGCCGGCCTCGATTTTCGACAGATCGAGCAGATCGTTGATCAGGTTGCAAAGCGTCGCACCGGAGCTGCGAAACACATCGACGTAACGCCGTTGCTCGGTCGACAACTCGGTGCGCGACAGCACCTCGGCGATGCCGAGCACCGCATTGAGCGGGGTGCGGATCTCGTGGCTGACGCTGGCGAGGAATTCGCTCTTGGCCTGGTTGGCCGCTTCGGCCACGGCGCGTTCATGCGTCAACCGGAGATTGGCCTGAATCGTCCGGCGCCACTGCGTCGCTGCGGACAGCACGAACACCAGCGCCACCACGCAGGCGGGCGTCACGACATCGATCCACTGCCAGCCGCGCGCCAGCCAGAGCAGGCTGATGGCAAGGATCGCTGCGAGCGTCAGCAGCGCCCACGCACCGTCGAGCGCCAGCACCGGCCGGCCCCGGCGCCAGAGCGCAGCGCACGGCAGCAGTGCCACAGCGATCAACAGCGCCTGCACCGGCGCACTGACCGGTTGCAGCACCTGATCGCGGGCCAGCGCGCCCTGGAACATCGCCAGCAGGGCGGTGCCCGAGCGCGGACCGAGCGGCGTGATCACGTCGTCACCGAGGAAGGCGCTGCTGCCGACGTACACCGTGCGTCCCTTGATCGCAGCGCGCAGCTTCGGGGTGTCCTCGGCACCGAGCGCGGCAGCCATCACGGACTCGAAGCTGAGCGTGCGCACCGCGTCGGCGTTGGTCGGCAGCACGACATGCGCCGTTCCCTGCTCATCGACCGGCCAGCGGTGCTCGCCCACGAGCACGTCGCTGCGTGTGTGACTGAACACGCGCGCCGCCTCGTCCATCCCGACCAGCACGCCCGCCACCGGCAAGGAAGGCAGCACGCGCGTGTCGACCTGCTGCACCAACGGCAACCGGCGCATCCGGCCATCGGCATCGAGCGGGGTGCTGATGACGCCCAGGGCGCCGGGCTGCGCCAGCGCAGACAGCAGTGGCTGCGACGGCAGCGACATCGCCGGCCAGCGCGTCGAGTCGCTGTTCGGCGGGGCGCTCATCGACAGGCGGTCGATGTCGATGGAGGTCGTCGCGCTGTCCTCGATCGCCTGCTTCATGCCCGAGGCAGCCAGCACCACGTCGGCACGCTGGTTGATGGCCCGCGCCAGCAGATCGTCTCCCTGACGCGGGCCGCCGAAGACGATGTCGAACACGACCGCGCGGGCTCCGGCGTCGCGCAGGTAATCGAGCATCAGCGCGTAGGCGTCGCGCCGAAACGGCCAGTCGCCGAGCTGCGGCGCCATCGCCTGCAGCGAGGCGTCATCGATGTCCACGATGACGAGTTCGTCGAACTGCTGAGCAGACGCGATCCAGCGCATTCCCACGTCGCCGATCGCATCGGTGAGCCTTTCGTGCAGGGAACTTTGCGCCACCAGCCAGGCAAGAAGCAGTGCCACCACCGGCACCCAGGCCAGGCCATACCAACACTCGGCCGTCGCACTGGAGGGGACGGAGCTCAACCTGGTTGGGGCAGTCGCCATGGCCATGCGGTCTCTCAGAGCAGCAAAAGCATCAGGCCACCCGGCACCAGCCACCACCAGGGCGAGCGAGGGACATCGATCTGCTGTGGCGTACCGAACGGGCCCTCGAACCCATCGGACTCGATGGTGCGTGCTCGCAGGTAGTAGGTGCCCGGGGCCGGGTATTTGAGCAACGTCTGCGCGGCATCGGTCGTCTCGTCGAGCACGACCTGAGCGAAGTCGCCGTCCGTGGCGACCTGGAAGCGCACCTTTCGGCCGGCCTCGGGGCGTTGCCAGCGCAACAACAGTCCATCCGCGCCCGGTTCCGGTGGGTCCAGCGCCGGGCTGACAGGCTCGGGCTTCTGCGTGTATGACTGAACATCGCCGAACGGCCCGAGATCACCGTCGGCCGCGATGCTGGCGACACGCCAGTGGTAGCGGCCGGGCGGCAAGGACATGCTGCGCGAGGTCTCAGTCAGATCGCTGCTGTCGAACAGCGCGCTCTTGAAGTCGGGATCGGTGGCCACCTGCAGGCGAAAACGGGCGGCCGCCATCGGACGCGCCCAGCGCAGTTCGGCGGCCTCACCGTAAGCGTTACCGCCGTTCGCCGGTGCGCTCGTGAACGGGGGCTCGGGCCGGGCGTTCAGCACGAAAGTCGCACTGGCATCCAGTCCTTCGAGCGACTGCGCATCGAGCGCCCTCGCCCGCAGCCGATAGCGCCCATCGGGCAGATCGGCCCAGCGCGCCGAGGCGTCTGTGAACACCCCGTCGAGCAGAAGTTGGTCGCTTGAATCTGCCGCGTAGATTTGCGCACGGTAGCCCCTTGCTCCCGGCATCGCCGGCCAGGACAGGCGCAGTGGTACACGTTCGAGCAGCGGTTCCACCGCGCTCAGGTCCGGCGCACCGATCAGACGTTGCGGCGCCGCGATCGGTCGGCCCGCCTCGGCCACGATGCCGAGACCGGCATCGACGGTGACCCCGTTCTGGGTCCTGTTGTCTGCGACTTTGACGGCCCCGATCCCGGTGGCCACCACACTGCCTACCAGCACCTCGGCGCGCGTCACCGACGGGTTCGGATCGACGCGGGCGCGGAACTCGGTGCCGCGCACCCCGAGGTTGACCGCCGGGGTGCGGATCTCGAAACGGGTGTCGCGCGCTGGGCGCGGCACCACCAGGGCATCGGCGCTGCCGCGCTCCAGTCGCACCTTCAGGCTGGGCCGGGCCGCCCGACCGACCGCGAGCAGTTCCACGATCGCGACCTCGCTGTCGGGCACCACCAGCAGCCGCGATCCATCCGCAAAGCGCAATGTCAATGAGGAATCGGCTGCGGTGCGCACGACATCGCCGGCGCGCAGCGTGGCGCCGATCGGCACGGTGACCGCCGGCTCGGATGGGGAGTGCCGCACCATCACGTCGCCCCGCACGAACACGGCCTCTGCCACGGTGACCATCTGGCGCAGCCAATCGGTCGGGATGCGCACCTCGCTGCCCGGCACCAACCGCAGCGGATCGGCGATCCGGTTCAGCCGTTGCAGTCGCGGCCAGTCCGCAGGGCGAACCATGTACTCATCGGAAATACCGATCAGCGTGTCGCCCGGAACAATGCGGTAGGACCACGCATCGATGGCGGCAGTGGTTTCTGAGGTCTGTGCGCGTGCCGCCATCGGGGCAGCAAGAGCAAACGCCAGGACACCGCACCAGAGCGTCGCGATCGCGGCGCACGGCATTCGACGAGGCGTACAACGGATGTTCATGGTGGGGCCTCGCTGGTTTCAGTGCCGTCCGGCAGCTCGGGCCCCCGGGCCTTGCAGCTGTGTCGTTCAGAGCACACCGTTCCCATACCGGATGCGGCCAGCAGGATACCGCGCCAAGGGAAAAACAGCCCCCCCATGAAGGGGCATGTTCAGAGGCGACTCAGGCGGTGCAACTGCGGAAGCCGCAGAACGGGTCGTCACGCTCGGGACGGTAGAAATTGCGGAATTTCGAGTGACGCAGGCGAGCACTGGTGGCGAACGACGCACCGCGCAGCACCTTGTGCGTGCCGAACCACGGCTGCGAATAGTCGCGGTACGGGTCGGCATTGAACCCGGGGTAGGCGCGAAAGGTGGTGGCAGTCCACTCCCAGACATCGCCCCAGCGGAATCCCCGCGCGGCGCCAGCATGCGCAGCGGCTTCCCACTCGACCTCGGTCGGCAGCCGACGCCCGGCCCAGCGGCACCAGGCGTCGGCCTCGTACCAGCTGACGTGAACCACCGGTCGATGCATCGGCAGATTGACCAGCGCACCGAAGCGCCGCTGCAGCACGCCCTGACGCAGCTGGTCGACGTGGCGCGGCACGCGCCGACCCTCGCGCTGCACCCACTGCCATCCAGCAGCCGACCACCATCGCTCGTCGTCATAACCACCGTCCTCGACGAACTCGGCGTACTGCGCCCAGGTCACGGCCTGCGCGTCGATCTCGAACTCGGGCAATGCCACCTCGTGTGCCGAAGCTTCGTTGTCGAAAACGAAACCGTCGCCGCGTGCCAGACCCAAGGTCCAGCGCATCGGCAGAAAAGTCAGCGGTGGACGCTGGGCCGCATGGACCCGGCCTGCTGCGGGCGCCAGCAGATCTGATCCGCAGCCATCGCCAGTGGGAACCTTCAGGCCCAACGTCTGCGCCATCATTGCGAAGGCTTCGCCGTGCATGTCTTCGTGAAACAGCGCAAGCCGGTGGAAATACAGCGCCGCATCCGGATCGTCGACGTCGGCATCGATCGCATCCAGCAGATCGAGCGTGATCTCCATCGTCTCGGCCAGGTAGTCCTTGGTGTGCTGCAGTCCGGGCAGATCGAGGAGCCAGCGGCTGTCGTGCGGCACGGCCGACGAGTCGTACCAGCTGTCGGCCTGCGGTTCGATCGATGCAAGCCGGACACCGGTCGGATCACACGCGGTGCCGCGCTGGCGCTGCACATGGCGACCGATCCAGTATTCCTGGAACCAGCCGATGTGGCCGGCCTCCCAGAGCGGCGGATTCAGTTCGGGACGCATCGGCACGCGCCAGCCCATGGCGTCGAGGCCGGCTTCGTAGACCGACAGCCAGCGCAACGTATGATTTCTGGCATCCATCAGCGCCAGCGACAGCAGATCCTTGCTGGCGGTGCGCAACCAGGGCGAACGGGCATTGCCGGCGTCTCCACCGCATTTTTCCGACGCCTTCTTGTTCAAGTCATCTCCAGCTTCCGGCATGCCCACGTGACCACCATGACCCGCCGGCCCACCGTGCTGATCGCAAGCCCCGCGCTTGCAGCGGCCAACAACGGCAACTGGCAGACCGCATCGCGATGGTCCCGAATGTTGCGACCCGATTTTCACACCGAGGTGATCGGAGGCTGGCACGGCCAACCTTGTGACGTGCTGATCGCGCTCCATGCAAGACGTTCAGCCGACTCAGTCGCAGCCTACGTCGCCGCGCACCCGACGCGACCCTGCATCGTCGCGCTGACCGGCACCGACCTGTACCGTGACATACGCGACGACGCCTCGGCGCAGGACACGCTGCGGCGCGCCACGCACCTGGTGGTGCTGCAGGATCAGGGGCTCGCGGCCCTGCCACCGACATGCAGAGACAAAGCGTGTGTGATCTTTCAATCGGCGCCGCCACGCCAGCCGGTCCCACCGCCGAAGCGTGCGCTGCACGTGATTTTCGTCGGTCACCTGCGAGCCGAAAAGGACCCGCTGACGCTGTTGCGGGCCGCCGGACGGCTGGCGAACCGGAACGACATCCGCATCGACCTGATCGGAGACTCGCTGGACGACTCACTCGCCGAAGCAATTCGAGGCGGGCAGGCCTCGCTGCCCACCTTTCGCTGGCTCGGCGCACGCCCCCACGCAGACACTCGACGCCGCATTCAGTGTGCTCATCTGCTGGTCAACAGCAGCAGGATGGAAGGCGGCGCACACGTCGTTCTGGAGGCCGTGCAAAGCGGTACCGCCGTCTTGGCCTCGCGCATCCCCGGAAACATCGGCATGCTGGGCTCCGCACATCAAGGCTATTTCGAGGTGGGCGATGATGCGAGCCTGGCTGCGCTGATCGAGCGAGCCCGCGACGATGCACCCTTCCTGGCGCGTCTGCGCGCCCAGGGCGAACAACGCTCTGCATTGTTTTCACCGGCAGCCGAACGACACCGGCTGCATCAACTGATCACTGCGGCGATGCAACGCACGGCCATGCACGCCGAAGCCCCACAGGACAACCGATGACTACCACCACACCCTCCGATCGCCCCGCCGCCCCGCGTCTGACATCGCTAGCCCATGGCGGAGGCTGCGGCTGCAAGATCGCTCCCGGCGTGCTCTCGCAAATCCTGAAGAGCAGCTCGGGATTTCCGATTCCGAAGGAGTTGCTGGTCGGCATAGAGACCGCCGACGACGCGGCGGTTTACCAGCTCAACGACGAGCAGGCATTGATCGCGACCACGGATTTCTTCATGCCGATCGTCGATGACCCGCGCGACTTCGGACGCATCGCCGCGACCAATGCCATCAGCGATGTCTACGCGATGGGCGGCACCCCGATCTTCGCGCTCGCACTCGTCGGCATGCCGATCAACGTGCTGCCGATCGAGACCATCGCCGCCATCCTGGAGGGAGGCCAAAGCATCTGCGCTGAAGCCGGCATCCCGATCGCTGGCGGGCACACGATCGATTCGGTCGAGCCGATCTATGGCCTGGTCGTGCTGGGGCTGGTGCATCCAAGCCGCGTCAAGCGCAACGCGGATGCGAGACCCGGAGACAAGCTGGTGCTGGGCAAGCCGCTGGGCATCGGCGTGCTGTCGGCAGCGCTGAAGAAGAACGCGCTCGGTCTGGAAGGCTACGCACAGATGATCGCCAGCACGACAAAGCTGAACACGCCCGGCGTCGAGCTGGCCCGGCTGGATGGCGTGCACGCGCTCACCGACGTCACCGGCTTCGGGCTTGCCGGCCATGCACTCGAACTGGCTCGCGGCGCAGGCGTGCGGGCGATCATCGACTGGGACCAGGTGCCTCTGCTGGTGGGCGTGCGCGAACTCGCGGCCCAGGGCATGGTGACCGGCGCATCCGGGCGCAACTGGGTCAGCCACGGCCCACATGTCAACCTGCCGGCCGGTTTCGCCGACATCGATATCGCGCTGCTCAATGACCCGCAGACCAGCGGCGGCCTCCTGGTGTCGTGCCGCGCAGACAAGGTGGACGAAGTGCTGTCGATTTTCAGGCGACAAGGGTTCGCGACGGCGGCCGTGATCGGCGAGGTGACAGACGGACCCGCGGGCTTGACCGTGCGCTGAGCGGTGCACTCGCCACACCGTAACGAGCCCCCACCCGAGCCAGGCGACCACGAAGCGATCACCGCATTGACGAACGGCGATTGATGCAAAGCCAACGCTTCAAGCCGACAGCAAATCCAGGACGTCCATCGCTGCATCGACGGTGTGATGGGCACCCCAGGATTCGACGGGCTCGCCCACACCCAGATAGCCCCAGGTGACCGCCACCGTGCGCATGCCGGCGGCATGCCCGGCCTGCACGTCCCGCAGGTCGTCGCCGATGTAGAGGCAACGAGCAGGGTCGACTCGCATGCGTCTCGCAGCCTCGAGCAGTGGCGCCGGATGCGGCTTGGAATGAGGCGTGGTGTCTCCAGCGATCACCACCGCAGCCCGATCGTAGAGACCGAGCGCCCGTGCCAGCGGGTCGGCAAATCGCATGGCCTTGTTGGTGACGATGCCCCACGGCAGCGACCTCGCATCCAGCGCATCGAGCAACGGCTCGACCTGCTCGAACACGCGTGTCTGTTGGGTCATCCGCGACTCGTAGCGAGCCAGGAATTCGTCGCGCAGCTCGATGAAGGTCTCGTCGCCCGGCCCCACGCCGAAGGCCTCGCCGACCAGGCCCCGCGCACCGGAACCGACCATCGCGCGCAAGCGGTCGTATGAGACATCGGTCATTCCGCGAGCGCGGCGCATCTCGTTGGCCGCGCCGGCCAGATCGGGCGCACTGTCGACGACCGTGCCGTCCAGATCGAACAGAACCGCGAGGATGCTTCGCGTCATCGACTTACGGTCGAACCGGGACGCAGCCCTGAGGGGCTGCAACGTGAAAGCTCGGCATGGCCCTGCGATTTCATGCAGGCTTGCGGCAAGCGAACATGTAATTGACGCTGGTGTTGTCGGACAACCAGTAGCGGCGGGTGATCGGGTTGTATTCGAGTCCGCTTGACTCCGTTACATCCAGCCCCGCTGCGCGACAGTGATTCGCCAGCTCACTCGGCTTGATGAACTTGGCATATTCGTGCGTGCCCTTGGGCAGCAGCTTCAGCACATGCTCCGCGCCGACGATCGCGAACAGGAAGGACTTGAGATTGCGGTTCAGGGTAGAGAAGAACAGCCAACCGCCGGGCTGGCACATCGTGGCGCAGGCCTGCACCACGGACGCGGGATCGGGCACGTGCTCCAGCATCTCCATGCAGGTCACGACATCGAACTGCTCTGGCATCTCGTCGGCAAGCGCTTCGGCAGACACCTCGCGGTAGTCGATCGACGGCGTGCTGGCTTCCAGCGCGTGCAGGGTGGCCACCCGCAGCGCCTTGGTCGACAGGTCGATGCCCAGTACCTGGGCACCTCGACGCGCCATCGCGTCAGACAGGATGCCACCGCCGCATCCGACATCCAGGGCGCGCTTGCCAGAGATACGAGCACGCTGATCGATCCAGTCCAGGCGCAGTGGGTTGATCTGGTGCAGCGGTCGGAACTCGCTTTCGGTATCCCACCAGCGGTGGGCCAGGTCACTGAATTTGGCGAGTTCCTGGGGGTCGGCGTTCAAGGTCATCGATGGATGGTACCCAAAGAAAAACCCCGCCGAAGCGGGGTTTCTGGATAGCAGCAAGCGCTTGGGCTTACTTGGTCTTCGTACCGACAACCTCGATCTCGACGCGGCGGTTCTTGGCGCGTCCGTCGGAGGACTTGTTGTCTGCAACAGGCTGCTTCTCGCCCTTGCCTTCGGTGTAGACGCGATTCTTTTCGACGCCCTTGCCGACCAGATAGGCCTTGACGGCTTCGGAGCGACGCACCGACAGTGCCTGATTGTAGGCGTCGGAGCCGACCGCGTCGGTGTGACCGACGGCGATGATCACTTCAAGGTTGATGGAACCGAGCTTGCTGACGACGTCGTCGAGCTTGGCCTTGCCCTCATCCTTCAACACCGACTTGTCGAAGTCGAAGAATGCGTCAGCGGCGAAAGTGACCTTCTCGCTGGCTGGTGCAGCTGCAGCGGCCACGACTGGAGCAGCTGCTGCTGCCTTCGCTGGCGCCGCAGCAGGTGCGGGGGCAGCCGGCGCCGGAGCGGCCGCAGCCTTGGCCGCAGGCTTGAGGGCGCCATCACATTCAGCCAGCGCAGTAGCAGGCGTCCAGTTGGCATCACGCCAGCACAGTTCATTCGTACCGTTTTTCCACGGCAGACCGGTCACGTTGACCCAGTTATCCACAGCGGTTTGTTGCGCAAATGCGCCGGTCACCACCAACGTCATAGCGGCAGCAGCAAACGACGATGCCACCTTGTTCAACTTAATCATGGTTTTCCTCTCGAGGGACAGTGCAATCAAATGTGCAAAAAAGGTTCCGAACTGAGGCCGGAATTCGAGCGGCAATCGATATCTCTGCCTTAATTTGCCAGCGAAATCATTGTGCCATAGGGTATTCACGATGGCGCGCATCGCTAGGAATGCTCGTTTTTGGGGCGCCGTATGTTGCTGCGTCACCACAGCGACCGACACCTACAATCAGTGTTGATGGTCACGCGCCACCAACACCCCGCTTCATTCAGCGCACAGCGCCCCTTCACCAGCATGAGCCAGTTCGCCAAGGAAACCCTCCCGATCAGTCTCGAGGAGGAGATGCGGCGGTCGTACCTCGATTACGCAATGAGCGTGATCGTCGGGCGCGCACTACCAGACGCGCGTGATGGACTCAAGCCGGTCCACAGGCGTGTGCTCTTCGCGATGCACGAGTTGAACAACGACTGGAACCGGCCTTACAAGAAGTCGGCTCGCATCGTGGGCGATGTGATCGGCAAGTACCACCCTCACGGTGACCAGTCGGTCTACGACACCATCGTGCGGATGGCGCAGGATTTCTCGCTGCGCCACATGCTGGTCGATGGCCAGGGCAACTTCGGTTCGGTCGACGGCGACAACGCGGCGGCGATGCGGTACACCGAAATCCGGCTGGCGAAGATCGCCCACGAAATGCTCGCCGATCTGGACAAGGAAACCGTCGATTTCGGGCCCAACTACGACGGCAGCGAGAAAGAGCCGCTCGTCATGCCGAGCAGGCTTCCGAACCTGCTGGTCAATGGTTCGGGCGGCATCGCGGTCGGAATGGCGACCAACATCCCGCCGCACAACCTCAACGAGGTCGTCGACGCCTGCCTGCACCTGCTGAAGAACCCGGCCGCCACCATCGACGAGCTGATGGAGATCATCCCGGCGCCGGATTTTCCGACGGCCGGCATCATTTACGGACTGAACGGCGTGCGCGACGGTTACCGCACCGGCCGCGGCCGTGTGGTGATGCGCGCCAAGTGCCATTTCGAGGACATCGACAAGGGCCAGCGGCAGTCGATCATCGTCGACGAGATCCCGTATCAGGTGAACAAGAAGAACCTGCTCGAGCGAATGGCCGAGCTGGTGCATGAGAAGAAGCTGGAAGGCATCAGCCACATCCAGGACGAGTCCGACAAGGACGGCATGCGAGTCGTCATCGAACTCAAGCGGGGCGAAGTCCCCGAAGTGGTCCTGAACAACCTCTACAAGCAAACGCAGCTCCAGGACACCTTCGGCATCAACATGGTCGCGCTGGTCGACAACCAGCCCAAGCTGTGCAACCTGAAGGATCTGATCGCCGTCTTCCTGGAGCATCGCCGCGAAGTCGTCACGCGCCGCACGGTCTATGAACTGCGCAAGGCCCGCGAACGCGGCCACGTGCTCGAAGGTCTGGCGGTTGCTCTGGCGAACATCGATGAATTCATCGAGACCATCAAGGCATCGCCAACGCCACCGGTCGCCAAGGCGGCGCTGATGAGCAAGAGCTGGGATTCGTCGATGGTGCGCGAGATGCTCGCTCGTGCAGAAAGCGAAGCACCCGGGGGTCGCGAGTCCTTCCGCCCCGAAGGACTGCCGAAGAGCTTCGGCATGCAGGCAGATGGCCTGTACCGTCTGAGCGACGATCAGGCCGGTGAAATCCTTCAGATGCGCCTGCAACGCCTGACCGGACTGGAGCAGGACAAGATCATCGGTGAATACAAGGAGGTGATGACCACCATCGCCGACTTGCTGAACATCCTGGCCACGCCCGAGCGTGTGACCTCGATCATTTCGGACGAACTGGCGGCGATCAAGCAGGAGTTCGGGCAGACCAAGGTCGGCGTGCGACGCAGCAAGATAGAGCACAACGCGCAAGATCTGGGCACTGAAGACCTGATCACGCCGACCGACATGGTCGTGACGCTCAGCCACACCGGCTACTTCAAGAGCCAGCCGCTGGCCGAGTACAGCGCGCAACGACGTGGCGGCCGCGGCAAGCAGGCCACGCAGACCAAGGAAGACGACTGGATCGAGCAGCTGTTCATCGCGAACACGCACGACTACATCCTGTGCTTCACCAACAAGGGCCGCGTCTACTGGCTCAAGGTCTGGGAAGTGCCGCAGGGCTCGCGCAACTCGCGCGGCAAGCCGATCGTCAACATGTTTCCGCTGCTGCCCGGCGAGAAGGT
This sequence comes from Burkholderiaceae bacterium, assembly GCA_030654805.1. GTDB lineage: Bacteria > Pseudomonadota > Gammaproteobacteria > Burkholderiales > Burkholderiaceae_C > PBB1. Next base: position 18,980 of record JAURWR010000069.1, read on the forward strand.
CAATGTCGTGCTGCCGCTGACCGGCGAGGCGCGTACTTTCCCGGCCGAGCGCTACGTCTTCATGGCGACCGCCAAGGGCACGGTCAAGAAGACCTCGCTCGATGAATTCAGCAACCCGCGCAAGGCCGGGATCATCGCCGTCGATCTGGACGAAGGCGATTTCCTGATCGGTGCAGCGATCACCGATGGCCAGCACGACGTGATGCTGTTCAGCGACGCCGGGAAGGCAGTGCGCTTCGACGAGAACGACGTGCGCCCGATGGGCCGCAACACCCGCGGCGTGCGCGGCATGATGCTGGAAGAGGCGCACAGCGTCATCGCCATGCTGGTCGCCGAAGACGAAACGCAGAGCGTGCTCACAGCGACGGTTAACGGATTTGGCAAGCGCACCAGCATCGTCGAGTACACCCGACACGGCCGCGGCACCAAAGGCATGATCGCGATCCAGCAAAGCGATCGCAACGGCAAGGTCGTTGCGGCCACGCTGGTTCGACCCGACGACGAGATCATGCTGATCACCGACAAGGGCGTGCTGGTGCGCACCCGCGTCTCGGAAATTCGTGAGCTCGGCCGCGCCACGCAAGGCGTGACGCTGATCGCACTCGACACCGGTTCCACCTTGAGCGGCCTGCAGCGCATCGTCGAGAACGATGTCAGCGCCGAAGGCAGCACCGACACCCCTCCCGGCGACGACAACAGCGCGCCTCCCACCGAGACAACTTGATGAAACGATTCCTTGCACTCACCGCCCTGTGTTTCACCATGCAGGCACAGGCTCAGACGACCGCGGCACCCGCTGCCGCACCGGTCTCGCAAGCAAAAAAGGACCTCGTTCAGAAGCTGCTGGCCCTGCAACAACCGGTCTTCGAGAACATCGCCCGCAACGTCGTGGAGCGTCCGGCAGTGCAGTTGATGCAGGCAGCCGGGCAGGCCCTGCAGACGCAGATCCCTGTGGAAAAGCGGGAGTCCACCGGAAAGACCATCGAAACCGACGTGAAGAAGTTCGTCGAAGAATCGGTGCCCGTGCTGCGCGACCGTGCCGTCAAACTCGCGCCGTCAACCTTCGGCACGGTGTTCGAAGAGAAATTCACCGAGGACGAGCTCAAACAGCTGATCGCCTGGACCGAATCGCCGGTGAACAAGAAGTTCAAGCAGACCCTGCCTGAGGTTGAAACCGGCTTCGTCAAGAAGCTCATCGCTGAAGCCGGTCCCATGCTCGACCCCAAGCTGCAAGAACTGCAGCAGAAGGTCCGGGCGACCTTGGCCGCCAATGCGGCTTCGGCACCGGCAACGGCTGCCTCGGCACCCGCTCCTGCGCGCGCCGCCAAGCCTCCGGCAAAGGCTGCCAGCAAGTAATCGGTTCATGCCTCGACCGTTCAATTTTTCGGCGGGTCCAGCCACCCTTCCTCAGGAGGTTCTGGAGCAGGCGGCGGCCGAGATGCTGGACTGGCATGGCTGCGGCGTCAGCGTGATGGAAATGAGCCATCGCGGACGCGAGTTCATGTCGATCTGCGCGCAGGCCGAGCTCGATCTGCGCGAGTTGCTGGCGGTGCCAGCAAACTTTCGCATCCTCTTCATGCAGGGCGGCGGCCTGGGCCAGAACGCGATCGTTCCGATGAACCTGATCGGCCGTTCGGCCAGCCGGACGGCCGACTTCGTGTTGACGGGATCGTGGTCGATCAAGTCTCATGCCGAGGCGCGGCGCTACGGCGAGGCACACATCGCGGCCGGCTCGGCCACCGGGCGCCAGGCTCAGCTGCCAGCGCCGTCGAGTTGGCGCCTGAGCCCGAATCCGTCGTACGTTCACCTGTGCAGCAACGAAACCATCGATGGCATCGAGTTCCAGGAGTTGCCCGACCTGCGAACGCTGGGTTGCGACGCACCGCTGGTGATCGACTGTTCGTCGCACATCGCCTCGCGCCCCATCGACTGGAGCCGGCTCGGCCTGGCCTACGCCGGTGCGCAAAAGAACATCGGCCCTGCCGGGCTGACGCTGGTGTTCGTGCGCGATGACCTGCTGGACCATGCGCTGCCGATTTGCCCTGCGGCCTTCAACTACCGCACCGTGGCGGATCAGGGATCGATGTTCAACACACCGCCGACGTACGCGATTTACATCGCCGGCCTCGTGTTCCAGTGGCTCAAGCGCCAGACAGAATCCGGACTCACCTGCATCGCGGCCATCGAAGCACGCAATCGGGCCAAGGCACAGTTGCTCTACGACTGCATCGATGGATCGACGCTGTACCGCAACGAAGTCGATCCGACCTGCCGCTCGCGGATGAACATTCCGTTCTTTCTTGCCGACGAGTCGCTGACCGATGCGTTCCTAGCGCAGGCGCGCGAGGCCGGTTTGCTGCAGCTGAAGGGGCACAAGTCGGTCGGTGGGTTGCGCGCAAGCCTTTACAACGCGATGCCGCTGGAAGGCGTGCAGGCACTCGTCAAACACATGCAAGCGTTCGAGGCAACACATGGCTGACCAGCCCCCCGCACCGAATTCCGATCTGCTGGCCCTGCGCATGCAGATCGATGCGCTCGATCGCGACCTGCTCGCACTGCTGAATCAGCGGGCCGCGCTGGCGCTGCAGGTCGGCGAGGTCAAGAAGAAGGAAGGCTCGGTCGCTTTCCGGCCGGAGCGAGAAGCCCAGGTGATCGACGGGCTCAAAGCAAAGAACGGCGGTCCGCTTTCATCCGACAGCGTTGCGCCGATCTGGCGCGAGATCATGTCGGCCTGCCGCGCGCTGGAGACACCGACGCGGGTCGCCTACCTCGGCCCGGCTGGCACGTTCAGCGAATCGGCTGCGCTCGGCTTCTTCGGTTCGTCGATCGTGAAGGTTCCCTGCGCCAGCATTGACGAGGTGTTTCGTGCAACGACAGCCGGGGCCGCCGATTTCGGCGTGGTGCCAGTCGAGAACTCGACCGAAGGTGTGGTCGCGCGTTCGCTCGATCTGTTCCTGACGACGCCGCTGTTCATCATCGGCGAGACCAGCATCTTCGTGCGGCACAACCTGCTGCGTCGCGAAAACACCCTCGACGGAATCGAGGCGGTATGCGCCCATCCGCAGGCGTTGGCGCAATGCCACAACTGGCTCAGCAACCACCTGCCGAATGTCGAGCGGCGACCGGTGTCGAGCAACGCCGAAGGCGCGCGACTGGCCAGCCTCGATCCGCGCCTGGCCGCCGTGGCGAGCGAACGCGCCAGCAGCGAATTCGGCCTGCACATCGTGTCTCCAGCGATCCAGGACGACGCCCACAACCGCACCCGTTTTGCTGTGGTCGCCAATCCGCAGCGCCATCCGCAACCGCAGGCCTCCGGGCACGACTGCACGAGTCTGGTGGTGTCGGTCGCGAATCGGCCCGGGGCCGTCTACGACATGCTGATGCCGCTGAAGACCCATGGCGTGTCGATGAGCCGGTTCGAGTCGCGCCCCGCCCGTTCGGGCCAGTGGGAGTACTACTTCTACATCGACGTGCAGGGCCATCCGAGCCAGCCCGAGATGGCGCAGGCCCTGAAAGAGTTGCGCGGCGTGTGCGCATTCTTCAAGCTGCTCGGCACGTACCCGATCGACGTGCATTGATCCCCTGAGACCGTGAGCGCTCTTCGGCAACAAACGCTTGGACTCCCTCGCCCCTTTGGGGAGAGGGTGGGGGTGAGGGGCAGCAGAACACACACCGGCTCTTCGCAGGCCCTCACCCCTGCCCTCTCCCAAAGGGAGAGGGAGCAGATGCCAGAAACACGGAAGCCGACGTGATGTTCAATCAACTCGGCGTGATCGGCTGTGGCCTGATGGGCGGATCGTTCGCGCTTGCGCTGCGCCGCGCGGGCTTGGTCAAGCGCGTCGTCGGATACAGCAAGTCGCCATCGACGACAGAGAAGGCCAGGCAGATGGGCGTGATCGACCAGGCCGCCGAGTCGGCGCTGCTGGCCGTGTCCGGGTCGGACATCGTGCTGATGGCGGTGCCGGTGGCGGCCAGCGAAGCGACGTTCCGCGCGATCCGCAACCTGATCGAGCCCGGCGTGCTGCTGATGGACGTCGGTTCGACCAAGCGTGATGTCGTCGATGCGGCGCGGCGGGTGCTGAAGGACCGGCTGCCGAACTTCGTGCCAGCGCATCCGATCGCCGGCAAGGAGGTCGCCGGCATCGAACACGCCGACGCGACGCTGTACCAGGGCCGCCAGGTCATCCTGACGCCGCTGCCGCAGACCCTGCCCGACCTGATCCAGAAAGCGACCGACGCCTGGGCGGCGGTCGGCTCGCAGGTGCTGCGCATGACACCCGAGAACCACGACGCCGCCTTCGCCGCGATCAGCCACCTGCCGCACCTGCTGGCCTTCGCCTACTTCAACGGCGTGGCCGGGCAGCCGGCGGGGCGCGATTTCCTGTCGCTGGCCGGCCCGGGCTTCCGCGATTTCACGCGCATCGCCGCGAGCGACCCGACGGTGTGGCGCGACATCCTGCTGGCCAACCGCGAGGAGCTGCTGAAGCAATCGAAACAGTTCCGGCAGGCCCTCGATGCGATGGAGTACGTGATGACCAGCGGCAACGCCGACGCACTGGAAGAATTGATCCGCGCGGCATCGACTGCGCGTTCTGGCTGGGCGATGAACTCCGGCAAGAGCGGCCCACCGCGCTGACGCGCCATCCACGCTCGCGGACACGGCCCTGGCGCCGCGCTGCAAACTCAGACAGATCTTTCCCTCGCCCCACGATGTACGCCATTCCCTTCCTTGATATTCCCCCGCTGCTGCATGCCGGCGGCACCGTGCGCCTGCCTGGCTCGAAGAGCATCTCGAACCGCGTGCTGCTGCTCGCCGGGCTCAGCGAGGGCACGACGACGATCCACGATCTGCTCGATTCGGACGACACGCAGGTGATGCTGACGGCGCTGCGCACGCTGGGCTGCGGCATCGAATCCGTCGCTGGCAGCCTGCGCATCACCGGACTCGGCGGTCGGCTTCAGGGCAAGGAAGCCGCACTGTTTCTCGGCAACGCGGGCACCGCGATGCGCCCGCTGACCGCCGCGCTGGCGATGCTTGCCGCCACCCAGGGCGGTACGTTCGAGCTGAGCGGTGTGCCGAGGATGCACGAACGGCCGATCGCCGACTTGGTCGACGCGCTGCGCCCGCTGGGCTGCCGCATCGATTACCTGGGTCAGACGGGCTACCCGCCGCTGCGGTTGCTGCCGGGTTCCGGTGCGCTCGACCTGTCGGCCCCCATCCGCGTGCGTGGCGACGTGTCCAGCCAGTTTCTGACGGCGATGCTGCTGGCCTTGCCGCTGCTGACTGAGCATCAAGAGGCCGTCATCGACATCGACGGCGAGTTGATCTCGAAGCCCTACATCGAGATCACGCTGAACCTGCTGGCGCGCTTCGGCATTTCGGTGCAGCGCGACGGCTGGCAGCGCTTCGTCGTCCCGGCCGGCAGCCGCTACCGGTCACCGGGCAGCATCCATGTCGAGGGCGATGCCTCGTCGGCCTCGTACTTCATCGCGCTCGGCGCGATCGCCTCGACCGACTCCCCGTTGCGAATCGAGGGGGTCGGCACCGACTCGATCCAGGGTGACATCCGCTTCGTCGAAGCGGCGCAAGCGATGGGTGCGCAGGTCACCGGCGGCGCCGGCTGGATCGAGGTACGCCGAGGCCGCTGGCCGCTGGCCGCGATCGACCTCGACTGCAACCACATTCCCGACGCAGCGATGACGCTGGCGGTGATGGCGCTGTACGCCGATGGCCCCAGCCGCCTGACCAACATTGCCAGTTGGCGCGTCAAGGAGACCGACCGCATCGCGGCGATGGCGATCGAGTTGCGCAAGCTCGGCGCCACCGTGGTCGAAGGGCCGGATTTCATCGAGATCACCCCACCGCTGCGCTGGACACCGGCGGTGATCCACACCTACGACGACCATCGCGTGGCGATGTGCTTCTCACTGGCGGCCTACAACGCGCTGGCTGAGCCCACGCCGGCGAATCCCGTCGCCGTGCGGATCCTTGACCCGAAATGCGTCGGAAAGACCTTTCCCGACTACTTCGAAACGCTTTTCTCGGTGGCCGGCACCAAGCCGGAGTGGATCCCCGTGATCACTGTCGACGGACCGACCGCCTCGGGCAAGGGCACGGTCGCGAGCGCCCTGTCGGACCGACTGGGCTACCACGTCCTCGACTCGGGCGTTCTGTACCGGGCCACGGCCCTGGCGGCGATCCGCAGCGGCGTCCAGGCCGACGATGCATCCGGGCTGGCCGCGCTGGCCGAGGCGCTCGACCTCGGTTTCGACTCCGGGAAGATCCGTCTGGGTGGTGCCGATGTCACCGCACTGCTGCGCGACGAAGAGGTCGGGGCGCTGGCCTCACGGATTTCTGCCCTGCCGGAGGTGCGCCAGGCGCTGCTCAGACTGCAGTTCTCGTTCCGGCGCCTGCCGGGGCTGGTGGCCGACGGCCGCGTCATGGGCACGGTTGTCTTTCCCGACGCCGATCTCAAGATCTACCTGACGGCCAGCGCCGAAGCACGCGCCCAGAGACGGCAGCAGCAGTTGGAGGCAGCAGGCGTTTCGACTACACTCGCGGGCTTGCTTGCAGGTTTGCGGGAGCGTGACGCGCGGGATCAAAACCGTGTCATCGCCCCTCTGAAACCAGCGGCAGATGCGGTGCTTCTGGACAACTCGGCGCTGACCATCGAATCGACGGTGGACGCGGTGAAAGACCTCTGGGAGCAACGCCGACCGTTCGCCTGACGGCGAACAACCCCGACCCAGCGCCTTCCCTCCGTGCCGTTCCAGGCACACCGAGGCACTGGATTCGACAACTCAACCCCGCAGCCCCGGCTGCACCGGAAACACCCCATGTCACAACCCCAAACTGCCATCACCGAAGGCGGCGAATCGTTCGCCGACATGTTCAACGAATCGCTGACGCGCTCTGAGATGCGCATGGGCGAGGTCATCACTGCCGAAGTGGTGCGCGTCGAACACAGCTTCGTGGTGGTGAACGCAGGCCTCAAGTCCGAAGCCTACGTGCCGATCGAGGAATTCAAGAACGACCACGGCGAGCTCGAAGTCCAGGTCGGCGATTTCGTCTCGGTCGCGATCGACGCGGTCGAGAACGGCTACGGCGACACCATCCTGTCGCGCGACAAGGCCAAGCGCCTCGCGTCGTGGCTTTCCTTGGAAACCTCGCTGGAATCGGGCGAGTTCGTCACCGGCACGGTGAACGGCAAGGTCAAGGGTGGCCTGACGGTGCTGGTCAACGGCATCCGCGCCTTCCTGCCGGGCTCGCTGCTCGACACGCGTCCGGTCAAGGACATGAGCCCGTACGAGGGCAAGACGATGGAGTTCAAGGTCATCAAGCTCGACCGCAAGCGCAACAACGTCGTGTTGTCGCGCCGCGCTGTGGTCGAAGCCTCGATGGGCGAGGAACGCGCCAAGCTGCTGGGCACGCTGGCCGAAGGCGCCATCGTGACCGGCGTGGTCAAGAACATCACCGAATACGGTGCGTTCGTCGACCTCGGCGGCATCGATGGCCTGCTGCACATCACCGACATGGCCTGGCGTCGCGTGCGTCACCCGAGCGAAGTGGTGCAGGTCGGCCAGGAACTGCAGGCCAAGATCCTCAAGTTCGACGCCGAGAAGAACCGTGTCTCGCTGGGCATCAAGCAGCTGGGCGACGATCCTTGGCACGGCGTGTCGCGCCGCTACCCGAACAGCACCCGCCTGTTCGGCAAGATCACCAACATCGCCGACTACGGTGCGTTCGTCGAGATCGAGCCGGGCATCGAAGGCCTGGTGCACGTCTCGGAAATGGACTGGACCAACAAGAACGTGGCTCCCTCGAAGATCGTTGCCCTGGGCGACGAGGTCGAAGTCATGGTTCTGGAAATCGACGAAGACAAGCGCCGCATCAGCCTCGGCATGAAGCAGTGCAAGGCCAACCCGTGGGAAGAGTTCTCGACCACCGTGCAGCGCGGCGACCGCGTCAAGGGCCCCGTCAAGTCGATCACCGACTTCGGCGTGTTCGTCGGCCTGGCTGCCGGCATCGACGGCTTGGTGCACCTGTCCGACCTGTCCTGGCACGAGCCGGGCGAAGCGGCCGTGCGCAACTTCAAGAAGGGCCAGGAAGTCGAAGCGATCGTGCTGGCGGTGGACGTCGAACGCGAGCGCATTTCGCTCGGCATCAAGCAACTCGACAGCGATCCGTTCACCACCTACACCTCGGTCAACGACCGCGGCATGATCGTGACCGGCCAGGTCAAGACGGTCGATGCGCGTGGCGCTGAGGTGCAGTTGGCCGACGACGTGACGGCTTATCTGCGCGCTTCTGAAATCAGCCGCGACCGCGTCGAAGACGCACGCAACATGCTGAAGGAAGGCGACGAAGTCAACGCCCTGATCATCAACGTCGACCGCAAGACGCGCTCGATCCAGTTGTCGATCAAGGCCAAGGACAACGCCGACAACCAGGAAGCCATGACGCGCCTGTCGCAGACCAGCGAGCGTGAGAACGCTGGAACGACGAGCCTGGGCGCCCTGCTGCGTGCCAAGCTCGACAACCAGGGCGGCAACCCCTGAGCCTGGGAGCGGCCGTCGCCATGGATGGAATGAAGGATGGCATGACGCGCTCGGACCTGGTGAGCCGGCTGGCTGAACGTTTCAGTCAACTGACCCACCGGGACACCGAGTCGGCAGTCAAGATCGTTCTCGATGCGATGTCCGATGCGCTGGCGCGCGGACACCGCATCGAAATCCGTGGCTTCGGCAGCTTCTCGATCAATCGCCGCCCGCCCCGTGTGGGCCGCAACCCACGCTCCGGCGAGCAGGTGGTGGTCCCGGAAAAACTGGTGCCTCACTTCAAGCCCGGCAAGGCCTTGCGCGAGGCAGTGGACATGCACCTGCCCGCCGACGGATCCCCGCCGGCCGCACCAGGCGCGACCCGAACCGGACACGGCGGCGAAATCCGATAGGCTGGCGCCCGGAAGCCGCGATGTCGCGGTTTCGCCCGATGGGCCGATTCACGCCGTGGGCCCTGTTGTTGCGGAGACGTCATGCGCGTGATCACCTGGGTTTTCAGAGTCTTCGTCTTCTTCGCACTGTTCGCGTTCGCGCTGAACAACAAGCAGGAGGCCGGTGTGAACTGGTTCTTCGGCTACGAGTGGCGCGCGCCGATGGTGTTCATCGTGCTGGCTGCCTTCGGTGTGGGCTGCGCGTTTGGCGTGATCGCCATGGTGCCGGGTTGGTGGAAACATCGCCGCATCGCGAAGCGCATGCCTTCGCTGCCCGCTGACCGGGACGCGCAAAATCCGCTGGCGGCTGTGCCTCCGATCCCCGAGCACCCGCCTCGCGATGGACTTTGACATTCAGTGGTTGCTGCTAGGCCTGCCCGTCGCGTTCGCGCTGGGCTGGCTGGCCTCGCGCTTCGACTTCCGCCAGCTCAAGCGCGAACAGCGCGATGCGCCGAAGGCCTATTTCAAGGGTCTGAACCTGCTGCTCAACGAGCAGCACGACAAGGCAATCGATGCCTTCATCGAGGCCGTCCAGCAAGACCCCGACACCAGCGACCTGCACTTCGCGCTGGGCAACCTGTTTCGCCGTCGCGGGGAGTACGAGCGCGCAGTGCGCGTGCATCAACACCTGCTGAACCGCGCCGATCTGCCACCAGCCGAGCGCGATCGGGCGCAGCACGGCCTGGCCCAGGACTTCATGCAGGCCGGCCTGTTCGACCGCGCCGAGACCGCGTGGCGCGCACTGGAAGGCACCGCCTACGACACCGATGCGCGCCTCGCGCTGCTGACGCTGCACGAGCGGTCGCGCGACTGGCGCTCCGCCGTCGACGACGCGCAGAAGCTCGAACGCGGCAGCACCGGCTCGTACGCGTCGCGCATCGCGCACTACTGGTGCGAGCTCGCCCTCGAAGCCGACGCGAGACAGCAGCCGGGCGACGCCGACGACGCGCTGCGGCGCGCCCATGAAGCAGCGCCGCAGGCCGCGCGGCCGATGGTGATGGCCGGCCGCCGGCTGGCCCGGCAAGGGCGCCATGCCGAAGCCATCGAGGTGTGGAACGAGCTGCTGGCGACCCATCCGGCCAGCTTCAATCTGGTTGCCGCGGACTACGCGACCAGCGCCATCGCCTGCGCAGCGCAGGACACCGCCCGGCTGAGGCTGCTGGCGCTGCACCAGAAGAAGCCGAGCATCGACCTGCTGAACGCGATCGGCGCGCTCGACACCGACCCGGCTTCGCGGCGCGATCGCATCCGCACCCAGCTGTCGCTGCTGCCCACGCTGTCGGCGGCGCAGGCGGTGCTGCGCGAGCACGAGGCGTCAGCGGCGCCGCTGCTGCCTGCCGACCTCCAGGCGGTCAACGAGGTCATCGGCCGGGCCGCCAAGGCCGGCCAGCGCTACCGTTGCGCGGCCTGCGGTTTCGAGGCGCAGCACCACCACTGGCAATGCCCCGGCTGCCTGGGTTGGGACACCTACCCGCCACAGCGTCTCGAAGAGCTCTGACCGCACCGCGCCCGATGGCCCGCCACGCGTCGAACGACCTCTACCTGCGGCTGATCAGGCGCATCCGACCGCATTGGCGGACCTTCGCGCTCGGCATCCTCGCGATGGTCGGCTACGCCGCGACCGAGACCGCGCTGCCGGCACTGCTGAAGGAATTGCTCGACGGCAGCTTCGTCAACCGCGATCCGGCATCGATCCACGCGATGCCGGTGCTCATCGTGCTGCTGTTCCTCGCGCGCGGCCTGACCGATTTCGTGCATGTGGCGGCGCTCAACGCGGTGGCCAGCAAGGTGGTGCTCGAACTGCGCACCGACATGTTCGACAAGTTGCTGCACCTGCCGGCCAGTCACTTCGACCGCGAGCCGAGCGCGGCGCTGATGTCGAAGTTGACCTACAACGCGCAGCAGGTCAGCCCGATCATCACGGTGTCGCTGATCACCATCGTCAAGGACAGCCTGATCGTCGTCGGCCTGCTCGGCTACATGCTGTACCTGAACTGGCAGCTGTCGCTGGCGTTCTTCACCGTGCTGCCGGTCATCGCCTGGGTGATCCGCTCGGTCAGCCGGCGCCTGCGCAGCCTGAGCCACGGGCAGCAGACGTCGATGGGGACCATGTCGCACGTGGTCGACGAGGTCATCGGCGGACACCGCGAGATCAAGATCTTCGCCGGCGAAGCCTACGAGTCGAAGCGCTTCCACCAGGTCGCCAACGCGCTGCGCCGCTACACGATGAAGGCGGTGACGACCTCGGCGGCCAACGGCCCGATCGTGCAGGCCATCGCGGTGCTGGCGCTGGCGGTGATCATCTATTACGCGTCGATCCAGTCGAGCCAGAACCAGCTCACGGTCGGTGGTTTCGTGTCGTTCTTCAGCGCGATGGCCTTGCTGCTGGCGCCGCTGAAGCGCTTGTCCAACGTCAACGAGGTGCTGCAGCGCGGTCTGGCGGCGGCCAGCAGCGTGTTCGAGGTCATCGACACGCCGAACGAGCCCGACGAAGGCGCCCGCACGCTGGGCCGATCGACCGGCCACCTGCAGTTCGAGGCGGCAGGCTTTCGCTATCCACAAGCCGAGCGCGATGCGCTGATCGACATCACGCTGGACATCCGACCCGGTGAGTCGGTGGCGCTGGTCGGCTCGTCGGGCAGCGGCAAGTCGACGCTGATGTCGACGATCCCGCGCTTCCATGCGCTGGACCGCGGGGCGATCCGCCTCGACGGCATCGACATCCGCGAACTGACGCTGGCCGATCTGCGCGCCAACATCGCGCTGGTGACCCAGCACGTGGTTCTGTTCAACGACACGGTGGCCGCCAACATCGCCTACGGCCTGAAGAACACGGCCTCCGAAGCCGACATCGTCGCGGCCGCCGAGGCCGCGCACGCGATGGACTTCATCCGCGAACTGCCCCAGGGCCTGGCGACGCCGATCGGCGAGAACGGTGCGCGCTTGTCCGGCGGACAGCGTCAGCGCATCTCGATCGCCCGCGCGCTGCTGAAGGACGCGCCGATCCTGCTGCTCGACGAGGCCACCTCGGCGCTCGACACCGAATCGGAGCGCCTGGTGCAGGTCGCCATCGACAACCTGAAGCGCGGCCGCACCACGCTGACGATCGCGCACCGGTTGTCGACGATCGCGAACGCCGACCGCGTGGTGGTGATGGACCAAGGCCGCATCGCCGAGGTCGGCACGCACGCCGAGTTGCTGGCACAGGGCGGCATCTACTGCCGGCTGCATCGCATGCAGTTCGGCACCGCCGAGACCTCGGCAACGCCGTCGGCGCCGACCGTCGCCGATGTGCTGAGCTGATGGCGGCAGCGCCCCTCCCTCACCCGGTGGCATGACCGAGCCTTCCAGCGAACGACCGCGCATCCTGATCGTCCGGCTCAGCGCCATCGGCGACGTGGTGATGGCCAGCGGCCTGATCCCGGCCCTGCGCGCCCGCTGGCCGCAGGCGCATCTGGCCTGGCTGGTCGAGCCGGCGGCCGCGCCGCTGCTGACGCACAACCCGCGGCTCGACGAGCTGATCGTCTGGCCGCGCGGCGAATGGCGGCAGCTGTGGCGCATGCATCGCTACGCGACGCTGCTGATGCGTTTTCGTGAATTTCGCAGCCGCCTGCGCGCCGGCCGCTTCGATATCGCACTCGACACGCAGGGCCTGCTGAAGAGCGGCCTCTGGGGCTGGCTCAGCGGCGCACCCCGGCGCATCAGCCTGATCGGTCGTGAGGGCAGCCAGCACCTGGCGACCGAGCGGGTCCGGCGACCCGACGAGACCGGCGTGCCGCGGCGCCTGGGTTCCGAGTACCGCGTGCTGGCCCGCCATCTCGGTGCGGCGGACGACGCGTTCCAGCCCGACCTCGCGATCGGTGCGGCAGCGCGCGAGGTGGCCCGCGCGGCGCTTCGCGCGGGGTCGGCAGGCCTCACCACCAGCGGCCGGTATGCGGTGCTGTGCCCGTTCACCACCCGCCCGCAGAAGCACTGGTTCGAGGACCGCTGGATCGCACTGGCCAGGCGCTGCCGCGACGGCGGGCTGGTGCCGGTGCTGCTCGGCGGACCGGGCGACCGCAACGCCGCAGCCCGCATCGCCGCCGGCGTTCCCGGACTCGTCAACCTGACCGGCGCGCTGAAGCTCGACGAGAGCGTGGCGGTCGTCGCCGAAGCGGCGCTGCTGGTCGGCGTCGACACCGGCCTCACCCACATGGGCAGCGCGCTGAACGTGCCGACGGTCGCGCTGTTCGGCTCGACCTGCCCGTACCTCGACCCGGGTGCGCCGCGCAGCAGCGTGCTGTACGAGCAGCTCGCGTGCTCGCCGTGCCGCCGCAACCCGACCTGCGGTGGCCGCTACGACTGCATGCGCGCGCTCGACGTCGATCGGGTCCACGCCGAAGCGCTGCGGGTGATGGCGCTGCCGGCGCCGCGGGCGGAGGGCGCACGGTGAGCACCGTGGCGGTGTACTTCGTCGCGTCGCCGCTGCAGTTGCTGGCTGCGCAGCAGATCACGCGCACGCACGAGGCCGGGTCGCGGCAGGTGCTGGTCTGGTACCAGCCGGGTGTCGGCACCTGCGTCCGCGCGTCCGACTGGGATGCCAGCAGCTACATGCCGTGGCCGCGCTGGAAACCGCTGCCGGGCTGGTTCGGCCGCCACCGCCGGTTGCTCGCCAACATCGATCTGGTCGCCGGACTGATCGGCCGCTGCGACACGCTGCACCTGCACAGCGCGGTGTTCGACACCGAGGCGATCAACTACTTCCTGCGCGCGCTGCCGACGCGCTGCGGTGCGCGCGAGGTGCGCGGGCGCATCCTGCCCGACGGGCTGATCAGCATCCGGCGCTACCCGCTGTCGCTGATCCGCCGCTGGACGCCCTGGTTTCGCAAGCTGCGCCGACTGGTGTCGCCGGAGCTGAACTACTGGCTGTTCACCGGCGACCGCATCGGCTCCGATGCAACGTTCTGCGACCGCATCTACGTGCTGTCCGACTGGCCGCATGAGTACGACCCCGCCAAGGTCGTGGTGCTGGCGCCGCTGTCGCAGCGAGCAACCGGCGATGCGGGCACCGCCCTTCCCTCGCGCGCGCTCGTCATCGGACAGCCGCTGGTCGGTGCGGGTCTGATGAGCGCAGCAGATCGCGATGCGGTCGCGCGGCAGATCGAGCAGTGGTTGACCTCCAGGGGTATCGAGCACGTCGACTACAAGCGCCATCCGAAGGATCCGCAGAGCGAGCTGTGCCAGCCGGGATACCACGTGCTCGATCTCGACGAGCCGCTGGAGATCTGGCTCGGCCACACGCGCTACCAGGCCGTGGTCGGCGTGCGCTCGACCGCGCTGTTGTTCGCCCGTCAGCTGTGCGAACCACAGACCGAGGTCGTCGCCTTCGGCTGGGAGCGCACCCGCTTCAAATCGGTACAGGAACTCGCCGACATGCGCGCGGTGTTCGATCGCGTCGGCGTGCTGCAGGCATGAGCCTCCCGGCCTGGCGAGCACGCATCCCCGCCGTCAACTCGGCCCTGCTGGCCGCGCTGTTCTTCCTCGTCCCGACACAGATTGCACCCGCCTATGTGCTGACGGCGGTGATGCTTGCGTTGTGGATCATCGAGGGACAGCTGAAGTCCAAGTGGCAGGCGCTGCGCACCAACCCGGTGTTCTGGATCTTCCAGGCCTACTTCGGGTGGTTCGTCGTGTCGCTGGCCTGGACCGACGACATGACTGCCGGGCGGAGCATGGTGTCGCGCCACCTGTTCTTCCTGCTGGCGGCGCTGTACTTCACGGTGGCGCGGCGCGAGCACACCGTGCGCTACCTCATTGCATTCACCACGGGTGTGCTGATGTGCGAGGTCCTGGCCAGCTACAACTGGCTGCAGTTGAACCTCTACCCGCAGTGGCCGGCGAGTCTGCGTGCGGCCAAGGACGCCATGGAGACCGCGCCCTTCGTCGACCGCATCATGTTCGGTCCGACCCTCGCGTTCGCCGGCTACATCGCGGCCTGGCAAGCCCTGGCGTGTCGCCGGGCCGGCCGCCGCAGCGCAGCGCTGGCTTGGGCGTCGAGCTGGCTGGTCACCATCGGCGTGCTGAGCTTCTCGGGCAGCCGCACCGGCATGCTCGGCTTCTCGCTGATGATGGCCGTGCTGACCCTGCAGACAGGGTCCCGGCATCGCTGCTGGGCCGCTGCGGGTGCCGTGGTGGTGCTGGTCGGTAGCGTCGGGGGGCTCTATGCAATCAGCGACAGCATCACCCGCCAGCGGGTGCTCGACGGCTTCGCAGAGGCGCGCAATCTCGAAGGTGCCGTCAACTTGTCGGTTTCACTGCGCTACACGATGGCCGTCAACACGCTGCACGTCATCTCCGAGCATCCCTGGCTGGGCGTGGGTGCGGGTGATTTCGTGACCGCCTACCGGGAGGTAAACACGCGCCGCTCGCCGGCCTGGAACGTGCCACGAAACCCGCACAACCAGCTGCTGTTCACCATGGCCACCACCGGCATCCTCGGCGGTGTGCTGCTGCTTGCGGTGTGGTTCGCACCGCCGTGGCTCAACCGCCGCAGGCCGGACGGTCTCAACGCGTTGCGCGTCGGCCTGCCGGTGTTCTTCTTCACGATCTGCCTCGCCGAGTCGTACCTGTGGCGCACCAACACCGCGTTGATGTTCGCGTTGTTCTCGGCGCTGCTTTACGGGCCCGTCTGCAAGCCCGCGCCGCCGACCGGGCCCTGAGCAGTGCACGAGCCCGAACCGACTGATCTGGCGGCAGGGGCCGATCCGCGATCGATGCAGCGTTTACACCGCATTTACGCCCGCACCCGACATTTTTAGACCGTTTTTTCGTCGCCCTCCTTACGCTCTGTGAAACAGGCATGAAGGAGGTTCGCGATGGAATGGCTCTGGTGGATTCTGTTTGCCGCGCTGTGCGCCAGCATCGGCGCGCTGGTGGCGGTTTGCTCGCGAGTCGCTGCACGACCCGAGGGTCTGCGGCCATGACATCACAGATGGTGATCCTGCTGGTGGCCTACGTCGCTGCCGTTTTGACACTCGCGGTGCCGATGGGCCGCTGGCTCGCGGCGGTGGCCGAAGGCCGACTCGCACGCCTGCAACGCCTCGACGGCGCGTTGCTGCGCATCTGCGGCGCCCGTGCCGACCGCGAGCAGGGCTGGCGCGACTACACGGTCGCGCTGCTCGCCTTCAACATCATCGGCGTGATCGTCGTCTACGCCCTGCAACGGCTCCAGGGCGCTCTGCCCTTGAACCCGCAGGAACTCGGTGCGATCGCTCCCGATTCGGCGTTCAACACCGCCGTCAGCTTCGTCACCAACACCAACTGGCAGGGATACAGCGGTGAGGTGACGATGGGCTACGGGGTGCAGATGCTCGGACTCGCAGTGCAGAACTTCCTGTCGGCGGCCACCGGCATGGCGGTCGCGTTCGCGCTGATTCGCGGCTTCGCGCGAGGACAACCCCAGAGCGGCGCCGCGACGATCGGCAACTTCTGGGTCGATGTCACGCGCAGCACGCTGTACGTGCTGCTGCCCTTGAGTCTCGTCTTCGCCGTCGTGCTGTCCAGCCAGGGCGTGTTGCAGAACTTCAAGCCGTATACCGAGGTGTCGCTGATCGACCCGGTCGCCTACAGCGATGCCGGTCCGGCCGGCGCCGACGGCCAGCCGACGCAGGTCGCCCAAACCGCGACCACGCAGACGCTGCCGATGGGCCCGATCGCATCGCAGGAGGCGATCAAGATGGTCGGCACCAACGGCGGTGGCTTCCTCAACGCGAACTCGGCACACCCGTTCGAGAACCCGACGCCGTGGGTCAACGTGATGCAGATGCTGGCGATCTTCCTGATTCCGGCCGGCCTGTGTCTCGCGTTCGGGCAGATGGTCGGCGACCGGCGCCAGGGCTGGGCGCTGCTGATCGCGATGACGGCGATCTTCGTCGCCGCCGTGGTCGCGATCATGCTCGCCGAGCAGTCTGGCAACCCGAAGCTGGCGGCGCTGGGCGTCGACCAGGCCGCCAGCGTGTTGCAGAGCGGCGGCAACATGGAAGGCAAGGAGACGCGCTTCGGCATCGCCCACAGTTCGCTGTTCGCCGCCGTCACCACCGCTGCGTCGTGCGGTGCGGTGAACGGCATGCACGGCTCGTTCACCCCGCTCGGCGGCGCGGTTCCGATGCTGCTGATGCAGCTCGGCGAGGTGGTGTTCGGCGGCGTCGGATCGGGCCTGTACGGCATGCTGATCTTCGCGGTGCTGGCGGTGTTTCTGGCGGGGCTGATGATCGGTCGCACGCCCGAGTACCTGGGCAAGAAAATCGAGCCGACCGAGATGAAGCTGGTCGCGATCGCGGTCCTGATGACGCCGATGCTGGTGCTGATCGGCACCGCGATCGCGGTCAGCACCGACGCGGGCCGCGCCGGTCCGCTGAATCCGGGCGCTGCGGGCTACTCGGAAATCCTCTACGCGCTCTCGTCGGCGGCCAACAACAACGGCAGCGCGTTCGCCGGGCTGTCGGCCAACACACCGTTCTACAACGCGCTGCTCGGCATCGCGATGTGGATCGGCCGCTTCGGCGTCATCGTCCCGGTGCTCGCGATCGCCGGCACGCTGGCCGCAAAGAAGCGGGTGGAAGACGGCCGAACCGCTGCGATGCCGACGCACGGTCCTCTGTTCATCGTGCTGCTGGTGTCCACGGTGCTGCTGGTCGGCGCATTGACCTACCTGCCCTCGCTGGCACTCGGTCCGGTGGTCGAACAACTCAACCTTTACAAGTAAGGAGGACGTGATGGCAAACACGACGATCACCGCGTCCGCATCCCGACCCCAAGCCGGCCTGTTCGACGCCGCGCTGGTGCAGCCCGCGATCCGCGATGCTTTCACCAAGCTGAGTCCCTTGGTGCAGTGGCACAACCCGGTGATGTTCATCGTCTATCTCGGTGCGCTGCTGATCACTGGGCTGTGGGTGCATGCACTGACCGGCGTCGGCGAAGAGCCAGCCTGGTTCATCGGCGCGAACGCGCTGTGGCTGTGGTTCACCGTGCTGTTCGCCAACTTTGCCGAAGCGATGGCCGAGGGCCGCAGCAAGGCGCAGGCGGCCAGCCTGCGCGGCTTGAAGAAGCGCGGCATCGCGAAAAAGCTGTTGGCCTCTGGCCCGATGAGTTCATCGGTCGGTCCCCCGGGGGGACGCGAGCCGGCTTGGGGCGGCCCGACGCTCGGCCCATCGCTGGAACCCAAGCACGGATCGTCATGGATTCCAGTCGAGACCGACGAGTTGCACATCGGAGCGGTGCTGCTGGTCGAAGCCGGTGACACGATGCCGTGCGACGGCGAGGTGATCGAGGGCGCGGCCTCGGTCGACGAGAGCGCGATCACCGGCGAATCGGCCCCGGTGATCCGTGAGGCCGGCGGTGATTTCTCGTCGGTGACTGGTGGCACGCGGGTGCTGTCCGACTGGATCGTCGTGCGCTGCACCGTCAACCCGGGCGAGACCTTCCTCGACCGGATGATCTCGATGGTCGAAGGCGCCAAGCGCCGCAAGACGCCCAACGAGATCGCGCTGACGATCCTGCTGGTCACACTGACGATCATCTTCCTGGCGGTCACGGCCACGCTGCTGCCATTCTCGATCTACGCGGTCAAGACGGCTGGCGTCGGCGCACCGGTCACGATCACCGTGCTGGTCGCGCTGCTGGTGTGCCTGATCCCGACCACCATCGGCGGCCTGCTGTCGGCGATCGGCGTTGCCGGCATGAGCCGCATGCTCGGCGCCAACGTCATCGCGACCTCGGGCCGCGCGGTCGAGGCGGCCGGTGACGTCGACGTGCTGCTGCTCGACAAGACCGGCACCATCACGCTCGGCAACCGCCAGGCCAGCGCCTTCTGGCCCGCGCCCGGCGTGACCGAGCAGCAGCTCGCCGATGCGGCGCAGCTGTCGTCGCTGGCCGACGAGACGCCCGAAGGCCGCAGCATCGTGGTGCTCGCCAAACTGAAGTTTCAGCTGCGCGAACGCCAGCTCGAAGCGCACGACGCGACCTTCGTGCCGTTCACCGCGCAGACGCGGATGAGCGGCGTGAACTGGGAAGGCCGTGCGATCCGCAAGGGCGCGGCCGATGCGATCCGCAAGCACGTCGAGGCACTGGGTTCGCGCTTCGCACCCGAGGTGACGCGACTGGTCGAAGACACCGCGCGGCGCGGCAGCACGCCGCTGGTGGTCAGTGACGGGCCGACGGTGCTCGTCGTCGTCGAGCTGAAGGACATCGTCAATGGCGGCATCATGGAGCGCTTCGGCGAGTTGCGCCGCATGGGCATCAAGACGGTGATGATCACCGGCGACAACAAGCTGACCGCCGCAGCAATCGGTGCCGAAGCCGGTGTCGACGACATCCTGGCCGAGGCCACCCCCGAAGCCAAGCTGGCGCTGATCCGCCAGTACCAGGCAGAAGGCCGCATGGTCGCGATGACCGGCGACGGCACCAACGACGCGCCAGCGCTGGCCCAGGCCGACGTGGCGGTCGCGATGAACAGCGGCACACAGGCCGCTAAAGAGGCCGGCAACATGGTCGACCTCGACAGCAACCCGACCAAGCTGATCGAGGTGGTCGAGATCGGCAAGCAGTTGCTGATGACGCGCGGCGCGTTGACCACCTTCAGCATCGCCAACGACGTGGCGAAGTACTTCGCGATCATCCCGGCCGCCTTCGCCACCACGTACCCGCAACTGAATGAACTGAACGTGATGGAGCTCGCGTCGCCGTCGTCGGCGATCCTGGCGGCAGTGATCTTCAACGCACTGATCATCGTCGTGCTGATCCCGCTGGCGCTGAAGGGCGTGACCTACCACGCGCTCGGCGCGGCAGAGCTGCTGCGACGCAACGCGCTGATCTATGGACTCGGCGGGCTGGTCGTGCCGTTCATCGGCATCAAGGCGATCGACATGGTGTTGTCCGTGCTCGGCCTGGTTTGAGGAGACTTCGATGAATCTGTTACAGGACACTCTGCGTCCCGCCTTCTCTGTATTCATGCTGCTGACCGCGATCACCGGCATCGCGTATCCGCTGGCCGTGACCGGCATCGCGCAGGGCGCGTTCCCGGCGGCGGCCAATGGCTCGCTGGTCGTGGTCGACGGCAAGGCGGTCGGCTCGTCGCTGATCAGCCAGGCCTTCAGCGCACCGAAGTATTTCTGGTCGCGACCGTCGGCGACCGGACCGATGCCGAACAACGCGGGGGCGTCGAGCGGGTCGAACCTGGGCACCAACAACCCGGCGCTGATCGACGCAGTGACCTCGCGCATCGCGGCGCTGCGGGCGGCCGATCCGGGCAACACGGCTGCGGTGCCGATCGACCTGGTCACGGCCTCTGGCAGCGGGCTCGATCCGGAGATCAGCCTCGCGGCTGCGGCCTATCAGGCACCTCGCGTGGCGCGTTCACGCGGGATGGATCCGGCAACGGTGCAGTCGTTGATCGAGCACCATGCGGTGCGACCGTGGCTGGGGGTGGTCGGCGAGCCACGCGTCAACGTGTTGGCGTTGAACTTGGCGTTGGACGCTGTCAGGGTGGCTCCTTGAATGAGCTTTTTTCTTTGAGTGAGACCGCGCCGGGATTTCGCCCCGGCAGGCGAGTTACCTTTTTCTGCTGGCCCAGAAAAAGGTAACCCAAAAAGAGGGCCTCGAACACCAGCCGATTTGGGTGTCACGCTGCGGCCAGAAGGCTGACGGCAGAGGCTCTGCATGAGAACAGTCACCGGACCCCGGCCACGGGCACCTCGCTAACGCCAATCCGCTTGTTCTCGTTTCGACTGAACGTTAGCGAGGAAACCGATGAAGTAGTTCAGCGTGTGTTCTCGAGCCAGAGCCTCTGAAGGAGGTGTGCAGCCGAAGCGCACCGCTCAAATGGCTGGTGTTCGGCCCCTCTTCTTTGGTTACGTTCTTCTGGGGCAGCAGAAGAAAGTGACTCGGCAGCCGGGCCGAAACCCGGCGGGCTGCATCGAAAGGCAAATCACGCCCGCCGGGGCGGACACCCGGCGCGGTCCACCGACAGCAAGCCACCTTGCATAGACTGCCATCAATGACCGACGACCCGTCCCGTCCCAACCCCGACGTCTTGCTCGCCCGCGCACAAGCCGAAGAAGCCAAGGCCTCTCGCGGCAAGCTGAAGATCTTCTTCGGCGCATCGGCCGGCGTCGGCAAGACCTACGCGATGCTGAAAGCCGCGCAGCAGTTGCGTTCGCAGGGCGTCGACGTGGTGATCGGCCTGGTCGAGACGCACGGCCGCAGCGAGACCGCAGCGCAGTTGCAGGGCCTGGAGGTGCTGCCCAGGCGCAGCGTCGAACGCAGCGACAAGAAGGCGGCTGCATCCATCGGCGAATTCGACCTCGACGCCGCGCTGGCCCGCCACCCAGCCGTCCTGGTGGTCGACGAGCTGGCCCACAGCAACGCCGCCGGATCGCGTCACCCGAAGCGCTGGCAGGACATCGACGAGCTGCTCGTCGCCGGCATCGACGTCATCTCCGCTGTCAACGTGCAGCACATCGAGAGCCTGAACGACGTGGTCGGTGGCATCACCGGCATCCGGGTCTGGGAGACCGTGCCCGACCGGGTGTTCGACGAGGCGGACGAGGTGGTGCTGGTCGACCTGCCGACCGACGACCTGTTGCGACGGCTGCAGCAGGGCCAGGTCTATCTGCCAGAACAGGCCGAGCGCGCGGTACAGAACTTCTTTCGCAAGGGCAACCTGATGGCGCTGCGCGAACTGGCGCTGCGTCGCACGGCCGAGCGCGTCGACGACGAGGTGCGCAGCTACCGGCGCAATATGGTGCATGGCGGCGAGCGCACGGTGTGGCAGACCAGCGATGCGCTGCTGGTGTGTCTGGGCCCGCAGGACGGGGCCGACAAGCTGGTGCGCGCAGCGAGCCGCCGCGCCTCGCGCAGCAACGCACCGTGGCATGCGGTGTATGTGGAAACGCCGACGCTGCAGCGTCTGCCGGAATCCCGGCGCCGCACCATCCTGCGCACGCTCAAGCTGGCCGAGTCGCTGGGGGCGAGCACGGCCACCTTGACGGGTCAGAACGCCGCCGATGCGGTGGTCGCCTACGCGCAAGAGCACAACCTGGGCACGCTGGTGGTCGGTCGCCCGAGCCGGGGCGGCGGGCCGATGGCAGCGTTGCTGCGTCGGTGGCGCGGTCCGCAGTTCGTCGAGCGGGTGGCGGCACTCGCGCCCGAGGTGGAGCTGATGGTGGTCACGCTGGACAGCACCGTTCGCCCGGCCGGTGCGGTGGCACGCGAAGACGCACCGCCGGGACGCGCGCCCCCCTGGAACGGCCTCGCCTGGGCACTCGCGTCCAGTGCACTGCTGACTGCACTGGCGACGCCACTGGTTCCGTTCCTGGACCTCGCCAACATCATCATGCTGTTCCTGCTGGTGGTCGTCGGCGTGGCGGTGAAGTTCGGGCGGCGCGCCGCATTTGCGTCGGCGGTGCTGAACGTGATCGCGTTCGACTACTTCTTCGTGCAGCCGCGTTTCTCGTTCGCGGTCAGCGACGTGCAGTACCTGGTGACCTTCGCGGTGATGATGATCGTCGGGCTGGTGGTGGGGCAGCTCACAGCCAGTCTGCGCTACCAGGCCCGCATCGCTCGGTATCGAGAGGACCGCGCGCGTTGCCTCTACGAAATGTCGCGCGAGCTCGGCGTGGTCCTGACGCAGGAGCAGGTGGCCGAGGTCAGCGACAAGTATGTCGAAATGGGCTTCCGCGCCAAGGCGTCGGTGCTGTGCCCCGACGCCAGTGGCCGCCTGGTCAACGCGTCGCCGCGTAGCGGTGACGCGCCGCAGCTCGATTTCGGCATCGCGCAATGGGCCTACGACCACGCCGAGGCGGCCGGAGCAGGCACCGACACACTGCCGGCAAGCCCGCTGCTCTACGTGCCGCTGAAGGCGCCGATGCGCACGCGCGGCGTGATCGCTGTCGAGCCGGCCAACCCGCGCCTGCTGATGATTCCAGAACAGCGGCAGCTGCTCGACACCTATGCTGCGCTGGTCGCGATCGCGATCGAACGGGTGCACTTCGTCACCGTCGCGCAGGAGACCCTGGTGACGATGGAGTCCGAACGGCTGCGCAATTCGCTGCTGGCCGCGCTCTCGCACGATCTGCGCACGCCGCTGACATCGCTGGTCGGGCTGAGCGAGTCGCTGACCCATGCGCTGCGTCGCGATGGCTCTCCGCAAAGCACGGCAGCGCAGGCCATCCACACGCAAGCGCTGCGCACGGCTCAACTGGTCAACAACCTGCTCGACATGGCACGGCTGCAGGCCGGCGCCGTGACCCTGAGGCGAGACTGGCAGTCGCTCGAGGAGCTCGCCGGCAGCGCGATCCGCTCGATCGAAGGCGCGCTGGCGGCGCACCCAGTGCGGGTGAATCTGCCAACCGACCTGCCGCTGCTGCATGGCGACGCGGTGCTGCTCGAGCGGGTGCTGGTCAACCTGCTCGAGAACGCTGCGAAATACACGCCGCCCGGCACAACGATCACGCTCGGCGCACGTCAGGAGGGCGAGCGGATCGCGGTCGAGGTCAGCGACGAAGGCCCCGGCCTGCCGGTCGATGTGACCCCGAGCCCTGAGGCCGGCACGCCCGCAGAGGCCAGCGAACGGTTGTTCGACAAGTTCACCCGCGGCGCGAAGGAGTCGAGCACGCCCGGTGTCGGCCTGGGCCTCGCCATTTGCCGTGCGATCGTGCAGGCACACGGCGGGAGCATCGGCGCGGCCAACCGCACGGCGCCGCAACACGGTGCGGTGTTCCGTTTCACGCTGCCGCACGTGCCCTCGCCGCCCCTCGCTGAGGGGTCGGCGATGATCCCGGACTGATCCACCGGAATCTGCACGGTCACCCACGAACTGCATGGACAGCGCCGCACGCATCCTGGTCGTCGAGGACGACGCCGATATTCGGCGCTTCGTGCGCCAGACGCTGGTCGCCGATGGCTACACCGTGCACGAGGCCGAGACGCAGCAACGCGGGTTGATCGAGGCCGGCACGCGCAAGCCCGACCTGCTGATCCTCGACCTGGGCCTGCCCGACGGCGATGGCATCGACCTGATCCGCGACCTGCGTGGCTGGAGCGCGATGCCGGTGATCGTGCTGTCGGCGCGGGTGGCCGAGGACGACAAGATCGCCGCGCTGGATGCGGGGGCCGACGACTACCTGACCAAGCCTTTCGGCGTCGGCGAGCTCTTGGCGCGCGTGCGTGCGGCGCTGCGCAGGCGGGCGACGCCCGAAGCGACGCCAACCACCATGGTGCGCTTCGGAGACATCGAGTTCAACCTGATCGACCGCCGCGTCACCCGCAGCGGCGAGCACGTGCATCTGACGCCGATCGAATACAAGCTGGCGGCGCTGCTGGTGTCGAACGAAGGCAAGGTGCTGACGCAGCGGCAGCTGCTGCGCGAAGTGTGGGGGCCCGGCGCCACCCTGCACAACCACTACCTGCGCATCTACATGGGCCACCTGCGCCAGAAGCTCGAAGCCGACCCGGCGCGGCCGAAGCACCTGATCACCGAGACAGGCATCGGCTACCGCTTCGTGTCCGACTGAGCAACTGCGCCCCGGCTGACGAGTCCGTCTTGCAAAGCCGATACGATCGGCCTCAGGCAGGCGTGCCTTCGCACGTCCCGGTTCCAACCCGAAAGGACAGCTCATGCAAACCACTTCTTCCGGACTGCAATTTGAAGACACGATCGACGGCACCGGAGACGAGGCAGTGTCCGGTCAGCATGTCAGCGTGCACTACACAGGCTGGCTCTACAGCAATGGTGTCAAGGGTGCCAAGTTCGACAGCAGCAAGGACCGCGGCGATCCGTTCAAGTTCTATCTGGGTGCCGGTCAGGTGATCCGCGGCTGGGACGAGGGCGTGGTCGGCATGCGGGTCGGTGGCACCCGGGTGCTGGTGATTCCGCCCGATCTGGGCTACGGCGCACGTGGTGCTGGTGGCGTGATCCCGCCTGACGCGACGCTGATGTTCGAGGTCGAGTTGCTCGACATCTGACCAAAGCGCAGGCGACGGCAAGGCACCACACAAACTCCATGTCGATCCAGTACGACATCACGCACACCACGGTGTACCGCTACAAGGAGCCGGTGAGCTTCGGTGAGCACCGCGTGATGTTCCGCCCGCGCGACAGCCACGATCTGCGCGTGCTCGCCACCGACCTGAAGGTCAGTCCCGAAGCGATCGTGCGGATGATCCAGGATCCGCACTCCAACTCGGTGGCGTTGGTTCAGCCACTGACCTCGGCGCTCGAATTGCGCATCGTCTGCTCGTTCTCGATCGAGCACGCACACACCAACAACCTGGAATTGCCGGTGTCGGGCACGGCCGAGTTCTTCCCGTTCTCGTACACGACGGACGAGCGATTCGATCTGGAGATGTACCTGCGCCCCCATCACGAGGACCCGCAGGGCAAGCTCATGGAATGGGCGCGCCAGTTCATCCGCACCGACGGCCCGACTCGCACGAGGGACATGTTGGTCGCGATGAACGAGCACATCCGCAACCGCATGGTCTACCGCGGACGGGAGGAAGAAGGCACCCAGTCTCCACTGGTCACGCTGAAGCTCGGCAGCGGCACCTGCCGCGACTTCGCGCTGCTGATGATGGAGGCCGCGCGAAGGTTGGGGGTGGCCGCCCGGTTCGTATCAGGCTATCTCTACGATCCGGCTCTGGACACGGCGGCCCCGGCAGACGAAGCCGGAACACCGAACTACACGCAGGGCGCTGGCAGTACCCATGCGTGGCTGCAGGCCTATCTTCCAGGTGCGGGCTGGGTGCCGTTCGACCCGACCAACAACCTGCTTGGTGGCAACCAGCTGATCCGCGTCGGCGTCGCGCGCGATCCCAGCCTGGCGGCACCGGTATCGGGTAGCTGGTACGGGGCAGCAGACGCCTACCTAGGCATGGAAGCGTCGGTGGTTGTCCACCGCGTCTCGTCGGCAGACTGGCAACGAGAGCCGTCAAGCCAGGTCACTTCACCAGTCATGTAGGAATCATCTGACGCACACTGCATGGGTCGGACGGCAAGACACGTCCGCAACGGTGGCGAGAATACAAACAGGTTCAATCAATGATCCCGCGCAGCGCACTCCACCCCTCAAGCACCACGCCCCACCGAAACCTCATCGCCAAGCAGCACGCATGGGACACCTGAAAACCTACATCGTCGAAGACAGCCCGGTCATCCGCGAAAACCTGATCGCTGCGCTGGAGGAACTGGTGAGCGTCAACGTTGTCGGCACCGCCGCAGACGAGAACACGGCTGTGCAATGGCTGTCGACCGACATCAACGCCTGCGACCTGATGATCGTCGACGTTTTTCTGGCGCAGGGGTCCGGTCTCGGCGTTCTGAAGGCCGCGCGTCAGCAGGACAAGACGACGAAACTGGTGGTGCTGAGCAACTACGCCACGCCCGACATGCGGCGCAAGTGCATCGAGCTCGGTGCCGATCGCGTCTTCGACAAGTCGAACGAGATCGACGCCTTGATGGCCTACTGCCTGCGCCTGTCGACAGGCGATTCGGGCAACAGCACCTTCAGTTCACTGTCCTGAGCAGGGCGGCCCCGCAGGCGCCTTGCGGCCGATTTACTGGATCAAGCCGGCCTTCAGCGCGTAGTAGGTCAGGTCGCTGTTCGATTCGAGCTTCATCTTTTCCATCACGCGGGTGCGGTAGGTGCTCACCGTCTTCACGCTCAGCGACATGCTGACGGCCATCGTGCCGATCGCCTCTCCCTTCGCCAGCCGAAGGAAGACCTGCAACTCCCGTTCGGAGAGCAACTCATGCGGCATCTTCTCGCCACCACCCGCCAGCCCGTCGGCCAGCAGTTCGGCCACGCCCGAGGTGATGTACTTGCGCCCACGAAACACCGTTCGGATCGCTTTGGCGATCTCCTCGGGGTCGCAATCCTTGTTGAGATAACCGGCCGCCCCCTGCTTGAGCATCGTGGTCGCGTAATGCTGCTCGGGGAACCCGCTCAGGATCAGCACCGGCAGATCCGGCGCGCGAGCCTTGATCGCCGCCAGCACCTCGACCCCGCTCTGGTCGGGCATCGACAGATCGACCACCATCACATCGACGCCGCCGGCGCGCACGATGTCGAGCGCATCGCGCCCGTTGGCGGCTTCAGCCACGACCGTGAGGCCGATTTCTTCGGACAGAAACTGACGCAGTCCAGTGCGCACGATGGCGTGGTCGTCGACGATGGCAATGCGGATCATGGTGACGAGACTCGGGCCGGAACAGGATGCAACGAGTTTAGGGGCATGCGATGCCATTGAAACGGTTCGACCGCTTCTGGAGAAGTGCCTTCGCGTTCCCGGTGGCCTGCCTCGCGGCGATGGCCTTGCTGGTGATCAGCGAAGTGTCGTTCCGGCGCGCGACGAATTCGATGAACCAGCTCGCGATGATGGCCACCGCGCGCACCGACATCCAGGCGCTCTGGCGTCAGCTTGTCGATGCCGAGACCGGCCAGCGCGGCTACCTGCTGACCCAGCGCAGCGAGTACCTGAAGCCTTACCGGGAGTCACTCGAACGGATCGGCGCGTCGATCCGTTCGTTGACGACGTACTACCAAGGACACCCACAAGGCGAACCGTTGATGGGGCAGCTGTCCAGCCTGAGCAAGGACAAGATCTCCGAACTGGCGACGACCCTGCGCCTGTACGACGAAGGCGGAGAAGCCTGGCGCGAGTTGCTGATGACCAACATCGGCCAGGAGAAGATGGAATCGATACGCACCACCGCCCAGCAGCTGCTCGACCTCGAGACCCAGCGCGTTCTGGTGGGACGCGCCGACGTGCATCGCACGTTGATGATCAACCGGGTCGGCGTCGGCCTCACGACGCTGATCAGCCTGCTGGCGCTGTCGCTGTACTTCCGGCAGTCGACCTTGCTGGTGCGGGTGCAGCGGGAGCAGAAGCTGGCGGTGCAGGTCGAGCGCGACCGCCTCGATGCCGAGGTGAAGAGCCGCACCGCTCAACTGACCGAACTGGCCCAGCACCTGCAGACCGCGCGTGAGGACGAACGCAGCCGCCTGGCCCGCGAACTGCACGACGAACTGGGCGCGCTGCTGACCGCTGCCAAGCTCGATGCCGCGCGCCTGAAGGCGCGGCTCGGGACGATGACGCCTGAGGTCGCCGAGCGACTGCTGCACCTGAACAAGCTGCTCAACGATGGCATCGCGCTGAAGCGGCAGATCATCGAGAACCTGCGTCCCTCGTCGCTCAGCAACCTGGGCCTGGTGGCGGCGCTGGAGATCGTCACCAGCGAGTTCGCCACCGCCTCGGGGCTGCAGATCCACACCATGCTCGAGCCCGTTCAGCTCAGCAATTCGGGCGAACTGACCACCTACCGCCTGGTCCAGGAGGCGCTGACCAACATCGCGAAGTACGCGAAGGCCAGCGAGGTGTGGGTGGTGCTGTCGCAACAGGGAGCGAACGCCACGATCTCGGTGCGCGACAACGGCTGCGGTTTCGACACGACGATTCCTCGCCAGGCGGCGCACGGCCTGCTCGGCATGCGCTACCGCGTCGAAGCCGAAGGCGGGCAGATGACGTTGTCCAGCGAGCCAGGGCACGGCACGCTGATCGAAGCCAGCCTCCCGGTTCGAAAGTCGTGAGCGCCACAGAGGCTTCCTGCCCTCTGTCTCGCGCACCGACGGTGTCCCCGTCGGTCTTCATCCTGCGGTAACCCAGGGCCCCGCCTGTCGAGACGCAGGCGGCGCCCTGGCACTCGCCTGCCTTGTGGGTTCGGTCCTACACGCATGGGCCGATTTGCCTGACGCCCGCTAAGCCGCGCGGACTATCGATCGCCGTCAGGGCTCGCCACACACTGGAATCCAGCGATGCCAGGACACAGTCCGCCGGTGCATCGCTCCACTTCCAAGGAGATTTCCATGTTGCATTACGCGGTCGTGTTCTTCGTCATCGCGCTGGTGGCGGCGTTGTTCGGCTTCGGCGGCATCGCCGCGAGTGCCGTCGGCATCGCGAAGGTGCTGTTCGTGATCTTCCTGGTGCTGGCAATCGTCAGCTTCCTGTTCGGTCAGATGCGGAAGTAGTCCGCCTCGTTGCCCGTTGCCTCGTTTCAAAGCCGTATCCCTCATCACCCTTCAGGAGTCACCCCCATGAGAGTCACCATGCCCAGCCAGTTCGTTGAAGGCGCCGCCAGCGGCGCCACGTCCGCCGTCGAACAGATCGACCGCGCTGAAGAAGCCCACCACCACCTCAATGAAGCGGCGCACGATCTGGCCGACCGCGCACGACCGGCGATCGATCGCCTGGTCAAGAGCGCGGAGAACCTCGCACAGCGCGGCATCGATGGCGCCCGCGATGGCTCGCAGCACCTGCGTGACCGCGCGGCCCGCGCCACCGACTGCACCGTCAACTACATCAAGGATGAGCCGGTCAAGTCGATGCTGATCGCAGCTGCCACCGGAGCCGCGCTGATGGCGCTGGTGGCCCTGCTGAACCGGTCGCGCCAGAACGCCTGATCCACCCGCCTCACAGCAGCCCCCGCTTCCGGAACACCCATCGTGATTCACCCGCTTTTCAAACTGATGGCCGCGCACCCCACGGTGCTGACCGATCACGTCGAGGCTTATGCGTCGCTCGCGGCGCAGGAGTTCGGCACCGCGGCGACGCAGTGGCGTTCG
Organism: Burkholderiaceae bacterium; assembly: GCA_030654805.1. Classification (GTDB taxonomy): domain Bacteria; phylum Pseudomonadota; class Gammaproteobacteria; order Burkholderiales; family Burkholderiaceae_C; genus PBB1. Next base: position 48,624 of record JAURWR010000069.1, read on the forward strand.
CGAGCGTTGAAGACGGGCATCGCGATGTGTTGCGCTGCTTCGGCAGCCGTTCTGGCCGGCGTGGCGGTGATGCTGTGGGCGGTGACACCAGCTGTCGATCTGCATGCGCCGTGGGCGCTGTGGGTCTCGCCCGGGCTGCCGGCTCTCGCCGCGGTGGCTTGCTGGTGGTCTGCCCAAGACGCGCCTGCGGAGGGTGCCTTCGCGATCCTGCGGCGGCAGCTTTCCGAAGACATGGCCTTGCTGCGCGAGGTGAACGCGTGAACGCTGCCGCGACCCCGATCGCCGATCGGGCGCTGATGGACGCTGGCACGGCACCGGTCGATGCGGTCGCGAGGCTCGAACAGTCTCGGCTGCGCCTGCGCCAGCACCTGATCGCGTTGAACGGGCGCGAAGCCGGTCCTGCCGGTTCGCACCCACCGAGCGGCTGGCTCGACTCGCTCAGATCGATCCCGCTGGTCGGCGTGGCGCTGGACACGGTATCGGGCTGGTGGTCGCAGCATCCGTTGCGCGTCGTCGTCACCCTGGTGGCGGCGTCGGCCGCGTCGGCGGCCCGGCCGGTGACGCAGCGGCATCCGGCATGGACCATGTTCGGCGCGCTGGCCCTGGGCGGGCTGGTGATGTGGGCTCGGCCCTGGCGCTTTGCGCCGCTGAGGCGTGCGGTCTACGCCGGCTTGTTGCCCCAGCTCGTCTCGAAAGTGCTCTCGCACCTGCCCACCGATGGCTGGATGACCTTGGCCGAGTCGCTGCTGCGACGCGATCCACCCGCACCGGCCTCCGCCGGACCGGTGGCACCGGTCATACACCGAAATTTCCCACCCGGCAGCGATTCCGCAAGGACATCGCCGCTGCACTAGCCGGCCTCCGTGCTTGCCTCCCCTTTTCATCATCCACACCAAGGATCTACACCATGTTCACACGCACCACCCTCGCCGCACTCGTCGCTTCCGTCGCGCTCATCACGATGACCGGCTGTGCCGTGACGCGCGATCAATCGACCGTCGGCGCCTACATCGACGACACCGCGATCACCACCTCGGTGAAGGCCCGTTTCGTCGACAACAAGGACGTCGATGCCTCGGCAATCAGCGTCGAGACCCTGAACGGCACCGTCATGCTGTCGGGCTTCGCGAAGAACAGCACCGAGAAGATCAAAGCTGAAGAAATCACACGCGCCGTCAAGGGCGTGAAATCGGTCAAGAACGAAATCGCTGTGCGCAGCTGATCGAGCCGGGTTCGATGACCGGAGTGCTGGGCGCCGTCACGAGCGGCGCCCACACTTTTTGGGCCGCGCTGAATCGATACCTCGACGCCGATGGCATGCGCCAGGGTTGCTCGACGCACTCACTCGCCATCGGCGAGGTCGCCGTCGGATGAGCATTCGATGAGAGCCCATCGTCAGGACGTAAAAAAGGCCCGCTTGCGCGGGCCTTTTTTGTCGAACAGAACAACGCAGCGTGGGACGCTCAGCGGGGGGTGAACCCGCCGGTGCGCGGACGCGCCTTGAACGGTGCCTTGCTGGGCGCTGCACCGCCTTCGACGGGACGTCGCGGCGCACGGTCGAACGGGCCGGCCGAGCGGGGTGCGAAGTTGTCGTCGCGACGCGGCGCAAAACCGCCTTCTTCACGACGCGGCGCGAAAGACGGCTTGCTGAAGCGACTGTTCGACGGGGCACCCGACCGGTTGCCGAAGCCACCAGGGCGACGCTCGGTGTCGGCACCGGGACGCGGTGCGTACATGCGCGGCTCAGGGCTCTTCGGCTCCAGACCGGCGATCGTGCTGACCGGGATGTTCTGCGTCGTGAACTGCTGAATGCGGCGGATCATGCCGGTGTCCATGCGTTCACCCAGCGTGATCGCCAGACCGTTTTTGCCGGCGCGGCCGGTACGGCCAATGCGGTGCACGTAGTCCTCGGCCTTCATCGGCAGACCGTAGTTGATGACGTGGCTGATGCTCGGCACGTCGATGCCGCGCGCGGCGACGTCGGTCGCAACCAGCACCTTCAGCTGACGCGAGCGCAAGCCTTGCAGCACGCGATTGCGCCGGCCCTGCGGCATCCCGCCGTGCAGCGATGCGACGGCATGGCCCATCTCGGCCAGGCGATCGGCAAGCCAGTCGGCGTCACGCTGAGTGCTGGTGAAGACCAGCGCCTGTTCCATCTCGCGCTCGGTCAGGATGTGATCGAGCAGCGCGTTCTTGTGGTTGTGGTTGTCGGCCCAGTGCAGGCGCTGTTCGATGTTTTCGTGCGTGTCGGTGTGCGAAGAGACATCGATGCGCTGCGGATCGCGCAACAGGTTCTGCGCCAGGCGGCCCACGTGGCCGGCGAAGGTGGCGCTGAACATCACCGTCTGGCGTGTGGCAGGCACATGGTCAGCGATGGTGTTGATGTCATCGATGAAGCCCATGTCGAGCATGCGGTCGGCTTCGTCGAGCACCAGCATGTCGACGTTTTCGAGCACGGCCTTGCCGGTCTGCAGGTGGTCGAGCAGGCGGCCCGGGGTCGAGATCAGGATGTCCAGCGGACCGCGCAGTGCCTTGATCTGCGCCGGGTAAGGAACACCGCCGACCACCGTGGCGACGCGCAGGCCCTGCACGTGGCGGCCGTAGGTCGAGGCAGCCTTGGCGACCTGCATCGCGAGTTCGCGCGTCGGCGTCAGCACCAGAATGCGTGGACCGTAGACGGTGGCGCGATCGCGCTTTTGCGTGCTGTCGGCACGTGCCGCAATGATGCGTTCGAGCGCAGGCAGGATGAACGACGCGGTCTTGCCGCTGCCGGTGCTCGACGAGACCATCAGGTCCTTGCCGGCGAGGGCCAGCGGAATGGCCTTCATCTGGACTTCGGTGGCGGTTTCGTAGCCGGCGTCGGCCACGGCTTTGGTCAGGGCTTCTGTGAGGCCCAGGTTGGCAAATGTCATTTCGTACTTTCAAATGCGGTGCCGACGCTGCGCGATGCGCAACGCCAAGGCACCTACCGGTTCCGTGAACCGGCAAGGTCAGGTCGCTGGGAGAACGTTCGCTTTGGGAACAGTGAAGCGGAACAGTCAAGCGACGGCATCGCCGCCGACCGTTGCCTGCAGGTGCCGTCGAGTACGACACCGACTGAAGCGATATCGAGACCTGCCGCACTGAAGATCGTGGGCTGACTCGAAGGAGGTCAGAGGGGATGAACGAGATCGATCACAACAACTGCGCAGAAGACTCTGCGTTGGATCGTCGATGCGAGCGAAGCCCTAGAGTTTACCCTGAATTCCTGAATTCCGAAAGCCCCCTCACGCTGACGCAGCGGCAGTCGCCTTTGCGGGACTGTCGCGCCGCGCCGGGTATCCTGCCCGTCCCCCAACATTCGCCCGAGTGCTGCCCCGCTCGTATTCATGGCCGGCATCCACATCACCGACATCGAGGCCGCCATCAACTGGTGGCGCGAGCGATCGCCGTCCCCCGATGGCATCACGGCATGCTGCGAGGTCCGAGCGCTCGCCGAGGTGTATGCGCTGATGGTGTACTACCGCGAGAGCGAGTGCGACGACGGCTACATGCCGGCCGCATCGCGCACCGCATGGCTGGCCTGGTACGCGACCACGCCCGACGCGCCGTGCATCGCGATCTGCTCGACCAGCCAGGGAGACGACGTCTGCAAGGGCTGCGGCCGCAGCTTCGATGAAGTGCAGAACTGGCCAGGGATGAGTCCGGCCGAAAAGCGCGCGACCTGGCGCCGAATCACGATGGACGGCACCGCCTTGCGGTTCAACCGCTATGCCGAGCGCGCAAGGGAAGCACAGAGCCTGCCCCCCGAGACGCCCGCGAAGCCGACTTCCGGCGAGCCGAGCCAAGCGTGACCGCTGCGCCGTGACGCCTGGGCGGCGCTGGACCTCGAGCGCGGTGCGCATCCTGCCGCTGGCGTGGCCGGTCTTCATCGGCCAGTTGGCGGTGCTGGCCTTCGCCACCATCGACACGCTGCTGGTGGCGCGCTACTCGGCGATCGACCTGGCCGCGCTGGCCGTCGGCAACGCGGTCTACGTTTCGGTGTTCATCGGCTTGACAGGGGTCGTGCAGGCCGTGGCACCGATCACCGGTCAACTGTTCGGCGCACGCCGCTTGCCGGAGGCCGGGCAGCAATTGCATCAGGCACTCTGGCTGGCGCTCGGGCTGTCGGTGCTCGGGTGCAGCTTTCTGGTCTTTCCAGCGCCGTTCCTGGCGCTGGCGCAGACGCCGCCCGACGTCGCCGACAAGGTGCGTGCCCACCTGGGCGCGCTGGCCTTCGCGTTGCCTTCGGCCTTGCTGTTCACCGCCTTTCGCGGCTTCAACACGGCCGTATCGCGCCCGAAGATGGTGATGGCCCTGCAGGTTGTCGGTCTGGCGCTGAAGGTGCCGCTGACCGCTCTGCTGGTGTTCGGCGCCGCACTGCCCTTGCCTGCCGGATGGCCGTGGAGCGAACTGAGCGTTCCCGCCCTCGGCACGCCGGGCTGCGGTATCGCGACGGCCATCGCGATGGCCGTGCAATTGCTGGCTGCCGCCGCAGTGCTGCTGCGCTCACCGTTCTACGCGCCCTTCGGACTGCACACGCGGCGACTGCAGCGTCCCGATCGCCACAAGCTGGCGGCCTTGCTGCGTCTGGGCGTACCGATGGGGCTGTCCATCGGGATCGAGGTCACCGGCTTCACCTTCATGGCCCTTTTCATCGCGAGGCTGGGCGCCACGCCGGTGGCGGGTCACCAGATCGCGGTCAACCTGATCTCGGTGATGTTCATGCTGCCTATCTCGCTGGGCAACGCCACCAGCACGCTGGTGGCGCAGCGCATCGGCGCCGGCGATCCGTGCGACGCGCGGCGGCTCGGCTGGCACGGACTGCAACTGGCCATGCTGATCGCCGCTGCGCTGGGCGCCACGGTGTACGGCCTGCGCGACACGATCCTGCACGTGTACACCAGCGATGCGGTGATCGTCGCCGCCGCGCTGCCGCTGCTGGCGTGGGTGATGTTGTTCCACATCGCCGATGCGGCGCAGATCCACGTCGCCTACACACTGCGCGCCTACCGGGTGGCCACGGCGCCGCTGGTGATCTACGGCATCGCGATCTGGGGCGTGGGGCTGGGTGGCGGCTACACGCTGGCCTTCAATGTCACTGGTGCCACACCACCGGCCTTGCTCGGTGCGCCGGGGTTCTGGGCTGCATCCACGGCTGGGTTGACGCTGGCGGCGATCGGGCTCGTCGGCTTCCTTGCATGGATGCTGAAGGCACGGGCAGCGTCGGTAGCGACGGCGCCACAAAAACGTTGAGCCGCCAAGGAGTTCGTTGCGTCGCCTCTTGAAACCGGGCGCACCGCAGCCACTTTCTGCTCATCGGGCCCGATCGTCGGGCCCCTTCACACGATGAAGGAATTCGCCATGCACGACTCGTTTGTGACCCTGACCCGCAGCCTCCCCGGCGACCTCGATCGCGTGCGCGCCGACCTCGACGCCATCTTCGGCCGCCGCCCTTCCCAACGCCTCGCCAGTCCCGTGAGTCGCGGCGCGTTTCCGGCGATCAACGTGCGTCAGAACGCGCAGGCCATCGACATTCAGGTGTTCGCACCAGGCATCGACGCGAGTCGCACGGAAGTGACGCTGGATCGCGGCATGCTGACCATCGTCGGTGAGCGTGCCAGCAGCCTGCCGGCCCGCCCTGACACAGACACCGAGTGCGGCGCCGAGCCGACCAGCGTGCGCAGCAACGAACGGTATGCCGGCCGATTCCGCCGCGCGGTGACGCTGCCGGACGACGCCGACCCGAACCAGGTGACCGCCAACTACCGCGACGGCGTGCTGCACATCAACGTTCAGCGCCGCATTGCCACGCCACCGACGCGAATCGCGATCGGCTGAAACCGACCGCATCCAACGTCCCTCACGACAGGAACCACGCCATGAACTCCAACTCGACAAACACCGTTGCAGCATCCACCTTCTATCTGGTGCCCCGGGTCGATGTCTTCGAAGACAGCGCCGGCGTCACGCTGCTGGCCGACTTGCCCGGTGTCCGCAAGGACGCACTCGACATCCAGGTCGACGGCACGAACCTGCGCCTAGAAGGCCGCGTTTTCGACGGCACGCCGCAGCCAACCGACGCGGTGGCCTTCGAAATGAGCGCGTCGCACTACCGCCGCGCGTTCACGCTGAGCGAGCGGCTCGACACCAGCGCCATCGATGCCCAGCTCAAAGACGGTGTGCTGCGACTGCGCATCCCCAAGCTTGCCGAGGCGCAACCCAAGCGTGTCGAAGTCCGCATCGGCTGATGGCGAAGAGGCGGCGGACCCGTGCGCTGTCGCCTCCAGCACAAGCACGCCCTCGACGAATTCGAAAGCAAGACCCGGAGTGCGGGCAGGTTCGATGAGGCCTAAATTCAGCCATCGATCTCGACCGGCTGAAATGGCACTTCCACCATGCACACCAACGACACCGCCCTGCGGGCCCAAGCAACGCTGACCGACCCGCGCTGGGCGATGATCGTCGCGCGCGATGCATCAGCCGACGGTCGGTTCTTTTATTCGGTTCGCACCACCGGCGTCTATTGCCGACCCTCGTGCGCATCGCGCTCGGCGAGGCCCGAGAACGTCGCGTTCCACGCGACGCGCGCCGATGCCGAGCATGCGGGCTATCGACCGTGCAAGCGCTGCACGCCCGACCAGCCGCCACGTACCCATCAACAGGCCGAACTTGTCGCCGCGCTTTGCCGCCACATCGAAAGCGCAGAACAACAGCCCACCTTGAACGAACTGGCCGACCGGGCCGGTCTCAGCCCCCACCACCTGCACCGCGTGTTCAAGACTGTCACCGGTGTGACGCCCAAGGCGTATGCGCAGGCACATCGCGCGCAGCGAGTGCGGCAGGAGCTGGCGCACAGCGGGTCGGTCACCGAGGCGATCCTGGACGCCGGCTATGCGTCGAGCAGCCGCTTCTACGAGGCTTCAGCGCAGGTGCTGGGCATGACGCCGACCGCATACCGCGCGGGCGGGGCAGCAACGGAGATCCGCTTCGCGATCGGCTCGTGTTCGCTCGGCGCGATCCTGGTGGCGCAGAGCGCGCTCGGCGTCTGCGCGATCCTGATCGGCGACGACCCCGAGCTGCTGGCGCGCGACCTGCAGGACCGCTTTCCGAAGGCCGACCTGATCGGCGGTGACGCCGACTTCGAGCACCTGGTGGCACAGGTCGTCGGCTTCGTCGAAGCACCGGCCATCGGCCTCGACCTGCCGCTCGACCTGCGCGGCACTGCGTTCCAGCAGCGGGTGTGGCAGGCGCTGCGCGAGATTCCGGCAGGCTGCACCGCGAGCTACACCGACATCGCTCAGCGTATCGGATCGCCAGCGTCGGTGCGCGCGGTGGCACAGGCCTGCGGCGCCAACCCGCTGGCGGTCGCGATCCCCTGTCACCGGGTGGTGCGCCTCGACGGCGGGCTGTCGGGGTACCGCTGGGGTGTCGAGCGCAAGCGCGAGTTGCTGAGTCGCGAGGCAATCACCCCCGAGAAATCATGAGCGCATCGGCGGTCGGCACCGGCGCCAATCTGGCGCTTTTCGACGATGACGATGCGCCACGGATCGAACCGCTGGGACCGGGTGCTGTGGTCTGGCGTGCCGGGGCGCGCGCGTTCGACACAGCCTTGCTGGTGGCGGTGGACCAGGTCACCGCACAGGCGCCCTGGCGACACTTGATCACGCCGGGCGGCTTTCGGATGTCGGTCGCGATGACCAGTTGCGGGCCGCTGGGCTGGGTCAGCGACCGGCGCGGCTACCGCTACGACCCGATCGATCCCGACAGCGGAAGACCGTGGCCGCCGATGCCCGACATGTTCATGCCGTTGGCGCAGGCCGCCGCCACACAGGCAGGTTTCGACGGCTTCGAGCCCGACGCCTGCCTGATCAACCGCTACGTGCCCGGCGCCCGGCTGACCCTGCACCAGGACCGCGACGAGCGCGACGCGCATTCGCCGATCGTGTCGGTGTCGCTGGGCCTGCCGGCGGTCTTCCAGTTCGGCGGACCGACGCGCCGCGACCCCAAGCAGCGCATCACGCTCGTGCACGGCGACGTCGTCGTCTGGGGTGGCCCGGCTCGCTTCTTCCACCACGGCGTGCTGCCGCTGAAAGCCGGCCGCCATCCGCTGACCGGTGAACAGCGCATCAATCTGACGTTTCGCCGGGCGCGCTGAATCGACGCGCCGGCAGCGCAGCTCAGCCGAACAGTTCGGCGTAGCTGACGCTCGCGGTGCCGAACTTGCCGACGACGATCCCGCCGGCGCGATTGGCATGCGGCATCGCTTCGCGTGCGTCCAGGCCCGCAGCCATCAGCGCCGTCATCGCCGCGATCACCGTGTCGCCCGCACCGGTGACGTCGAACACCTCGCGCGTCTGCGCCGGTTCGTTCGCCTCGCCGCGTTCGTCGAACAGCGTCATGCCGTCTTCCGATCGGGTCAAGAGCAGGGCCTGCACCCGCAGCTGGACTCGCAACGCCTGAGCGCGCTCGATGAGCTGCGCTTCAGTGCTCCAGGCGCCGACCACCTGCGCCAGTTCGCCGCGATTCGGCGTGATCACCGTGGCACCGGCGTAGCGGGCGTAGTCGCTGCCCTTCGGATCGACCAGCACCGGCTTGCCGGCCGCACGGGCCGATTCGATCATCCGGGTGATGTGCGTCAGGCCGCCCTTGCCGTAGTCGGAGAACAGCACCGCGTCGTGCAACGGCAGTTCGCGTTCGAACGCACCCCGCATCTGTTCGAGCACCTCGTGATCGGGCTCGTTCTCGAAGTCGATGCGCAGCAGCTGCTGCGACCGACCGATGACGCGCAGCTTGACGATGGTGCGCAGCCGTGCATCCTCGCCGAGCCGGGTTTCGATGCCATGCTGCTCCAGCAGCACCCGCAGCCGCGTGGCCGCTTCGTCACTCCCGACCACCGTCAGCAGTGTCACCCGGGCACCCAGCGTCTTGATGTTCAGCGCCACGTTGGCCGCGCCGCCGAGCCGCTCTTCCTCGCGCGACACCCGCACCACAGGCACCGGTGCCTCGGGCGAGATGCGATCGACCGTACCGTGCCAGTAGCGGTCGAGCATCACGTCGCCCACCACCAGCACACGGCGCTGGGCGAGGGCCTCCGGGGTCGGGATCATGACGGCGCACCCGGAGCTTCAGGGACGCAGGCCCTGCACTTCGCACTCGGTGTGTTCGGGCAGATCAGGCAAGGGGCAGCAACAAGGCTCATGGTGTGCGAGGGGATCGGTACAGGCTCGGTTTATATCAAGTGCGCCTATCGGTACGTCTCCCAAGGCGGCCACAACGCAGCCTTCATCACCTGCAAGCATCTCCGCCCCACTTCAGAGGGAGCCTCGATGCCAGGCAATTTCGAGCAGCGCACGACGTGACACGGACACTCGCACCCGGCCGAGTGCCCTCGCGCAGGGGACAGTCAAACCGCACGCCGATCTCCAGAATTTCTTCCAGGTCGCAGCCCGCAGGCTGACGACCGGTCACCTCAACCTACCGACTGGAGAACACCATGATCCGCACCCTCGTCACACTTCTCATTGCCGCCCTCGCCTTCGCTGCCCACGCGGCGGTCGACGTCAACAAGGCCTCGCAGGCCGAACTCGAAACCATCAAGGGCATCGGCCCGAGCATGTCGGGCAAGATCCTCGACGAACGAAAGAAGGGCTCGTTCAGGGACTGGACCGATGTGGTGACCCGCATCAAGGGCGTCGGTCCCGCCAACGCCACCAAGTTCTCGTCCGACGGCCTGACCGTCAACGGAGCCGGCTTCAAGCCAGAACTGGTCGCGTCGAGCAAGCCGACGTCGCCAGCGGACAGAAGTCACTCGACCGAGGCCCAGAAGCAGCCTGCGGTGTCGCCAAAGAAGTGAGGTCCGGGCAGGCGCAGCATCACGCCCCGCCACAGCGGGACATTGAAATCTGGTGAAGCGTCTGCCCAATTCACCGCTGCGATGCCCAAGCCCACGCCAGACCCCGGACGGCAACGCCTTGCGCTAGGCCGATCGCTGCGGCCGCTTACGCTTACACACCAAGCAAACGGGGTTCGTCTTTCGACGAACCCCGGCGCAGGACAGTCGCTATCAGGTCAGGCCGTCGCGGACTCCGCCTTGGGCTTGTCGCTTTTCTTGACCGGCTGAATGTCCAGAACGGCCTTGCCGTCGGCATCCACATCGACCGTCAGACGACCACCATCGACCAGACGACCGAACAACAGTTCATCCGCCAGCGCACGACGGATCGTGTCCTGGATCAGGCGCTGCATCGGACGCGCACCCATCAGCGGATCGAAACCGTTCTTCGCGAGGTGCTTGCGCAAGGCGTCGGTGAACGTGGCATCGACCTTCTTCTCGGCCAGTTGACCTTCCAGTTGCAGCAGGAACTTGTCCACCACACGCAGGATGATTTCCTCGTCCAGCGCCCGGAAGCTGACGATCGCATCGAGACGATTGCGGAATTCCGGTGTGAACATCCGCTTCACGTCGCCCATCTCGTCGCCACGCTCGCGCGGATTCGTGAAGCCGATCGTGGCCTTGTTCATCGTCTCCGCGCCCGCGTTGGTGGTCATGACGATGATCACGTTGCGGAAATCGGCCTTGCGCCCGTTGTTGTCGGTCAAGGTGCCGTGGTCCATGACCTGGAGGAGCACGTTGAATACATCCGGGTGTGCCTTCTCGATCTCGTCGAGCAACAGCACCGAGTGCGGCTTCTTGGTGATCGCCTCCGTCAGCAAACCGCCCTGATCGAAACCGACGTAGCCCGGAGGTGCACCGATCAGGCGGCTGACGGCGTGGCGCTCCATGTACTCGCTCATGTCGAAGCGGATCAGATCGATCCCCAGGATGAACGCGAGCTGTTTCGCAACCTCGGTCTTGCCCACGCCGGTGGGACCGGAGAAGAGAAACGAACCGATCGGCTTGTCGGGCTTGCCCAAGCCGGAGCGCGCCATCTTGATCGCGGATGCCAGCGCCTCGATGGCCGGCTCTTGCCCGAACACCACGCTGTTGAGGTCGCGATCCAGGCTCTTCAGCTTCGACCGATCGTCGTTCGATACGCTGGCCGGCGGGATTCGCGCGATCTTCGCGACGATCTCCTCGACCTCATTGCGAGTGATGGTCTTCTTCTGCTTGCTCTTGGGCAGGATGCGCTGCGCTGCACCGGCCTCGTCGATCACGTCGATCGCCTTGTCGGGCAGGTGGCGGTCATTGATGAACTTGGCGGACAACTCGGCAGCAGCTTGCAAGGCACCAAGCGCGTACTTGACGCTGTGGTGCTCTTCGAACCGCGACTTCAGCCCTTTGAGGATTTCAACCGTCTCCTCGACAGAAGGCTCGACGACATCGACTTTCTGGAACCGACGCGAGAGCGCTGCGTCCTTTTCGAAGATGCCGCGGTACTCGGTGAAAGTGGTCGCGCCGATGCACTTCATCGCACCCGAGCTCAACGCCGGCTTCAGCAGGTTGCTGGCGTCCAACGTGCCGCCGGAGGCCGCACCAGCACCGATCAGCGTGTGGATCTCATCGATGAACAGCACCGAGTTCGGCTGATCCTTCAGAACCTTCAACACACCCTTCAGGCGCTGCTCGAAGTCGCCGCGGTACTTGGTGCCGGCCAGCAACGCACCCATGTCCAGCGAGAAGACCGTGGCGTTGGCCAGAACCTCGGGTACATCGCCTTCGGTGATGCGCCACGCAAGACCTTCGGCGATGGCGGTCTTGCCAACGCCGGCTTCACCAACCAGCAGCGGATTGTTCTTGCGTCGACGGCACAGGATCTGGATGACGCGCTCGACCTCGTGTTCGCGACCGATCAGCGGATCGATCTTTCCATCGCGCGCCAACTGGTTGAGGTTCTGGGTGAACTGCTCGAGCGGCGATCCCTTGCCGTCCGACTCATCCTTTTCGCTGTCACTCGAACTGGCGCTGTCGCTGGGCTTGGCAGCCTCGGGCGGATCGGATTTCTTGATGCCGTGCGCGATGAAGTTGACGACATCCAGACGCGTCACCCCCTGCTGATGCAGGTAATAGACCGCATGGGAATCCTTCTCGCCGAAGATCGCAACCAGCACGTTGGCACCGGTGACTTCCTTCTTGCCGCTTCCCGTGGACTGAACGTGCATGATCGCGCGTTGAATCACCCGCTGGAAGCCAAGCGTCGGCTGCGTGTCCACCTCGTCGGTACCACCGACGGTCGGGGTGTTTTCCTTGATGAACTGCGCCAGGCTCTTGCGCAGATCGTCGACGTTGGCCGAGCAGGCGCGAAGCACCTCGGCAGCCGACGGGTTGTCGAGCAACGCCATCAGCAGGTGCTCCACGGTGATGAATTCGTGACGCTGCTGACGCGCCTCAACGAACGCCATGTGCAGACTGACTTCGAGCTCTTGAGCGATCATGCGGCCTCCATAATGCATTGCAACGGGTGGCCACCGCGCCGTGCGGCAGCCAACACCAACTCAACCTTCGTGGCAGCGACATCCTTCGAATAGGTGCCGCAGACTCCACGGCCGTCATGGTGAATCTTCAACATGATTTGAGTTGCGGCCTCGAGGTCACGATTGAAATACTCCTGAAGCACCATTACAACGAATTCCATCGGCGTGTAGTCATCGTTGAGCAGGATGACCTGGTACATCCGGGGTGGATCGGTCTTTTGGGCTTGCCGCTCGACAACAACGGCCCCTTGCCCGTCATCGAGCGGAGCCCCGATGGCAGGAGGCTTGGGCGCTGGTTTATCAGTAGGCATGAGTTCATTCTATCGAGATGGGTGATTCAACTGGCACTGGAGGCATATTGACTCTGGCTATCTCGGTGTAAGGCAAAAATTGAGCCTTGCTAGGGGCTCATTTCTGTACCCGAAGCGGTGCAGAGCCTTCCCCAAGCTGGTTCAAATCAAGGCATCTTGTAGGTGTCTCGCCGCCTTGACACCACGATCAGCGCAGCCGGAAAATACGATCTGATTTCTCTGGGGGCGCAGCATGGCCACAGGTACGGTGAAATGGTTCAACGACGCCAAGGGATTTGGATTCATTGAACCCGATGGCGGTGGAGACGACGTCTTTGCCCATTTCTCAGCCATCCAGATGGACGGTTTCAGGACGCTCAAGCAAGGCAGCAAGGTCACTTTTGAATTGGCGCAAGGCCCCAAAGGCCAGCTCGCGCAGAACATCGTTCCAGCCAACAATCTGGGTGGACATGGGTCAGAAGCTGATGCAGAGCAAACTCACCCGGCCCAGTCGATGACCACCTGACCAGAAATAACTGATTTCCGACCGACACACCAAAAGCAAACCCGCCATCTGGCGGGTTTGCTTTTGGTGTGTCCGACCTTCGGGTCAACGGGACGGGCCGAAACCGGCCCATAGACACCGGGTCAAGGCTGCCGGGTCTGCACATCGTGCTTCTGGCGGTGGATGCGCCGGCTGGCCACGTCCTGACGCTTTTCGAGCGCGATGGCTTCCTTCGGGGTCACCTTGCCATCGGCTTCGGCACGCCCCTCGGCCCGCGTGAGGCGAGCCTGCTCGCGGCTGAGGCGACGCGCCTCGGGCTTTGTCAGAGCGCCGGACGCCACACCATTTTCGAGGCGTTGCTCCTGCCGATCCTGTCGGTTGTCGAACCGCTGTTCGGCCGGACTCTCGGCGTGGGCGCTGGCGGCAGCAACTAGGCAAATTCCGAGCAAGACGTGCGAACGTAAGAACGACATGGTGGATCCTTGAAGTGGAAGAAGTGAGGCTGGGCGTGACCCGATGGCAGTCACGTAACCCTTGAACCGCGCGACCCGCCGCTTCCTTACGGCAGGCGATGCATACCCGACCTGAACGGTGGGAGTCAGCGTAAGAAGTGCCCGCATCAACGGTTCAAGCAAGCCGGACGCGAGAAAACGGGCCGCCCTGCCCCTCGCGAGAGAGGCAGGGGCCACGCCACGGAAAGGAGCACACATGAAGTGGGGAATGCTTTGCCTTGTCTTTGTAATAGCGCTGTCGTCGCCACTGTGCGGGCGAGCGGCGGCGCCGGAGGTGCCCGATCCGAGCGCCTGGGCCAAGCTCAGCCCGGCGGAACAGGCTTCGCTCCGATCTGAGTTGAAGCAGCGCCTGCAACAGGCCACGCCGCAGGAGCGCGCGGCATTTCGCAGTCGACTGAGAGAACGCCTCGAAGAGATGACGCCCGAACAACGCCAGGCACTCGCTGAAAAGACCCGCGATCGCTGGCAAAGGCTCGACCCGGAGGAGCGACAACGTCTGATTAAGGAACGTCGCGACCGCGTGAAGGCGATGTCGCCCGAAGAGCGCAGGCAACTGATCGAGCAGCGTCGTGAGATCCTCGGCAAGCTCAGCCCCGAAGAGCGCGCGCTGTTGCGCGAGAAACTGACCGAACGGTGAGGCGCTTGACCACCCTACGAACACCCTCCGGATGCAGAACGTGTCCCGACTGACCGGTTGGCTGGAAGGTGCCGCCACGCGGATGCGCTCCGGCTCGCCGTCGCAGGCCGGCGACTGGGCGCTGTGGCGCGAAGCGTGCGCGGGCAACCCGCGCAGTGCTCAGAAACTGGTGCGCGAGTTGACGCCGTCCGCCTACGGTCTGGCACTTCAACTGCTGCGTCGCAACGAAGACGCAGAAGACGTGGTGCAGGATGCCTTTCTGAGGCTGTGGCGCAGCGACCCCAGCGACACGCGGGGAGCAACGCTGTCGACCTACTTCAACACCATCGTGATCAACCGCTGCCGAAGCCACCTGACGGCACGACGCGAAGACGCCACCGACCCGGACGCGCTGGCCGATTTGCACGATGCGCAGCAAGCCTCGGAGCACAACGGCAGCGCGGCGAATCACCCCACCGGATTCGGTGGTGGCGGAGGCGGTGGCCAGGCGCTGGAGCGCGGCCTCGGACGTCTGCCGGTACGGCAACGCATGGCGATCGTGATGTGGGCTTATGCCGACGCCGGCGTTGCCGACATTGCCCGCGCACTCGACATCGACCCCAACGCGGCGCATCAACTCTTGCACCGCGCCAAGCATTCATTGCGAATGCATCTCGAAGGAGGCTCCCCGTGAACGACCGACCCACCCTCGACAACACAACTTCATCCGCCCGCACCGACGACCGCCTGCGGTCGAGACTGCGCGCGCTGCAACCGCCGGCCAGCGCGGTCGATGCCCTCGGTGCCCGCGTGCTGGCGCAATGGAGTGAGCGACAGGGGGGGCAGGATGGCTCACCGCAGTACTTGGGTGGGACGGCGGGAGCGGTTTCGGGGCTCGGTCTCGGCACTTCGCATCGACGACTGCAGGCTGGCCTGGTCACCGGCCTGGTGGCCTGCGCAGTGATCACTGCCGTTGTGTGGGTACAGCGGCCGGACCCATCGCTCGACGAGTTGATGCAAGCCGATGTGCTGTCACAGATGGCCATCGGCGAGATGTGACGGGCGGCCGGGGAGGCGTTCTGGCATCGGCCTTGCTGGGCAGGTAGTGCCACGCACCAACCGAGAGCCGAACCCATGCCCACAGGCCGTGTCTTCCACAGCGCCGAACATTTTCAGCCCTCCGCCGGCGAGCCGATCCGCAGCGTCATGACCGAGTCGCCCGACGCCGTCGTCGTTGCCTGGCACGTCCAGCCCGGGCAGACCATCGCCGCCCATCGGCACCCGCAGGGACAGGACACCTGGACCATCCTTTCGGGCAGGGGTCAATATCAGGTGGACTCCGAGGGCCACACCGAGAGCATCCGCGAGGGCGATGTGGTCGTCGCCACAACGGGTCAAGTCCACGGCGTGCACAACGACTCCGACGAGCCGCTGGTTTTCATTTCGGTGGTGGCGCCAGCTGATGCGGGTTATCACCCCCTCTGAAATCCTCGGTCCACGCTGACCCCACAGGCGACAGGAACCCCAAGCCGGCGCATGATCGCTGAACCGAACGGACGACATGGCCTGTCGTTCGTGCCGCGCCCGAAAGGAGCCGATCATGTCTTTCTTTGTCCCCACGCCTGCCGCTCTGCGCAGCCGCCGCATCCTGCTCGCTTGCGCGCTCGCTGCGGGCCTGACACCGCTGATTGCTCGCGCTGGCTCCGAAGTCGCCGAAAACGCCGACAACGAGCGCTGGCAGATGTTGCGCAAGTCGCTGTTCCCCGACCGCGCGATCTCCGAAGACGCAGCCGACATCGTTGAACTGGACACCCCAACTCGTGCATCGGATGCCGCAGTGGTGCCGATCGCCTTTCGCACGCGCTTGGTGCAATCTCCCGGCAACTACATCAAGAAGGTGTACCTGGTCATCGACCGCAACCCTTCGCCGATGGGCGCCACCTTCAGCTTCACGCCCGAGAGCGGCCGCGCCGAAATCGAAACCCGTGTTCGGATCGAGGAATACACCCACGTTCGCGCCATCGCCGAGATGAACGACGGGCGACTGTTCATGCACGCCCGCTTCGTCAAGGCATCAGGCGGCTGCTCGGCCCCGGCCGGCAAGGACCTGCAAGCGGCACTGGCCAACGCCGGGCGCATGAAGCTGCGCATCGAGGGCGATGTGGTGCTCGGGCGACCGACGCTGGCGCAACTGTCGATCAGTCACCCGAACGTGTCGGGGCTGGCCATCGACCAGGTTTCGCGACTGGCCCCACCGCCGCACTATGTGCGCAGCATCGAGGTGGCCTATGCCGGCAAACCGGTGCTGAGCGCCGACGTCGATTTCACGATCAGCGAGAACCCGAACGTGCGCTTCTACTTCGTACCGAAGGAGGCGGGCCAATTGACGGTGAAAGTGATCGACAGCAACGACGCGAAGTTCGAGAAATCGCTGGCCGTGGCGCCGGGCCAACGCACCGATGCATGAGGGCTTCGCGCCCGCCTTGAATGACCGGCCCGGCGATCAGCCAGACGATCTGATTCCGGTCGCTGGCGGCGGCCTGCTGCACCGGCGTGCGCTGCTTCGTCGCGGTCTCGTGTTCGCCAGCGCCACGAGCGCCGCCACGCTGACCGCTCGTGCAGACGCGGCTGGCTCGACGGTCGATGCCGTTGTTGAGAACGCCTCGGGCGAATTCCCTGCGTGGATGCGCACCCCGGGCGCACCGTTCAGCACCTACGGTCAGCCGTCCAAACACGAGAACCAGGTCGTGCGGCGCATCGGCGCCAACCGGCTTGCGCCGGGCAACGGCGTGTCGTGGACCCCGCTCGAAGACCTCGAAGGCTTCATCACGCCGACCGGCCTGCACTTCGAACGCCACCACAACGGCGTGCCCGAGATAGACCCGGCGCGCCACGCGCTGACGATCCACGGGCGGGTGAAACAACCTCTGACCTTCAGCGTCGCCGACCTGCTGCGCTACCCGATGCGATCGCACCTGATCTTCATCGAGTGCGGCGGCAACAGCAACGCCGGCTGGCACACGGTGCCGATCCAGCGACCGGTGGGCTCGTTCCACGGCATGGTCTCGTGCAGCGAATGGACGGGGGTGCCGCTGTCGCTGCTGCTTGCTGAGGCCGGCCTCGAACCTGCGGCCACGTGGGCGGTGGCCGAAGGCGCCGACGCAATCGCGATGAACATCAGCCTGCCGGTGAGCAAGCTGATGGACGACTGCATCGTCGCGCTGTACCAGAACGGTGAACGTCTGCGACCCGAGCACGGCTACCCGATGCGGTTGATCGTGCCGGGCTGGGAAGGCGTGCTCAACGTCAAGTGGCTGCACCGGCTCGAACTGACCGACCAGCCGGTGATGGCGCGCAACGAGACCGCCAAGTACACCGAGCTGCAACCCGACGGCAAGGCGCGGCAATTCACCTTCGTGATGGAAGCCAAGTCGCTGATCACGTCGCCGTCGCACGGTCAGCATCTGGGCGCTGCGGGCTACTACCAGATCAGCGGCTTGGCGTGGAGTGGACGCGGCCGAATTCGCCGGGTCGAGGTGTCGGCTGACGGCGGAAAGACCTGGGCCGACGCTGCGCTGCAGGACCCCGTGCTTCCGCGCTGCCTGACGCGCTTTCGCGCGCCGTGGCAATGGTCGGGACGTCCGGCCGTCCTGAAGAGCCGCGCCACCGACGAGACCGGTTACGTTCAACCCGAACGGCAGGCCTTGATCACGCAGCGCGGATCGAATGGTTACTTTCACTGCAACGCCATCGTCAGTTGGTCTATCGACGAAGACGGTGATGTGACGCATGTCTATGCGTGAACATCCGAAGCGGCGCCACCTGTTCAGCGCATCGGTGCTCGCATCGATGGCGTTGGCGCAAGGCAACGTGGCCAGCGCCGCCGAGTCGGCCACTGGCCCGAGTCTGGGCCACGCACTGACGCCGCAGCAGGCGCAACGACAAGCATTGAACGTGTTCCCCGACGGGCGCGGACTGCCACCAGGTCGCGGCACCGCCATCGAAGGACGAACGTTGTTCCAGCAGAAATGCGCAGGCTGCCATGGTGATGCAGGACGAGGCGCCAGCGCCGAGGAACTCGCCGGTGGCAAAGCCCCACTGACCAGCGCGTCGCCCGACAAGACCATCGGGCTGTATTGGCCCTATGCGACAACGATCTTCGATTTCACCCGCCGCGCGATGCCGCTGAATGCCCCCGGCTCGCTCACCAGCGACGAGGTCTACGCACTGACTGCGTACCTGCTGTTCGAGAACCGCGTGATCGGAGAGCGCGAAGAGATGAACCCCATCACCCTGCCCCGCGTGCGCATGCCGAATCGCGACGGGTTCATCGGCGTCGATGCGAAGGCGCGTTGACAGCAACCGCAAGCGGAAACCGGGTCGACTCGACTGCGTCCTGCAACGGGTATGCTTGGATGTTTTGCTTTCCCGCACGCTACACCGTGACCGCAACCGCAACACTTGACGAGCCTGCTCCGGGCACCACACCCGCCTCGGCGAACGACGTCGCCCTACAGGACAGCGCCCGCGCTTTGATCGGCGATCTGTTCCGCCGCTCTCCAGCCCTCTACTGGATCGATTTGCTGCTGAGTGCAGGGACGGCCTGGGTGCTGACGGCGATCTACTTCACGGCGCCAGCCTGGAGCGCGCTGCAGATTGCGGCGTTTCTGGTTGCCACGTTCCTGTTCTTCCGTGCGGGCACCTTCATCCACGAGATCGTCCACATGCCGGGCGGGCAGATGGAAGGTTTCAAGCGCACCTGGAACCTGCTGCTGGGCATACCTTTCCTGATGCCATGGGTTTTGTACCGCAACCACATCGAGCACCACAACCACCGGCATTTCGGGACGCCTGCGGACGGCGAGTACCTGCCGCTGGGCTCGTCACCCCTCATAGAAATCTTGAAGTACCTGGCACAGGCGCCGCTGCTTCCGCTGTTCATGATGGTGCGATTCGGCATCCTCGGGCCCGCCTCCTGGCTGCACTCGGGCCTGCGCGAGTGGGTGCTGACCCGTGCGTCCGCTGCGGTGTCGAACCCCTACTACAGCAAGCGCTTTCCCAAGCGTGACGAGGCCCATCTGCGGACGGTCGAGGTGCTGTGTTTCGCATACATCATCGTGGTCGCCACGTTGCTGTGGCGCGGATCAATCAGTCCATCGCACTTTTTCATGGGCTACCTGCTGCTCGCCTTCACGCTGGGCCTGAACTGGGTTCGCAATCTGGCCGCGCACCGCTATGTCAACGGGGGCGATCGCATGACGATGGCCGAGCAGGTCGCCGAGTCGATCAACATCACCGGCCAGACTTGGCTCACCATCGCCATGTTCCCGGTCGGGCTGCGTTACCACGCGCTACACCACCTGTTTCCCGGCGTGCCTTACCACCACCTGGGCGAGGCGCATCGACGCTTGATGCAGGGACTGCCACCCGACGCGATCTACCGGAGTTGCAACCGCACGAGCTTCTTCTCGGCCGTGCGCGAGTTGTGGCAATCGGCCAGCCAGACGCCGCCGGGTCAGTCAGCGATGCGGGCGTGGGTCCCGGGCTCCGGTCGCACTTGAACGCGCGCGTGTCCGGGCTGGAGTCACCGGTCCGAGCGGTCGCAGCCGAGGCGCAGATGCCGCCGTGCCTGATCGTCAATCCGCGCAGCTTCAGCGCGTCTCGGGGGCTGGCGGCATCGGCGTCGGCGCTGGCGCTGTCGCAAGGTGCCGAGGTGGTGACCGTGGACGGGCCGGCATCGTTGCGCGCCGCCGTCGAATCCATTCTGGCGCGACGCCAGCGCACGGTCATGATGCTGGCCGGCGATGGCACCGTTTGCGCCATCGTCGATCAACTGTCGAATCTGCTGCCTGGCGCGTGGACACCCGACTTGCTGATCCTGCCGGGCGGACGCACCAATCTGACGGCAGCCGATCTGGGAACCGGAGGTCATGCGCTGGCCACATTAAAGCGAGCGCTCTCGAATACCGCCGACCCACGTCGGCGCTCGGTCGTCGAGGAACGCTGCGCGTTGCGCATCGAGCAGTCGCCGGCACCGGCACGCCACGGATTCTTCCTCTCCGCCGCCCTGATCGACAGCGCGACACGTCAGTGCCACCAGCGGCGCACCGATCGCGATGAGCACGGCGCCCTGACCACCTTGAGCTACCTGCTGAAACTCGGCGTGCTTGCGCTCTTCGGCCGGTCCGGGCTGGAGTGTCCGACGCTGAGTGTCGATGCAGGAGAGCGTGGCACCCAGCAGGGGCGCGTCCGTCTTCTGATGGCCACCACGCTGATGCACCGCAAGGGCCTCTTCAATCCCTATGCACCGCGCGGCCAGGGCGATGTACGAATGATGTCCGTGAGCCGTGACGCCCCCGGCGTCTGGCGCTCACTGCCACGGCTGCTGACCGGGCGTTACTCGAAGGCGATGAACGCCGAGAAAGGCTACCTCAGCGGACGCTGCGAGCACGTTCAGATCACCGGCCTCACCGGCTACATGCTCGACGGCGAGCCTTTCGACGCCGATCCCACCCGGCCGGTCACGATCACGGCAGGCCCGCGACTGCGCTTCCTGAAGCCATGACCGCCGCCGACAAGCAGAGCCTCACGTCCGGACGAAGCCGCGCGCTTCCAATGATCCGCGCCTTCGTTCGGGCCTACCCCGGACGCAGCGCGGCAGCACTCGGTGCGGTCTTCTTGGCTGGCTTGATGGACGGGTTGGGCCTGTCGATGCTGCTCTCGATGCTGTCCTTCGCCACACGCACCGACAAGCACGAGCCCTCGATGCCGGAGCAGTTCGCCTTGCGCGTGGCCGAGTTCATCGGTCTGCAACCGAGTGCGCCGGTGCTGCTGGCGCTCGCAACGGCGCTGATCGCCATGAAGGCCGTGCTGTCGCTGGCGGCCAATCGGCAGGTGGGCTACACCGTAGCCAACATCGCCACCGATCTGCGGCTGTCGCTGATCCGCTCGGTGCTGTCGGCACGCTGGTCTCACTACCTTCAGCAGTCGGTCGGTCGCCTGTCCAACGCCGTCTCCACCGAAGCTCAACGCGCTTCCGAAGCCTTCCAGTGCAGCGCCGAGATGGCCGCGATGCTGCTCAATTCGATGATCTATCTGGTCATCGCGCTGTCGATTTCCTGGCAGGCAGGGCTGGCCACCGCAGTCGCCGGCGCCGTGTTGCTGGCGGTGCTGCATACGCTGGTCCGCACGTCCTTGCACGCCGGACGGCAGCAGACCGTGCTGCTGAAGTCGCTGCTGTCGGTGATGGGCGGGCAACTGGCTGCGGCCAAGGCACTCAAGGCGATGGCCCGCGAAGACCATGTGGATGCGCTGCTCGCCGACCAGACCAAGGCGCTGCGGCGGGCGCTGCGGCGACAGGTCACGAGCAAGGAGGCGATGAGCGCCCTCCAGGAACCGCTGCTGGCGATCCTGGTCGGCCTCGGCTTCTACTTCAGCCTGATCATCCTGAAACTGCCGCTCGCCGAAGTGCTGGTCATGCTGCTCCTGCTCGCACGCACGGTGAGCTACCTGTCGAAGGCGCAGCGCGCCTACCAACAGGTCGTCGTACGCGAGAGCGCCTACTGGTCGCTGATGGAGAACATCGCTGCGGCCCGTGCCGAGGTCGAGCCTCGTGGTGGACAGCAGTCCGTGAAGCTCGTCGAGGGCATCCGATTCGAAGACGTGAGCTTCGGTCATGGCGAGCGTCGCGCCATCGTCGAGCACGGCACGTTCGACATTCCCGCTCAGCAGTTGACGGTCATCGTCGGCCCTTCGGGCGCGGGCAAGACCACGCTGCTGGATCTGGTCGTCGGGCTGCTTCGACCGGATGCCGGCAGGATCCTCGTCGACGGCGTGCCACTCGGCGATCTGGAACTGCGCCAGTGGCGACGCCAGATCGGCTACGTGCCGCAGGAATCGGTCATGGTCGACGAGTCGATCGCGTACAACGTGGCCCTCGGCGAGGTCGATCTCAGCGACGACCAGATCCGTGCAGCCTTGCGCGCCGCCGATGCACTCGATTTCGTCGAGGCCCTGCCCGAGGGATTGCAGACACGTGTCGGCGAAGGCGGATCACGGCTCTCCGGCGGACAGCGACAGCGGCTGGCCATCGCGCGTGCGCTGGTGCATGAACCGCGCTTGCTGATCCTCGACGAAGCCACCAGCCACCTCGACCCCGAGGCCCAGGCCGCCGTGATCGAGACCGTCAGGCACCTCAAGGGCCGGTTGACGATCCTCGCCGTCGCGCATCAGGACCTGTTGATCCAGGCCGCCGACCGCATCTACCGGCTGGCCGACGGTCAAATCAGCGAACTGCACAGGCAGAACAACGAAGCCAGTCTCCCGGTGCGCGGCTGAATGGACCTGGGCCTGCAATTGCGGCGCGCACAGCGTCGGCTCACCTACCTGGGCTACCGAACGCTGCTGCGCTCGATCGGCTTCAAGCGGGCACGCTCGCTCGGCAGCTGGTCCGGCGCACTGCAATTCCATCTGTTCTGGCGCAAGCGCTGGCGCCTGCAACGCGACATCGCGCAGGTTCTGGGACACACAGCCGAAGACCCGTGCATCCGGGCGCTGCTGCGTGAGGCCTACCGGGTGAACAACGGTGCAGCACTCGAAATCATGGCCATGTTCGACCGCCGCCAGGATGAGCGCGATCTGGTCTCCCGCTGCGAACTCGACGGCCTGGAGCATCTGAGCGAGGCGATGGCTGCGGGGCGCGGCGCGATCCTGCTGGCCACCCACGCGGGCAATGCACTGCTGGCGACGATCCGCCTCGCGCAGGCGGGCTGGCGAGTCAGCGTCGTCTACCGCGATGCACGGATGATGTCTGAAGGCTTCTTCCAGGAGGGACTGGAGCAGTACGGCATCCAGGCCATCCTGGCCAACGGAGGCATCCGCGCGTACGGGCAGATGCTGACGGCGTTGAAGCAGGGGCGCATCGTGTTCGTGATGATGGATCAGGGCGTGAAGCAGGCCGAGGACGGTCTGATGCAGCGATTTCTGGGCAAGGACCTGCCGATGTCCGCCGGTCCGGCGCAGCTGGCCCGTGCATCGCGATCACCGGTGCTGCCCCTGATCACGACAGCGGCCACGCCGGCGTGGCGATTCACGGTCCAGCCACCAGTGGCACTCACCGGAGGAACCCTTGAATCCGATGTCGAACTCCTGGTGCGCGTGACCGAACGGCAGATCCTGCAGGCGCCGCAACTCTGGAGCTGGCATCACAGACGGTGGGGAAAATCGCCTTTGGTGGCATCGGCGTCGCACCAGTAACCTGGCTTAAGTTTCACAACAGGTCGCTAGGATGAAATCGCCAAAACAGCACGGCGACTTATGGAATCCGAAACGAACATCGTCCCGATCTGGGTATTGTTGGGCGCCAAGCATGGCGACAATCAGCAACTGCTTTCGATCGCCGAGGCGCTGAAGCTGCCATTTCGCACGATCCCGCTCAGGTTCAACCGCCTTGCCAGGCAGGCCCCTGTGCTGCTCGGCACCAGTCGTCTGAGCTGGTGCGCCGACGTACCTCTGGGCCCGCCATGGCCTAGTGCGGTACTGGCTGCTGGGCGAAAAAGCGTGCCTGCGGCACGTTGGATCCGTCGACAGTCCCATGGACGGACCCGACTCATCCATGTCAACCGCCCCTGGGCCCCGTTGTCCTGGTTCGATCTGATCGTCAGCACACCGCAATATGCCCTGCCCGAACGCCCCAACGTCCTGGCCAACCTGTTGCCGTTCATCTCGCCATCGTCTGCTGAGCCGATGGCCGCAGCGTTGCCGAACCATGCATCAACGCTGCCGCGTCCGTGGACGGTGGTGCTGGTGGGCGGCAAGAGTCGGCCATTTGTGCTGAACGCCACCGCTGCGGCCGAACTGGCGAAGACGGTGAATGCGGAGGTGCGCAACACCGGCGGCAGCGCCTGGCTGCTCGACAGCCCGCGCACCCCTGCGGCGACCATGGCGATCATCGAACAGTCGCTCGAGGTGCCTTCGCACGTCATTCGCTGGCGCGATGGCGAGAACCTTTACGGCACGCTGCTGGGTCTGGCCGATCGCTTCATCGTGACCTCGGACAGTGCGTCGATGCTCACCGAGGCCCTGCTCACAGGCCGGCCGGTGGCACGCTTCGATCTGCCGGCGAAACCCGACTTGAAATGGCGCATCGCGTCCGCGTGGCGCGCTGCCGCCGTGCGCGCACCGGCCTCGATGATCGCGCGCAGCTTCGAGGTTGCCGTGAATCTCGGTCTGCTGTCATCGGTGCGCGATCTCGAGCGACTGCACCGAGCCCTGGACCACGCCGGGCTCTTCAGCACCACCGGCCGGCCGCGTGAACTCTCGGAGCGCGAACGACAGGCAACGCTGGCACGCATCGCTCAGGTGATTGAGGGTTGCTGATCGATCGCCCGCACCACCGAAATGCGAGCGGTCTGCGCTGCGGCAGGTCAGACTGCGCGGCGCGCGGCAGTGCGCGCCCGGGCAACGCAATCGAGTGCATCCGTTCGGATGTGCCCTTGAGCGATCTCGTCCTTCAGCAACGAAAGCGTCACCGATCCGTTGTCCAGGCACTCGCCGAGCGACTGGAAAAACAACCGCTCCTGCGCCGGATCAGGGTGCTGCCGATAGTGCCCGGCGCCACGGCCGGTGAGCTTGCGCATC
This sequence comes from Burkholderiaceae bacterium, assembly GCA_030654805.1. Lineage (GTDB taxonomy): Bacteria > Pseudomonadota > Gammaproteobacteria > Burkholderiales > Burkholderiaceae_C > PBB1. The sequence continues at coordinate 73,617 of JAURWR010000069.1, forward strand.
CAGATACCTGCCCTCGACTTCAGCGTGGTGCCGCGCGGCGTGAAGTCCGACGGCAGCCCGGTTTTCCAGGGCTGCGTGCGCCGATGCGTGTTGTGCAGCAGCTTTGTGTCGCTTTCGAGTCGGTCGAAATCGTTCCACCGGGATTCCAGCACCCCGACGCTGCCAGCAGGTTCGAGCAGCAACCACATCCAGTCGCGGTAGTCCCGCTCGCTGCGGAACAACTTCTCGAAGTCGGCTTCCCATTGCCAGTGCTTGAGGCGTGAGCAATCCATCAGCATCACGCTCGACGCGTAGTGCAACGAGCGGCGGAATTCGTCACTCATCTGTCGCGCCATCACCGCAGCGCCAAGCATGTCGCGATCGAGCAGTTCGTTGATATCGGCCAGCGCGAAGACATCGGGGTCGGTGAGCACCGCCCGGCCGGCGTATCCCATCAGCTCAGGCACAGCGAACCGCAACGGCGTGAATGACTGCAAGTCATCGTTGCACCAGACCGCCTGCTTGCCCTCGCGCAGGTAACGCCGCCCCTCAAAACGCTCAAAGGCCGGGAAATCAGGAGTCCGCAGGATGCGAACATCGAAGCGCTCCGGAGCCGCACTGTTGCGCACGAGCGCATGCTGCGCGACCAGCGCGCCAACGATCTGCTTGGGATTGGTGTGAATGAATACAGCGCTTCGCATATCGCAAGCAAGGATACGTTGTGGATTGATTCGTGTGGCCGCCCACAGACGACGTTGAGGCGTCGTCGGTTTCATTCTGTTCAGACCTTGACAACGCGTAACGAAGTCCGCTTTTGAATAGGCTAACCTCCGCAGCCTTCAAGAATTTTGCGCCACGAGAGCACCTGGACCATGGCGGCGACCAAACGGAAAACAACGAATGGTGAATGCGCAGTGAAATTTCCGACGAGACGGCCGTGGATTCATTGATGGAAGCATGTCGTTGAACGTGCTGGTCACCGGGCAGGGAGCTTCCGGCAGTTGGGTCATCCGCGGCGAGCAGTTGGGCAAGGCGATCGGTGCCACCGTTCAGCCGCAGGCCAAATCGGCCCGAGGCTTCGATGCCGTCGTCATCGTCAAGCGACTGCACGACCAGGCCATCCTCCGCTCGGCGCGATGGCATGGCGTGCCCGTCATCTGGGACGTTGTCGACGCCTGGCCTCAGGGTCGGAGCACGGGCAAGGTCATGACATGTGAGGGTGCGATGTCGTGGTTGCGTCAATCGCTTCGGACCATCAGGCCGGAGGGCGTCATCGCGCCCACCCGACAAATGGAGAAAGACCTGCAGTCGTTGCCGGGCCTAGGCACAAAGGTCACGACCCTGGCGCACCACGCCTGGCAGGGCAAGCCCATCAACCCGATCCGGCGTGAGGTCAGGACAATCGGCTACCAGGGCGGCGAGAAGCACCTGGGCCTGTGGTCTGCCGTGTTGGCCGAAGAGGCCGGCAAGCGCGGCTGGCAGTTCGTGATCAACCCGCCGTCACTGGCAGACGTGGACATCGCCATTGCACTGCGGCGCGAGACGGGTTACGCGCCGAAGAACTGGAAAAGCAATGTCAAGTTGGCAAACGCCCAGGCCAGCGGCACACCGATCATCCTCACGCGCGAGTCAGGCTATCTCGAGACCGCATCGGGAAGCGAGTTCTGGGCCGACACCACCGAGGAATTGAGGGCGGGGCTGGACTGGTTTTCGGACCATGCCCATCGCGTCGAGGCCAGCCGCCGGATGCTGGGTACCGAGCCCCGGCTGGAAGACATTGCAACCGACTACAAGCAATGGCTGGAAGACGTCTGCCACGGCCCGATCGCGCACGGCCGCCGCCACGCATCGCCGACACGACGGCTTTACGACCTGGCTTGCGCCATGGTGGTGGACCGTTTTCGGCGCTGAGTCCAGAGCGCCTGACAACAGTCGGATCGAACAGCGGCAACGCCTGAAAACGCTGCGGCCCAGATTCGATCTGGCCTGTGTCCCTGACCCTCAGTCACCCCATCCCGCCGCGACCTCTGGTGAGCCGACTCGCGCTGGCTCGATATCGTGGTCGACGACAGAACGACGCAGGTACGCAGCCATGAGGTCGGCTCCACGTCGCGAGCTCGGCTCGCCACGTCCGGCACCGCCGAAGGTCTCTTCGAAGTAAGCCCGCTGCCTGGGCTCATAGTCGGTGTGTGTCTCGAAGGCCTGAAGCAGCGCAGCGTCGAGACCACCGATGTCGCTCAGGACCGGGCCCAGCGTCCAGAAACGATAGTTCGGATCGCCCTGCCAGGCCGTGCCGCGAGGGTTGAGGAACACGCTGGGGCGCGGACGCAGCATGAATTCCGCGACCTGGCTGCTGACGTCACCGAGGTAGACATCCGCCCCCAGCGTGTAGCTCATGTCGATGCTGCGCTCGCTGCCGAGGTCGATCAGCATGTGAGGATGCTTCGCATAACGGCTGAACGCGAAGTACTTCCAGTAGCTCGGCGGCTCAAACAGGCGCACGTGCGGGGCGAACACGAGGTTGTAGCGAGTGCTCTTCGCAAAATGGTCGAGCACCTGCCAGCCGACGGCAGGCCACGAAGACAACTCGGTATCGAAATGCGGGCTGTAGAGCACGGTGGGCCGGTCGTTGTCGAAAAGCCGCGTCTGCTGTCCTCCCGGCGCGAGAACCCAGTCGAACTTGGCGTACACGCCGGTCGCGTAGGCGCCCGGGCGGATCAAGCCCAGGTCCAGCCGCCGTTTCTCGAGCTTCTCGCCGAATGTGAAGACAAAATCGAACTCGTGGATCTCGGGCGCCACAGCCATCGCGCGGTCGCCGGCGCCATGTCCGGTGTAGATCATCCGTGTGCGCGATGGCAGCAGACCACTGCGACGCAGGTCCAGCGACGTCCGCTCCGGCGTCACCACGGCATCGCAACCCGACAAGTAGCACGCATTGAGTGTCAGCGTCTGCTTCTTCTTCGGCGCCAGCTCGCCGGTGAGTCGCGACCTCAGGCGTGCAATCCAGGGGCGTTCAAGCAAAAGGTACCGGATGTGGGCGGCAAGCCCATACTGCGCGGCGAGTCGACGGGCGAACTCGAGATGGCGATGGCTGGCCCCCGCCACGTCGACCTCGAAGTCGGGGTGTCTTGCCGCCAGTTCCAACGCGATCGGAAGCGAATGCGGAATCTGGTGGAGCTGGGCGTTGTAGAGGAAGCAGACTTTCATGGGACGATGCCTGCGCCCCGGGCGCTCGACAGATATTCTATGAAGGCTGCGAGCGCCGCATGGCGCAGATGTCGGCCCCTTCTTGAACTTCGATGAACCTCTCGCAGCACCCTTTCGACACCCCGGCAGCTAACGCGCCGCTGGCCGCCGTGACCGGCGCCACCGGCTTCATCGGCCGACATCTCGTCGCCGCGCTGGCACAGGCAGGTTGGCGCACCCGCCTGCTGTTGCGACGCGAGCCTGACGAGCCGCAGTGGCGCACGCTCCGACCGCAGGTGGTGGCCGGCTCGCTCGGCGACGAGGCGGCGCTGGCTCGTCTGGTCGACGGCGCTGATGCGGTGATCCACGTGGCCGGCCTCATCAAGGCAGCGCGGCGGGCCGAGTTCTTCAAGGTCAATTGCGATGCCACCGCGACGCTGGCGCGCACCGCGCAGCGGCTCGCACCGGACGCCCACTTCGTGATGGTGTCCAGCCTCGCCGCGCGCGAACCGCTGCTGTCCGACTACGCCGCCAGCAAGCGTGCGGGTGAGGCCGCCGTGCTGGATGTGCTGGGGCCGCGCGCGACGGTGCTGCGTCCGCCGGCTGTCTACGGCCCGGGCGACCGCGAAACCCTGATCTTCTTTCAGCTGGCCCGCTGGCGCCGCGTACCGCTGCTGGGCGGACCCGACACCCATGCCGCGCTGATCCATGTGAACGACCTGTCGAAACTGATCGTCAGGCTGGCAGCCGACTGCCCGCGCGGCGAGGTGCTGACGGCCGCCGACGGTCGGCCCGAGGGCTACCGCTGGGACGAACTGCTCGGTGCCGCAGCACGCGCGGTCGGCCGTCCGGAGCCCCGATTCGTGCGCGCGCCACAGAGCTTGCTCAAAGGCGTGGCGCTGGTCGGCGATCTCGCCCGAGCGCTGGGCTCGGCCAGCATGCTCAATTCGCAGAAGCTGCGTGAGCTGCGACATGCGGATTGGGCCGTGTCTGCGGAGGAACTGGCCCGGCCATCGGGCTGGGAGCCTCGCCACGACATCGACAGCGGATTTGCCGATGCTGTTTCCTGGTACCGGTCGGCAGGCTGGCTACCCCGCTAACGCAGCACGCCGCGACGCCGCAGTCGCCAGTACAGCCAGGGCGCCGCAAGCAACGGGTGGCGGCGCTGGAACGGGGTCGGCTCGATGCGGTAGCCGCTGTGGCGCTCCACCTTCCAGGCCACGTAATCGATCGCGTTATCGAAGGTCCATGCCGCCTTCAGGAGGCGCAGCAGATTGAGCGGACGACCGAGACCCTTGCGCAGGCGCCAGCGACGCTCGGCGCGGGCACGCTCCGAGGAGTCGACGGAAGGCGCAACCATTCCATCGGCGACCACCGCGAAGGGCACGCCGGCGGCGCGCCAGGCGGCCAGCAGCAGCCGCTCGTAGCGCGGTGCGGCGCCAGACAGCAGATCGGAACTGCGTGCGCTGCGCTCGACGCGCAACTCGGCCGCATAGGTGCGTTGGTAGAGCGCGCGCCAGAAGGCCACAGCTTCGCCCTTCGAGGGCCCGAGCAGGGCTGCCCAGCGGGAGGCGGTGACGACAGCCACCGCCACCGCCTCGCGCACCGCCAGGCCATCCGCCTGACTGCGCACATGGACGCACGCGCAGGGCTGCGAGAACCGCGCCCACAGCGTCGTGTCGACGGATCGCATCGAGACACCGCGACAAAACTGAGCCACGGTCATCACGGCGTACTTGGCGCGCAAGCCGGGAGCGATGGCGTCCGCCTCGACGTAGCCGACATTCGGCGGCAGCAGCCGATTGGCGAAGGCCACCAGCCGCGGACCGGGCCAGGCACTGCACCGGTCGATCAGAACGTAGAAATCGAGCACGCCGTCGAGCGCGTCGTCGCGCAGGGCCGATCCGTAGAACAGGACGGCAGCGGTGGCGCCCCCGGCGCCCCCGGCGCGCTCGGCGAGTTGCCGGGCGAGTGCGGTCACCGCAGGTGGCACGGGACGACGCAACTCGGCGTCGATCAGTTCCTTCAGTTCGGCACCGATCGGCGCCAGCCGCTCCTGCGTCACGCCGGCGCAGAAAGCCAGGAACGAAGTGGCCCGTGCCGGCGCACCAGCGCCGCCTGCGCGATGCGCAGCCCATGGATCACGAAACACACCGCAGTCCACCAAGCGACCGCGAGGATGCCGAGGTCAGGCCGTCCCGCCAGCAGCGACGCGCTCAACAACAACAGATTCGGATTGCGCCGCGCGGTGATCAGGCGAAGGCGGCTGTCGAAGCGCTGCCACACGTGCATGTCCATGCCGAAACAGGCGATGAAGATACCCTCCTCGACCCGCTGCAGGACATAGCCGGCAACGATCACGGTCAGTGCGAGGCTGGCCTCAGGAAGGCTGAATCCGGCGGCGGGCAATCCGACGATCCAGGCCCACCACCAGAACGGCGGGTGGATCAGGTCGATCGAGTGGTCGAACACGTTGCCCCAGCGGGATGAGGTCAGGGTGACACGCGCCAGCTTGCCGTCGACGGTGTCCAGGAAGGTCATGACCCAGGCCGCAACCAGCCCCCAGGCGTAGTGGCCGGTCCAGAACAGCGCCATGGCGGCGAAAACGAGCACGAGGCTGGCCGAGGTGACCTGGTTGGGCGTGATGCCGGCAAGGGCACACTGGCGGGTGACCCAGCGCGCGGGCCTCGGCCACGCGTACAGCGTGACCAGATCGGTCACGCCCTTGTACGAGCCGGCGAAGATGCGCCGCTCAATCGCGGGCAGATCGTCGCCGACCAGCGGCATCAGATACGGCGGCTCGCGCTTGCGCAGCACATCGTTGTAGCCATCGGCCATCTGCGCCGGCGTGACCCTGCGGGCCGTGGCGGGGGCTCGCCGTTCGGCGAGCAGCGCCGCCGCATCCACGGCCGACGCCGCCACACCCAGCGCGACGACGGAGCCGTCCGGAGCAACCAGCGCCACATCGTCGTCGGCACCGGCCAGTCCGCGCACGAGTGCATCGTCGTAGACCCAGTCCGCACGCAACAGCACCAGCCGCTGCGCCTGGGACGCATCATCGACAGCCCCGACCCGCCTCAGCTGCCGTTGCAACCGCAACTCCGAGGTCAGGCCCCAGATTCGCAACGGCGACTCGCCGACGACCACGCCAGCCGTGCGACGTGCGGGACCCGCAGAGGCGCTCATCGGCCCCACCCAGCGCCTGACGGCGAGAATTCTTTTGGCATCATCGAAGGGTGAACACCCAAGGCGTGAGAGTCGAAACAGCAGCGGCGCATTATCGATGAGCGACTTGACGTTCGCGCACATCTCGGACTTGCACCTGCCGTTCGAACCGCAGCTGTCGCTGCGACAGCACCTGTCGAAGCGTCAACTCAGCGTGTGGTCGTGGCAGCGGCGCGGCGCCGTGCAAAGCGGCCACATCCTCGCGGCACTGAAACAGGACCTGCACGCGCACGCGGTCGACCATCTCCTGCTCACCGGCGACATCACGAATTTCTCGCTCCCGGGGGAGTTCCGGCAGGCGGCAGACTGGCTCGCGGATCTCGCACCCGCCGAGCGCATCAGTCTGGTCCCGGGCAACCACGATGCGCTGGTGGCCGTCGATCCCACGGAAGGAATCGGCCTCTGGGATGCCTGGACGCGGCTGACGGACGGCTGGCCTTTCGTGCATCGCGTGGGCAACGTGACGTTGATCGGTCTCAACTCGGCGTTGCCGACCGCCCCGCTGCTGGCACGTGGCCGGTTGGGCACGCAACAGCTGGTTCGTCTCGAACACGTACTCTCCACCGAAGGGGCGGCCGGGCGCCTGCGCATCGTCATGCTCCATCACCCCGCGGCCCGCGGTGCGATCGGCTGGCGCAAGGCCCTCGCCGACGGCGACGCGCTGCGCAAGGTGCTGGCAAGCGCGGGAGCCGAACTCGTGCTGCACGGCCACGCACGCGATGCGCGTCTGGACACGATTGCCGCACCACTCGAACCGATCCCGTGCCTGTGCGTTCCGTCCTCGTCGGCGCTGCCGAACCCTAAAGATCAGGGCGCGCGCTGGCATCGGCTGCGAGTGCTCGACAACGGGACCGACCGGCGTATCGAGGTCACGGTGCGGCGCTGGTCGATCGATGCCGGAGCGTTCGTGACAGACGGAACCTACGAGCTGTGTCTGCCGAGGAGAGCCGTGCTCCACGCAAGCGATAATCCAGCCGCCTGAAGACAGATGGGACCGACGATGGCCAATGCGACCGAGACCCAATTCGGCGATCCCACGACACGCCTCGCGCAGACGGATCACTGGACCGTGCTGCTGCGACCCAAGCAACCGACTCTCGGATCGCTGGTGCTGATCTGCCGCGAGCCGGTGCGTTCGTTTGCCGAGGTCAGTGTGCCCGGCTACACCGATTTGCGCGACGTCATGCGCTGCATCGAGTCCACACTGCGCCACGTGGTCGCCTACGAACGGATCAACTACCTGATGCTGATGATGGTCGATCCCGATGTGCACTTTCACGTGATCCCGCGTTACCAGGGCTCTCGCCAGTTCGGTGATGTCGAGTTCCGCGATGCGGGCTGGCCGGGCCCACCGGCGCTCGGTACGGCCATATCGCTCGACTCTGCCATGAACGCTGAGTTGCTGACGCTGCTGCGCGAAGCCTGGCTGCGTGGCGCAGGGTAGGACCGCGCGCCTTGTTTCCCTGGTTCCCCCTCGATCGACTCGACCGCTACGCTCTGCGACTGATCGCCGGTCCGTTCGCGATGGCGCTGGTGGCGCTGCTGCTGGCGCAATTGCTGGAACGACTGCTGCGCCTGTTCGACCTGGCCGCCTCCGCCGGAGCGCCGCCATCGAGCGTGCTGGTGCTGGCCGCGACGCTCGTCCCGCACTACCTCGGCCTCGCGCTGCCGATGGCTTTCACGGCGGCGATCTTCATGGCGGCGGCGCACATGTGCGACGACAACGAACTCGACGTGATGCTGGTCGCCGGTCGATCGATCGCACGCGTTGCCTCACCTTACTTCCTGCTGGCGCTGTTCCTGTGCATCTTCAGTCTGTACCTGTACGGTCAACTGCAGCCGCTGGCGCGCTACGGGTACCACGTCGCCGTGAACCGGGTGCTGCAGACTGGATGGGATGCGCGCGTCGAGGAAAACCGGTTCATCGACATCGGGCAAGGCATCACCTTCAGCGCAGACGTGATCGAAGGCGACGGCCGGGATCTGCGCGGCGTGCTGATGGCTCGCCGCAGCGCAGGCATCGAAGATGTCCTGACGGCGGCACGCGGGCATCTCGTGCACACGCCCGAAGGTCTTCAGTTGCAGCTCGAAGACGGGCAGATCGTGCGCCAGCGCGACATCCCGGGGCCGAGCGGAACGGCGATATCCGTCTCGCGCTTCGCACACGGCCTCTCCGGCCGCGACTTCGCACCCGGCGTCGAGCCCTTGGCCGAACGCGGGGCCTCCGTGCGCGAGCGCACCATGCAGGAGCTCTGGCGAGACATGCAACCGGGTCGAGCAGAGGTCATCGATCGGAGAAAGGCGGGCGCCGAATTCCATGGTCGCCTGGCGCGCGCGATGACGTTTCCCCTGTTGCCGCTCCTGGCATTGCCGCTGGGCATGGCCTCCAAGCGCGGCCGCCGCACGCCCGGCGTCGTCTTCGCCGTGCTGGCGCTGCTGGCCATCCACCATGCTCTGCAGCTCGGTGAAAGCCTGGCTGAGTCCGGCCGCCTGCCGGCCGCCGCCGCCGTGTGGACGCCGTTCGTCGTCTTCGCGGTGTTGAGCCTGTGGATCTTCCGCAGCAGCCTGGCCTGGCCCGGCGACAACCCGGTTTTGCGCGCCGTGATGACCATCGAAGCCTGGGTCGATCGCGCACGGACGCGACATCGCCCGAAAAAAGCAGCATGAGCGGTCGGCTGGCCAACTACCTGCGCAGACGCGTCGGGTTGCAAATCATCTCGCTGCTGGCGGTGCTCACCGCGATGATGCAACTGCTCGAACTGCTCGACGTCACCACCGACATCCTTGAGCGCGGTCAGGGCTTTGGCGGCCTGCTGTACTACGCAGCGCTGCGCACGCCGGCTGAGCTCGCGCTGGCCTTGCCGCTGGCGGTGCTGCTCGGAACGATGACCGCCCTGAACGCGATGTCTCGAAGCCTGGAGATCACAGCCATGCGCATCAGCGGCATGAGTCTGTTGCGATTGCTGAGGGACCTGCTCCCTGTGCTGCTGGTTTGCGCGGCCTTCCAGGTGATGTTGCTGCAAGTGGTGCTGCCACAGGTCGAGCTTGAGCTCAAGCAGTGGTGGGCCGCCACGGCGCCCGCCGAGCCGACGACTGAGCCCGAGAAGCCGACACCCCCGTTGTGGGCGCACACGCGCGGCGGCGCCGTATCGATAGACACCTTCAGCCCCGATGGACGCCAGTTGCAGGGGGTGCGCCTGTACGCGCAGCAGGCCGGCCTGCTCACGTCCCGCGTTCACGCGGCCACGGCGCGCTGGGACGGTCGGGTGTGGCAACTCGAGGACGTGTCCGAGCTGCGCATCGAGGCCACCGGCGTACGCGTCATCCACGAGAAGGTGCGCGAATGGCCGTCCAATCTGCACCCGGAGGAGGTGCTGCGCCTCGGTCTGCCGCGCCCTTACCTGTCCACTATGATGCTCGCCGACGTGATTGCCGGCTCGCGCGTCGGATCACAACCACTCAGCTACTACCAAACCGCCTTGTATCGTTCGCTCGCGGCGCCACTCGGCGTGTTCATCATGCTGTTGCTGGCATTGCCGACGGCCATCACGCCGGCACGCAGCACAGGCGGTGGTGCGATGCTTCTGGCGCTCACCCTCGGCCTGGGCTTCCTGCTCTTCGACGGCATCGTGGCGGCGCTCGGGTCCAGCGGCAAGTTTCCGCCGCTTGCCACGGCCCTCACGGCACCCTTGCTGTTCACCTCGATCGGCCTCTGGCATTTGCGGGCCTGCGAAAGCCTATGAAAATCTGGATCGACACGGCCGCCACCGAACGCGCCGAAACACTGTTCGGCGTTCCCCCCATCGAACGATTGCGGCGCAGTGCTGCCAAGCTCGTCGCAGGCACACCAGTCGTCCTGTCCGGGCCCGACGTGAAGCCTCAGGCCTGGCCCGGCGCACGGCTCGATGCGGACAACACAAAACTCGGCAGCCGCCTGCGCAAGGCTCTGGCCGAGGGACCGCTGGTGGCGCTCGACGGCGCCAACGTGATTGATCCCCGCCTCATTGCGTTTCTCGTGCGACGCGCTGGGTCCTGCGCTGCCGCGCGCGGCGAAGGAGCGCAGCGGGCGGTGGCGCTGCGGCTGGAGCCCGAGCTTGCCGATGCGATTCCGCCCGATGCCGACAACCTTTCTGCGGTAGCCGACGCGCTGATCGCTGCCGGGCGCATCGGGCTGCTCGACGAGCAGGAGTTTCCGGCCTACATGGACAAGCTGCGACGCTCGCTGCCTTACTGGATTCATGCCGTGAATGACGCCGCCACCCGTCGGCGCCTGGAGCGGCAAATGTTCTGGGACAACTACAAGGGATCGACGGACCTGCTGACGCGCTACGTGTATCCACCGCTGGTGTGGCCGCTGGTGCGCCTGTGCGTGCGCCTGGGACTTCATCCGAACACGGTCACGCTGCTGTCGATCGTGCTGACCATCGCGGCGGTCCCGCTGTTCGCGCGCGGTGACTTCCTGCTCGGTTTCGTCTGCGCCTACGGCATGAGCGTGCTCGACAGCGTCGACGGCAAGCTGGCGCGGCTGACCTTGACGGACTCCAAGATCGGCAACGTGCTCGACCACGGGACCGACATCGTCCATCCGCCGTTCTGGTACTTCGCCTTCGTCTGGGGTCTCGGCGCACACAGCGCCGACGATCCGCTCTATCAGGCAGCCATCTGGATGATCGTGTTCTACGTCGCGGACCGCATCGTGCTGAGCATCGCGAAGCGCCGCATCGGCTTCGCGCTGCATGCCGCGACACGGCTCGACGGCATCGTGCGCAGCTTCATTGCACGCCGCAACATCACGATGACCATCATGGCGGTCAGCATCCTGCTGGGCGTCGGGGCGGCCGGGTTCTACATCATCACGGCCTGGCAAGGACTGACCTTCGCATGGCACAGCGCCCGCACCATCTGGCTCGGATTCATCTCGCGCACGCAGGCGCGGCCGGTAGCATGATGGGCGGCATCGAAATCATCCCGGTGGCCACGGCGGCCGAACTGGACCGATTCATCAAGCTGCCATCGCAGCTGTATGCCGGCGACCCGGCTTTCGTCGCGCCACTCGTGCTCGAACGACGCGAAGCGCTGTCGCCCGCCAAGAACCCGTATTTCCAGCACGCCGAGGCGCAGTTCTGGCTTGCCCGTCGCGACGGCCGCGACGTCGGACGCATCAGCGCGCAGATCGATCGGCTGTTGCCGGATCACGAGGTGGGCCACTTCGGCATGATCGCTGCCGAGGACGACGCGGAGGTGTTTGCCACGCTGTTCGCGACCGCCGAGAGCTGGCTGCGCGCGCGCGGCAAGCGGCGCGTCATGGGACCGTTCAACCTGTCGATCAACGAGGAAACCGGCCTGCTGATCGAAGGGTTCGACACGCCACCGGTGATGCTGATGGGCCACGACCCGCGCTACGCTGGACCTCGCATCGAGGCGCTCGGCTACGCCAAGGCCAAGGACCTGATCGCCTACCTGTACGACATCGATCACGAGCTGCCAGCCGCAGCTCGTCGGAAGCTCGACTCCCGCAAGGCAACGGCGCTGACGGTTCGCCACCTCGACAAGCGGCGCTACCTGGAAGAGTTCGACACGGTCACGGCGATCTTCAACGATGCCTGGTCGCAGAACTGGGGGTTCATCGCCTTCACCGAGGCCGAGATCAAGCACATGGCCAAGAGCCTCAAGATGCTGATCGATCCCACGTGCGTCGCCATCGTCGAAATGAACGGCGAGGCAATCGGCTTCGGCATCGCGCTGCCCAACCTCAACGAACTCATTGCCGATTTCGACGGGCGCCTGCTCCCTTTCAACTGGCTCAAGCTGTTGTACCGGCTGCGGCGCGGCACAAAAACGGCTCGCGTGCCGCTGATGGGCATCCGTCGCAGTTGCAGCACCAGCTTCGCCGGCGGGCTGGCACCCTTTATCGTCATCGACGCCTTGCGCAAGGCATTGCGGGCCAAGGGTGTGAAGCAGGTCGAGCTGTCCTGGATCCTCGAGGACAACCGGCCGATGCGACACGTCATCGAAGCGCTGGGCGCCAACCCGTACAAGACCTACCGCGTCTACGACAAGATCCTGCCGCAGTGACGACGAACCGGCTGCATGCGGCCAGGCTCTCAGGGCCGTTGACGTGAGACATCTCACCGCGCTGATCCTGGCGGGCACGCGAACCGGTGGTGATCCGCTGGCCACCTACGCCGGCGTCAGCCACAAGGCGCTGATCGAGGTCGGCGGTCGCACGATGATCGAGCGCGTCGTGGGCGCCTTGGCCGCCGTGCCCGAAGTGGCGCGCATCGTGGTGGCGATCGAGCGGCCAGAACTGTTGATCGGCCTGCCCGGGCTGCAGGCGCCCGCCTGCACCAAACCGCTTGCGACCATGTCGACCGAATCCGGCCCCAGTGCGACCGTGGCTGCGGCGCTGGCCCGCGAAGGCACGCCCCTGTTGGTCACGACGGCGGACCACGCGTTGCTGCAGACGCCGTGGCTGCTGGAATTCCTGGCTGCCTGTCCGCCCGACGCCGATGTCACGCTGGGTCTGGCGCGGCGCGCGGCGGTGGAGGCGGCGGCACCGGACACCAAGCGCACGTGGTTGCGCTTTTCAGACGGTGATTTTTCGGGCTGCAATCTGTTCCTGATGGCCGGCCCGGCAGCGGCCGGTGCGGTCACCTTGTGGCGCGAGCTGGAGCGCGAGCGCAAGGAGCCGCTGCGCATGATGCGCCGTCTCGGCTGGACGGTCGCATTGCGCTACAGGCTGGGGTGGCTGCCGTCAGCGGCGGCCACCCATCGCCTGGGCGCACTCGCCGGCGGCGCACGGATTGCTATCGCAGAGATGAGCGACGGGCGTGCCGCGATCGATGTCGACAAGCCCGACGATCTGGACTTGGTGCGCCGGCTGGTCGAGGTTCAGCCCGGAACGATCCGCCCCTGAGCTGGCAACGCCACCAGACGCTGCGCGCGCATGGAGGTGGTCAGACCGTGGTGGACGTGTCGCGCGAGGAAGCCCGCTCCTGATCCAGCCAGCGGCTCGCCAGGGCCCGCACCTGGATCAGGTCGTCCGGGAAGTCGAGTTCGCCCCACTCCAGACCTTCGATCGAGGTCACGCGGATGTCCGCGCCGGACTCGGCGAGTCGATTGATCGCGGAGAGGTACCACTTGCCAGGACCTTCGGGCGTGCGCATCGTCCGCTCGAGCTCATCGACGAACAATGCCGCACCTTCGGCCTCGAACCGGAGAAATCCGATCGATTCACCATTGACACGGTCGGCCGACAAGGTCTTGCCGATGGCGCGCAGGTGGTCGCCTTCAGTCACCACTTTCATGTCGTCGGAGTCGTAGCTCGGCTTGCGATCGATCGTGACAGTGATGGGCGCCGGGGCCGCCGCGAGGAGCCGCCCTGCGATCTCCGGCTCGAACAAGGTGTCTCCATTGAGGATCAGGCATGGGCCGGTCAGTTCAGCGCGCGCCATCCAGCAACTCGCCAGGTTGTCGGCCAGCTTGTAGAACGGGTTGTAGAGGGTGCGCACGCGCATGTTCTGCGGCGTGACCCGGCGCAGTTCGGCCTCAACCAGTTCGGGGTGAAAGCCGGTCACCACCACCGCCTCCGGAACGCCCATCCGGGACAGGCCTCGGAGTTGCCACTCGAGCATGCTGCGTCCGCACAGATCGAGCAGGCACTTGGGCATTTGCGCCGTCATCGGCAGCAGACGGCTGCCTTGGCCTGCACTCAGGATCACCGCGCGTTGGGGTTGGGACACGTTGCCGACTTTCAATAGTTGATGAAAAAGCGAGCGAGCTTACAAGACCGCCCGGAAAGGCGCGACACCGGTGCCGCACTCCGGCAGCCGTGCTTTGTGTTCGAGCTCGCGACTGCTGATGTACCGAACCGTCAGTTCGCACGGCTCGTCCTCCAGCGCCAGATGGGCGATGTGCGCGCGGCCGACAGGGACCGGCGGCGTGTGCCACAGGCGCCCGGCCAAGGCAGCGCGATGCTCAGCCATGCTGGTATCGACGCGAGCCACATCGCGCAGGCCGCCGCTGCCAGCAGCCTTGGCCACCGCCTCCTTGCGCGTCCACACCGAATAGAAACGCTGCGCGCTGGTACCGGCCCAGGCTCGCTCGGCCGCGCTGAGATAAAGCGGAAAATCCCCGGCCGTCAAATCGCCCAGCCTCTCGACATCGATACCGACCCGACCGCTCGTCGACAACGCACAGACGATGCGTCCTTCACAATGCGAGAGGCTGAAATCGACAGGCAGGTCGACAGTTGGTCTCGACTGCGGAAGGTACCGCAGAGAACTCAATCCGTCTGCGCAGAAACCCAGCCGCACCAGCCCCGCAGCCAGCAAGCGACTGCCCAGCAGCGAAAGCCGACGCGCACGGTGGTCTGGCCAGCGGGCCAGCTCCGCGCGCCGCAGCGTCGGCAACCCAGCCAGCCATTCGGCCTCCATCATCGGCGACGGGATGAATTCGGATGTGATCAATACCGATACGGACATGGAAGCATCAGTTGGCCCGCTTGCGCGTGACACAATTTGCGGGCCGAAACAGAAGAACAATTATGGTTCAGGATGTGCTGGCCCCCGGCCCGCAAGAGCGCTTCGACCTCGACGCCAACGACGAAAGCCTGCCCCTGCTGCAGGAGTCGAAGCTGCGCTACGGCGACATCTGCCGCGTGATGACGCAAACCCGCGCGAGCGACAGCGTGGTGATCCACGATCCAGACGACATCCGCCACGTGCTGCTGACCAATCGCGGCAACTACGTCAAGGGCGTCGGACTGGAGCGGGTGCGTGTGCTGCTCGGCAACGGACTGATCGTCAACGACGGCGAGTCGTGGGCGCGCCAGCGCCGGATGATGCAGCCGATCTTCCACAGCCAAGTGATACGCGGCTTCTCCACGTTCATGGAGCGACTCAACCTGGAACTCATCGAGCGCTGGGCCGGCCACGCCGAACGCGGCAAACCGATCAATCTGACGCGCGAACTCAGCGAGGTCACCCTGAGCATCGTGCTGCGCGCCTTGTTCAGCGCCGATCTCGACCGCTTGATCGCATCCGAAGGCTCCAGTCCGTTCGACCTGTTGACCCGCGAGACACGGCGCGATCTGCCTTTTGCGGCGAAATTCCGTGCCCTGACCCGTCACGTGCTTGCCATGATCGACGCCCGCCGCAAGGAACAGCGCATCGAGATGGACCTGCTGTCGATGCTGATGGAAGCGCGCGACAAGGACAGCGGCGAGGCGATGCCCGATCGCGCCCTCCTCGACGAGATCATGACCTTGATCGTCGCGGGCCACGAGACCACCGCCAGCACGCTCAACTGGACCTGGTACCTGTTGTCACAGCATCCCGAGGTCGAAGCCCGCCTGCACGAGTCCATCGCCGCAGCGACGCCGACGGCCGCACCGATGGCGACTCCTTCCGATGCGCCGCCGGAAGCCAACTCCTATGTCGAGCGGGTGCTTCAAGAAGCCATGCGCCTGTACCCGCCGGGCTGGTTGTTCACCCGCCGCGCTTTGAAAGACGACAGGCTCGGCGGCTATCACGTGCCGGCCGGGACCGATATCTTCATCTGCCCCTACCTGCTGCACCGGCACGCCAAGCACTGGGACCGGCCAGACGACTTCGATCCCCAGCGTTTCGAGCCTGCAGTTGCAGAATCGCGGCATCGCTTTGCTTTCCTGCCGTTTTCCGCGGGCCCCCGGTATTGCATCGGCGCCAGCTTTGCGATGGCGGAAATGACAATGCACATGAACATGGTCGCGCAGCGATTCCGGCTGCGATACGCCTGCGACGAATCGCCGCGGGCCGAATTCCAGATCAACCTGCGCACACGTCAAGACGTCGACATGCATGTCGTGGCGCGCTGAATAAGACTCCGATGCCGCAATTCGAGACGCTACACGCGATCCTTCCCGCCGACGCACGTGAGGATCGCCAGATCACGTTCATCGAGGGAGAACAGGATCAGCGCACGCTGAGCTTCCGGCGGTTGCGACAGCGCGCCATTGGCGCGCTGGGCGCCCTGCAGCGGCGGGGCCTCTCGCGCGGCGACATGATGATCCTGTACCTCGGCGACAACGAGCGCTTTGTCGAAATGTTCTGGGCCTGCGTGCTGGGCGGAATCGTGCCGGTGCCACTGGCGCCTGGCGGTAACGATGAGCACTGGCGCAAGCTCCTGCGCGTGTTTGCCCAACTTGAACGCGCTTCGGTCTGCATCGACGCGCCCGCACTCGAGCGCTTCGACGCATTTGTCGCCAGCCAGGGCTTGGAGGCCGAAGGGGGGTACCTGCGCTCGCGCACCGTGATGGCGGCCAGTCTCGACATGGCCGGGGAACCGGGCCTGCCGTCCCAGGCTCAGCCCGAGGACATCGCGTTCATCCAGTATTCGTCGGGTTCGACAGGCGAGCCGAAGGGCGTCTTGTTGACCCACCGAAATCTCACCACCAATGCAGCTTCGATCATCGAGGGAGCGGCGTACACAGACCGCGATTCGGTGCTCACCTGGATGCCCCTGTCGCATGACATGGGCCTGATCGGCTTCCATCTGACGCTGCTGGCCGGCGGCATCACCCACGCGATCATGCGCACGGATCTGTTCGCGCGGCGGCCGCTGCTGTGGCTGGAACTGGCCAGCCAGCGACGCTCGACCGTGCTGTGCTCGCCGAATTTCGGCTTCCAGCACTACCTCAGGCAATTCGACATCAAGTCGCCGCAAGGGCTCGACCTCTCCTCGATCCGATTGATCTTCAATGGCGCCGAGCCCATTTCGACCGATCTGTGTCGCCGCTTCATGCGGACCATGGCACCGCACGGCCTGAAACCAAACAGCATGTTTCCCGTCTACGGACTGGCTGAAGCCACCCTCGCGGTCAGCTTTTCGCACCCCGGAGCACCACTTGAGACGATCAAGGTGGGTCCGGCCAGTCTGCGCCTGCGGGAACGGGTGGACACCGTGACTGCTGAAGCCGGTCGCTTGATCGAGTATGCAAAGCTCGGACCACCGCTGCCGGGCGTCGAAGTTCGGATCGTCGATGACAACGACAACACACTTGACGAGCGCGTGCTGGGGCACGTTCACATGCGCGGCGACAACGTCACCCAAGGGTATTACCGCAACGAGAAGTGGACGGCCGAAGTGCTCTCGGCTGACGGGTGGCTGGACACCGGTGATCTGGGGCTGTTGTGGGACGGTCAGCTCGTAATCACCGGTCGAGCCAAGGATCTCATCATCATCAACGGCATGAACCATTACCCGCAGGATCTGGAGCGGATTGCCGAACAAGTGGAAGGAATCGAGGCCAATCGCGTCGCTGCAGCCGGCGTGCAGCGATCGGAGACCGATAGCGAAGAACTCGCATTCTTCGTGCTGCATCGTGGAGACATCGCCGACTTCGCTCCGAAGGCGTTTGCCTTGCGACAGGCGATCCTTCAACAGTCCGGTTTGGAAGCGACTCACGTCGTGCCGGTCCGGCAGATCCCCAAGACAAGCAGCGGCAAGCTACAGCGTTACGCGCTGGCCGAATCTCTCGTGCGGGGTGAGTTCGACGGCGTTCTTGCCGAATTGGCGCCACTTCTCTCGGCGTGCAACACGCCCGAAACCGCAGAGCAAGGCTCGGCACAGACCATCAATCGCCTGTTGAACATCTGTGGGGGGTTCGTAACCGACCGAAAGTTGACGCCGCAGACCAATTTGCTCGACATCAACCTCAACTCACTGACCCTGGCACGCATCCACGAAGCCATCGAGCGCGAGTTCCCGCAGCGGATCGAGGTCACCGACTTGTTCGACTACCCGACTTTGGAACGGCTTGCAGAGTTCATGGATACCCCAGGCACCTGACCCCTTGACGGGGAAACCGGGCTCGGCCCTGTCAAAATACAGCTTTCGGCCGCATACGACATTGCCGTTTGCAAGACATGTTGCTCTGATAATGACAGTTCGATTGCAACGCGGCGGCGCACAAATTACATTTCCGGGCAGTTGAAGTTTTGCTGAAGTTTTGCAGAATAAAGAGAGGGGGAGGGTTGATAGCTCACTTGCGAGGCCAGCTTGGCCGACAGGGGTGCGTCCAGTGAACGGGGCGACACCTTCTCTCAACTGCCCGACCCCGACCGCCAGCGGCATCGAACTGCGCAGCGCGGATTTCGCGAACCTGGCCGAAGCGCTGGATTACGCCGCGCAAGGCGACTCTGGCTTCAACTATTACGATGGGCGTGGTCAGCTGATTGCCACCCTGCCCTATCGCGAACTTCGAGCACTCGCGCTCGAAATGGCACGGCGCCTTGCCCCGCTAGGCCGCGGCCAGCGCATGGCCTTGGTCGCGCACACACACGTCGACTTCGCGGTCATGTTTTATGCCTGCCAGTACGCCGGGCTCGTGCCGGTGCCATTGCCGGCTGCGGTGCATCTGGGCGGACGTGAGGCCTACATTCGACACCTGCGGCAATTGCTGCGCGACTGCAAGGCCGTTGCCGCATTCGCACCTCCGGAGTTCATCGGTTTCCTGCGCGAGGCCAGCGAAGGCTTGTCGATGGCACTCGCAGGTACGTTGGAAGAGTTTTCGGCGCTGCCTGCCCTGGATACCCCCCCACCACCACCTTCTCCCGAAGAACTGGCCTACCTGCAGTACACGTCGGGCAGCACCCGCTTTCCACGCGGCACCATGATCACGCAGTCTGCGGTCATGGCCAATCTGAAGTCCATCTTCAACCATGGCTTCTGCCTGACGCCCAGCGACCGCTTCTGCTCCTGGCTGCCCTATTACCATGACATGGGCTTGGTCGGCATCGTCCTGGGCTGTGTCGCCACGCAGCGTTCCGTCGACTACCTGCCGACGCGCGATTTCGCAATGCGCCCGCGTGTGTGGCTCAAGCTGATGTCGCTGAACCGCTCGACGATCTCGTTCAGCCCGCCGTTCGGCTACTCGCTGTGCGCTCGGCGCCTGCGCGCTGCCGATACGCAAGGACTCGACCTGTCGGCTTGGCGCGTCGCTGGCATCGGTGCCGAAATGATTCATCCCGAATCACTCGACGAATTCGCCGCCGCACTGGCATCTGCGGGGTTCGACAAACGTGCCTTCCTGCCTTGCTACGGGATGGCGGAATGCTCGCTGGCTGTCAGCTTTGCGCCGCTGGAGGGTGGTGCCCGCAGTGATGTCGTCGACATGGACAGACTGGCTCACGAGGGAGAAGCGATTGCTGTTGTGGCCGACGGCGTCATGCCGAAAGGCAAGGCATTCATCGACTGCGGCCGGCCACTGCCGGGCTATGAAATGGAAGTCCGCGATGAACGTGGCCGGCCCTTGCCGGAACGACGCTGCGGACGCATCCACCTTCGCGGTCCCAGTGTCATGTCGGGCTACTTCGGCAACGCCGAGGCCACGCGTGAAGTTCTGTCTGCCGACGGCTGGCTGGACACCGGTGACATCGGCTACCAAGCGGACGGTTCGCTGTACATCACAGGACGCGCCAAGGACCTGATGATCATCATGGGCCGCAACATCTGGCCGCAGGATCTAGAGCACGTGGCAGAGCAGCAACCCGAGGTCCGTCACACCGACGCTTCAGCGTTTTCGATCACCAACGCCGACGAAGGAGAAACCGCCGTACTGGTCGTGCAATGCCGCGAAGCCGACCCGCGCAAGCTGGCAGGGCTGACCGAGCGACTGCAGCAGGCAATCCACCTCGAATTCGGCATCCACTGCCTGATCGAGTTGGTGCCTCTGCACACGCTGCCGCGCACCTCGTCTGGCAAGCTTTCGCGCAGCACGGCGCGCAAGGAATTCCTTGAACGCCGCAGCTTGGCATCACCTCAGGAATCTCGACGCCGCCCGGTCGGCGATGGCGGCCGTCGCGCCCGGGTCGAAGCGCAGAGCGCTGCCTCGTGAGTTCGCTGGCGGAATCCATGGTCGCACGAGTTTCCATGAGTGACGCAACCGCTGCGATCGAATCGACCATCAGGGAAGCACTCGCCGTCATCCGTCCTGAAGCGGCCAGCCTCCCTGGAGATGCCGATCTGGCGCAGGCGGCAGATCTTGATTCAGCCGACGTCATGGACCTGGTCATGGAAATCGAGGACCGCCTGGACCTCTCGATTCCCGTCGAAACGATGGCCCAGGCCCGCACCATCAATGAACTCTGTGCCGGCATTGCTCAGTTGAAGCGCAACGTCTCGTGAGCCTCCTCGACAAATTCGCCACCCAACGAGCCCTCCAGGCCACCCTGGCCGAAAGCAGCCGCGTGGCACCGATCGCCACGCCAATGGATTCCGTCCATTCGGCCACGTCGGCCACGATCAACGGCCGCCCGGTGATTCTGGCCGGCACCAACAACTACCTTGGGCTGACCTACGACGCCGAATGCCGTGCCGCCGCTGTCGAGGCCATCGAAACCCTGGGCACCGGCACCACTGGTTCACGCATGGCCAGCGGCAACTATGCCGGCCACCGTGCGCTTGAAGAGGCGCTGGCCTCGGCCTTCGGCTGGCCGGCCTGCATCGTCTTCTCAACCGGCTACCAGGCCAACCTGGGCGCCCTGTCGGCGCTGGCCAGCGAGGGCGATTTCGTGCTCGTGGATGCCGACAGCCACGCCAGCATCCACGATGGCTGCCGGCTGAGCCATGCCACGACGATCCGCTTCCGGCACAACGACCCAGAGAACCTCGACCGTCGCCTGGAGCGTCTGGGCGAAGACGCACGCCGCACTCTGATCGTTGTTGAAAGCCTGTACAGCACCCTTGGCGACCGTGCGCCGCTGCAAGAAATCGTCGAGATCAAACGGCGCCACGGCGCCTGGCTGCTGGTCGACGAGGCGCATTCATTTGGCGTGTTCGGGCCACGTGGGTTGGGCATCTGCGAAGCGTCGGGCCTGCTCGACGACGTCGATTTCATCGTCGGCACGTTCTCGAAGAGTCTGGGCAGCATTGGCGGCTTCTGCCTCGGTCGCCACGCTGAAACAGAGCTGATTCGAATGGTCAGCCGCCCCTACATCTTCACCGCCTCGCCAGCGCCACCGGTGATTGCGGCCACGCACCAGGCGCTGCGCCGCGTTCTGCAAGGGCAAGACCTGCGTGCGCGGCTGTTCCGCCATGCCGAGCGCCTGTACGCCGAGGCAGCCCGTCTCGGCTACCGGCTAGGAACCACCGCACCCGGCCCGGTTGCCGCGCTGGTGTTCGAGACACGCGATGCGGCGCTGTCCTTGTGGCAAGGGCTGCTCGACAACGGCATCTACACCAACCTGATGATCCCGCCAGCCACACCATCCGGCATCAGTCTCGTGCGCATCAGCCTCAGCGCAGCGCACAGCGACGACAACATCTCCCAGATCATCGCTGCGCTCGCCATGCACGCGCAGCGCTCGCGGCCACCGCTGGCGGCCTGAACCAGGCGCGTTGAAGCTGGTCCGCGACCGGAGTAGCGGCGATCACTCAGCGGAAACATTGGAAGCAGCAACTCGTCTTCGGGGCGAGTGCCCTCCCTACCGGCGCCTATTGATCAACCTGCAACGGTTCGTGGACTGCGGAAACGGCAACCAGAAGCGTGTTTTGAGGCCAGAAAGAGAAAAGGGTTAGCAGCTACATATCTGCTAACCCTCGTAACTATTGGTCGGGACGGCGGGATTCGAACTCGCTACCCCTTGCACCCCATTCAACAAAATCACCATCCATTAATATTTACAGAGTTCCAATATTTCTGTTGTAAATCAATAACTTACATATGGAATTGCGGAGCTTCAGTCCACAAGAATCCGCTGATATCCGCAAGAATCCGATAACATTTGGTCTCCCATTAGGTATCCCGGAGGCCATCAGTGGCAGTTGGACGCGAACTACTCACAGATCGAACAGTCAAGGCATGGGTAGCAGCGAGGACCTCTGCCTTCCTGCATGACGGTGGGGGCCTCTACTTGCGCCGCCGAGCAGACGGCGCGTTCTGGGCGCTGCGCCAGGTAAATCCACTGACGGGTTCGCGCACCTGGGCAAGTCTGTTTCCTGGCGTGCCCTATCCGGTAGCTACGCTGGCCGAAGCCCGCCGCAAAGCCAATGAAGCGCGTCTGCGGGCGGCCGAGGCACCGACCGACCTTGTGCGCGACCGGCGAAGCACCAGGAAAGCTGCTCAGGTGGCCGAGCTTGCCGAAAAGCGTCGCCTGACATTTCGGCAAGTATTCGACGACTGGCGTGAGGCTGACCTACAGCCACGAATCCGCGCCGACGGCAAACGTATGGGTCGAATCGATGGCGGGCAGTACGTGTTCGAACAATTTACCCGCCATGCTTTCCCGACCATCGGTGACAGCGCACTTGCGGATGTGTCCAAAGCCGACCTGCTCGGACTGCTGGATGCTCAGAAGGCGGCCGGCAAGATGCGCACGGCGAACGTGCTGTTTGCCAATTTCAAGCAGATGCTGGCCTTTGCCCTAGAGCGCGAAATCATCGACAAGCACCCGCTGGCAACAGTGAAGAAGAGCAAGGTGGGTGGCCCATCTGTCGAGCGGGACCGCTTTCTTGATGACGAAGAATTAGAACTGCTGGGGCCTGCGATCGCTGGCGCCCGGATGAGCATTCGCAGCGCGACAGCAATCTGGCTGACGCTGGCGACTGGTGTTCGCGTAGGCGAATTGATGGGTGCCGTCTGGGCTGATGCTCTACCCACTGATCCGAAGCCACGCCGGGCCCGTTTAGACGCGCTGCGAGCGACCGCGGATGCACAGGACGTGAAGCTGGGAGTCGTCGATTTGGTGGAGCGCACTTGGTATATGGCTACCACTAAGAACCAACGTGATCACACGGTGCATCTGTCGGACTTCGCCCTGAAGCAATTGCAGGTGCTAAATCAACATCGGGAAGTGCTGCGCGAATCGACCGACGGGGAGCTGACCCCTTGGATATTCCCGGCAACCGACAACCACAAGCCGGTGTGCGTGAATTCGTTCGGTAAACAACTTACAGACCGGCAGCGCACGCCCAAGAAGCGTCTGAGCAAACGCACCAAGGCCAACACCGCGTTGGTAATGCCAGGTGGTCACTGGACGGCACACGACTTACGGCGCACCGCTGCTACGGGGATGGCCCGCTGCGGGTTCGGCAGCGACACGATCAATGAATGTCTGAATCACATTCAGGCCGATCCCATGGCTCGCGTCTACATCCAAGATCGCCGAGAAGCAGATCAAGTAAGAGCGTTCGATGCACTGGGAAAGCGCCTGGAAGTCATTACCAGTAGTGCGGCGGCGTCTGCCGTAATGCCGCTCAAGGCTCCTTCTTCGGGCAAACGACTAGAGATTCGCGATACGTAGTTGTTGACGATCACTGAAAACTGACCCACCTACGGGGAGCGCGATCGCGCAAAACTGACCCACGCAAACACACTGACCTGCTTGATGGACGAGCAGGGAGACGCAGGAGTGATCAGCGTGGGCATGTTGGCCAAGATCAGGC
>JAURWR010000070.1 GCA_030654805.1 Burkholderiaceae bacterium
GCAAAGCCATGTGGCCGTCAGCTTTGAGAGCCCGGAGTACACCGCCGATGTGGACGGCCTGGGCACCCTGCGCCTGCTCGAAGCCATCCGCATCCTCGGGCTGGAGAAGAAGACCCGCTTCTACCAGGCCAGCACGTCCGAGTTGTATGGCCTGGTGCAGGAGATCCCGCAGAAGGAAACCACGCCCTTCTACCCGCGCAGCCCTTATGCCGTGGCCAAGCTCTACGCCTACTGGATCGTGGTGAACTACCGCGAGGCCTATGGCATGTACGCCTGCAACGGCATCCTCTTCAACCACGAATCCCCTCGCCGCGGCGAAACCTTCGTTACGCGCAAGATCACGCGCGGCCTGGCCAACATCGCCCAAGGCCTGGAAAGCTGCCTGTATATGGGCAACCTGGACTCCCTGCGCGACTGGGGCCACGCCAAAGACTACGTGCGCATGCAATGGATGATGTTGCAGCAGGACAAACCCGAAGACTTTGTCATCGCCACTGGCGTGCAGTACAGCGTGCGACAGTTCATCGACATAGCCGCCCAAGAACTAGGCATCACCCTGGCGTTCGAAGGTGAAGGCGTGGACGAGAAGGCAGTCGTGACAGCAGTGACTGGCGACAAGGCACCGGCCGTGAAATCTGGCGATGTGCTTGTGCAGGTGGACCCGCGCTATTTCCGCCCCACTGAAGTTGAAACCCTGCTGGGCGACCCGTCCAAAGCCAAGGCCGAACTGACCTGGGTGCCGCAGATCACGCTGCGCGAGATGGTGGCGGAAATGGTGGCGAGCGACCTTCAGTCATCACAACAGCATGCTTTGCTGCGCAGTCATGGCTATCGTTCGGCGATCAGCGCCGAATGACAGGCACCACATATTTCCGGGCAATAGACTTCCTCTCGTACTTGAGCCGTCTACATACAAGGGGAAATGTTTGATCACGCGGCTCCGGAAATGGATTCATCTGCTAGCTTTTACCGGCATGGCGCAAGTGGCTGTGCAGGCAATCGGCTTTGTCAGCGGCATACTGATTGTCCGGTTATTGCCGCTGCACGAATACGCCTTGTATACCCTGGCCAACTCGCTATTGGGTGCCATGACCATTCTGGCTGATGGAGGAGTTGCCAATGGCGTCATGGCCGAAGGTGGAAAAGTCTGGCAGGACAAGCGCAAGCTGGGCGGGGTACTGGCTACAGGCTTCCTTCTTAGGAGAAAGCAAGTGGTATTCAGCCTGCTGGTGGTAGTACCCGCTTTGTTTTACATGTTGCAGAAACACAATGCGAGCTGGCTGATGTCAGCATTGGTTGTCCTTTCATTGATTCCAGTATTCATATCCACCCTGTCCGGCGCCCTGTTACAAATTCCGCTCAAGCTTCATCAGGATATCAAGCCATTGCAGCAATATCAGGTTGAAGCGAACCTAGTTCGGCTGGGGTTATCGGCCCTGACGGTGTTCATTTATCCATTTGCCAGTTTGGCCATTCTCTGCTCTGGCACTGGTCAATTTTGGAACAACTGGCGCTTAAGAAAGAGGTCTGCCCAATATACCGAGAACGTGATCAAGAATGATCCAGCCACGCACCAAGCTATTCTCGCAATGACAAGGCGCGCAATGCCGCTGGCGATCTTCTACATCATTACAGGACAGGCAAGTATCTGGTTGTTGACCATGTTCGCTACAACGGAAAGCGTGGCGCATCAGGGCGCGATATCGCGTTTTGCCGCGGTACTCATGTTGACGAGCACAATCTATAGCGTGCTAATTACTCCTCGATTTTCCAGGTTGTCCAGAGATAACTCTCAGTTGCTTTCCATATACATCGGAATCCATTTTTCGCTTCTGCTTGTCCTTGCAGCCACTTTGTTCTTTTCTTGGAGTTTGGGTGGCGTTGCACTTTCCATATTAGGACCGGAATACGAGGAGCTGCGTCCGGAATTTTTTCTGGCCATGACGGGCGCCATGCTTTCGATTATGACCGACATCGGTTCTGGCGTAAATTCGGGCAGAGGCTATGTGTTCCGCCCGGTCGCATACATCCCTCTCATGTTGTTGCTGTTAGCGATCCTGATATTCGTTTTTCCGACCAACACATTGATGGGAGTGCTTCTTATCAATCTAATTTACAGAAGTGCTACCTGCCTTCTTACATTTGCTTATGGTGCCTACCGATTGAGGAATGATCCGGGTGTCCCAATCGCATGAAAGCGCCCGAGAAACCATTTCATGACTAATTCAAAAACAAAAATGCCGATACAGCATGACGTTGTGCTTTCGCCACTGAAACTTGGTGGCGTGAACAGCATCTTTCTGGATATATTGAGACTTTCTTGTGCATGCGTCGTTCTGATGCACCATGCAGTGGGTATATGGCAAGAATATGGCGCTGCAGGGATTGAACATACGTTCGCGCCAGGGAGTTTTTGGTGGCTCGTGGTACATGCAGCCAGCCATTGGGCAGTCATTGTCTTTTTTGTACTTTCAGGCTATGTGATAGCCCATGTGACAAGTAGATCGATTTCGTTTCAAGACTATATGGTCGCGAGACTTTCACGACTTTATTCTATACTCATCCCCGCACTCCTATTGACCGCTTTTGTCGAGCTTTTGATTAGAGTCAATTCACCAGAGTTGCTGGCTGAGTTCGTTCGTGGGGCATCGCTTCCCCGCTACGGTATTACCTTGCTTCTTTGGAACGAGCTTTGGTTGTTCTCTGCGGCCCCTAAAATCAACGGCCCTCTGTGGTCGCTAAGTTTTGAGCTTTGGTACTACCTGATCTTTGGATTGTGGTTGTTCCGCAAGCAGCTCGTGGGGGGGGGATGGCTATTGCTGGTTGCCTGTTTAGTGGCGGGACCTAAGATATTGTTGCTGATGCCCTGCTGGGCTGCTGGCGTATTGGCTTACAGGATTTCTCAACATGTCAAATACCTGCCTTTCCGCAGTATTTGGACTGCAATCGGAATTGTTGCATTCAGCTTTTTTCTTCTGAGTTATACACGGGGATGGCCCGGCAATGTTGGACAATCTCCTTTGTACTTCTCCAACCAGTTTCTAACCGATTACGTCTCTGCGAGCTTGATTGCACTTGCACTTGTCATGCTTCCCCAGAAATCGTCGATTCAAATTCCAGCACCACTATTCCGGCTTATCCGAAGGCTAGGCGACTTGACCTATCCAATATATGCACTGCACATGCCAATCTTGATCGTGTTGGTTGTGATTGCCCCTGGTCTTTTGGGCGTAACTTCGCCAGGACTGCCGGTACTTGTGGTAGTTGCACTGACCGCCACCTTGTTGCTTGGCTTGTTGGCAGAGAGAACACGCGACTTGTTGCGGCGCCTGTTCACGGCCGTCTTCGACTTCAAGCGCAAATTATTTTCGCTCGCAGGGAGTTGATACTATGATTTTCCGCATTCTTTCCCACTTGCCCACTGCGCTCCGCTCAAGATGGGCGCGCTATCGCTCAAAATTACGGCACGACAACGATGCAGGGAAACTGCTAATACTGGTCTTCTCCAAAGATAGACCATTACAAATGGATTTGCTTTTGCGCACGCTAAGTGTGAACGTATCTCAGACGCCCAATGTTCACATTATTTACCGCGCAAGCGATAACAACTATCGTACCGAATACTCGAGAGTTTTTGCTGAAAATTCTGCACTGAACATCGTTCCGCATGAAGAGCGCGAATTCCGAGAAGATTTGTTGCGAATATGCAGAGCTTCCGATTGTGGATCCGTGATGTTTCTGGTGGATGACATCGCATTCATTCGTCCCGTGGATTTGAACGAGATCGCCACGCTGTCACGCCAAGGCCACATCGTCAGCATACGGTTAGGTCTGAACATCACTCGCGCACAGACGGAAAATGGGGCAGCCAGACGCAAACCACCGTTGACTCCCGTCGATGGTATGGCTTCCCGGTTCCTGACATGGGCGTGGCACAAGGCCGAACCGGGGCACTGGGCAATGCCGACGGCACTTGATGGCAATGTGCTTCCATTGCCGGAATTGATTCCAGTGCTGGAGTCCACCTCGTTCAAAGCACCGAACTCGTTGGAGGCCGCTATCGGCCAATACCGCTTTTTGTTCAAGTATGCTGCGGGTGTTTGCTATGACTTACCTCGCATCGTCAATTTCCCATTGAACTCGGTCAAGGCGGAGGATTTCAATTTCCCCCACATGGGGATGAGTGTGGATGATATGTTGACCATCTACAAAAACGGTGGCCGACTGGATATTTCGAATTTTCCGTATACCGAGCATGATAGCTGTCATATGGAATGGATACCGCAGCTTGCATTTGCGGGGAACGAGCATGCCCACTCCACCTCCCATGAGGGCGAAAAATTTACATGAAAATTGCGCTAACTTCCCATGCTTTTTATCCGGCAGTTGGCGGAATCGAAACCATGTCCTTGCTGCTAGCGTACGAATTCATTAGACGCGGACATCAAGTCACCGTGGTGACCCACACCATGAACCCGGATCAGGATGATTTTCCTTTCAAGGTCATCAGAGCACCCAGCCCTCTTGCGCTTTACGAAGTCTCGCAATGGTGCGATGTCTATTTTCAGAATAATGTTTCGCTGCAAATGCTGTGGCCGCTTATATTTGTTCGGCGTCCATGGATTGTTCGTCATGCAACATGGATCAGCCGCATGGATGGCTCTTTGTCGTGGCAAGACAAGGCGAAGCGATACCTTCTGAAATTTTCGACAGGAATATCTAATAGCCACGCTATTGCCGCGCACCTCCCTGTCCAAACGACAATTATCGGGAACCCCTACCGTGACGAAATTTTTCGAGTTATTCCCGGCGTGGAAAGAGATCTGGATTTGGTCTTCCTGGGCCGCCTTGTCAGCGACAAAGGAGCCGCCATATTGCTGGATGCAGTACATGATTTGCGCAACAAGGGGCTGAGACCGACAGTGACGATCATCGGCGATGGTCCCGAACTACCACAACTTCGGTTGAAGGTGGAAACGCATGCCCTACAAGCGCAAGTGGTTTTCGCCGGCCCACGAACAGGCCAAGATCTTGTTGAGCTCTTAAACCGTCACCGCATCATGGTGGTTCCTTCCATCTGGAAAGAACCCTTCGGAATCGTGGCGTTAGAGGGCATTGCTTGCGGTTGTGCAGTCATCGGTTCGTCGGGGGGCGGGTTGAAGGACGCAATCGGACCATGCGGCCTGACATTTGACAATGGCGATATACATGGGCTCGGTATTGCGCTGGGATCGTTGCTAAGCGACCCTGGGGCAATGCAGCCACTTCTAGACGCAGCTCCTGAGCATTTGGCGCGCCATACGACCCGGCATGTTGTTGACCGATATCTTGAGGTCATCGCGTGCGCTATGGACAATAAAGTCGATGAGACCGAATAGCATGTTACCGAAACTCGCCCACGACCGAGGCGTGCGCTCTAACCAACTCGCGCAACCAAGGAAGGGCGAAAGACATATTCGGAGAGTGAAAACCGCGATCTGGGTTTACATCATTCTCCTGATATTCGAGGGTGCCTTGCGCAAATGGGTGGCACCAAGCCTATCTACACCTTTATTAGTGGTACGTGACCCTGTAGCCGCGTACATGATTTTCGAGGCATTCCGGCTTCGCATTCTGCCGGCATCACCGATATTCTTTGGCTCCATCTTGCTGGCTGTGATAGCCATACCGACAGCGGTCTTCTTTGGGCACGGCAACCCCTACTTGGCACTGTATGGAGCCCGCCCCTTTCTCCTGCATCTACCGGCCATGTTCGTGATGGCACTGGTGCTGAGTCGGACTGACCTGATCAAGATTGGAAAATTCTTGCTTTTTGTTTCACTGGGAATGACCGTACTGATCACGTTACAGTTCTATTCACCACAGTCAGCATTCATCAATCGCAGCGTTGGCGGCGCCGAGGGAGGTGGCTTCAGTGGAGCAATGGGTTATCTCCGTCCACCGGGGACATTTTCCTTCACCAGTGGCACAGGTCAGTTTTATTCGCTGCTTGCACCTTTCGTGCTTTACTTCTGGCTGAACCCCTCAGGCGTGAATACCTTGCTGAGGTTGGCTGCGACATTGGCATTGTTGTTAGCGCTTCCAATTTCTATCAGTCGTGGCCTTGTTTTTCAAGTGACACTAACCTTAGCATTTGCAGGCTTGGCCGCAATGGCCAAGCCCAAGTTGCTGATACGAGCGATCGCTGCCGCATTAGTTTTGGTGTTGGCTGTAGGTGCGTTGAGTTCATTTGATTTTTTTCAGACAGCCATCCAAGTATTCTTATCCCGATTCAACACGGCCACGCAGTCCGAGGGTGGAATGGAAGGCGTATTGATTGATCGATATTTTGGTGGTTTGTTCCATGCATTCTCAAATGTCGACAGTTTTACCTTGTGGGGAATGGGGATCGGCTTAGGAACTAACGTCGGAGCATTTCTCACGACAGGGCAAGCGCAATTTTTGGTGGCGGAAAACGAGTGGCAGCGTCTCATTGGGGAAATGGGAGTGATTCTTGGTATTTTCGCCATTGCAATGAGATTGGCGGTGACGATTTCTGCCACATGGAAGAGTATCAATCGTCTTCTGCGAAACGACACTCTGCCCTGGTTGCTCTTGAGTGTGGCGCTTACAACATTCCCACAAGGGAATTGGGCACAACCCACGAGTTTGGGATTTTCCATTTTCGGCATGGCGCTTTTGTTGTCCAGCCTTCGCAAAGCAAGACCACAGAGCAGTATCAACGATTTATGCAAGAAATTTTAATCGCCCACCCGTTGAAGCACCACGTATTCCCCTTGGCCGCAGGAATTCAGCGTAGCGGAGTGAGCACACAGCTGATTACTCCGTTCTATCGCAAAGGTTTTGGACGCATGGTCGCCATGCTCCCCGGAAATGTTGGAAAGCAAGCAGCTGGCTACCAATACAATGGTTTGGACTCCAACCATGTCATTTCTCCTTTGGCCTGGCAATTGCGCAAATTGCAGTATGGGCGCGACAGCGAATCATTGATTCGAGAATTCGACGAATATGTATCTGCGAGGATCGCACGTGGCGATTTTCCGGCCCGCGTGCTGGTCACGATGCAGGATTATTTACCGAAATCCGTGCAGGCCGGAAAAAAGGCCGGAATGCTTATCTGGAGTGACCAGATATTAAACAGCAGTCGAAGTGCAACCGACAGAATGTCTACTCACTACCAAATGACGGGAATTAAGTCAGTGACCGTACACGACGAGTCCGCGAACGACGCCATTCTCCACTTGGCGGACATCGTGACAGTTCCCTCTCAATACACACTTTCAGGAATTGCAGACAGGGTGCGCGCCTCGGC
>JAURWR010000072.1 GCA_030654805.1 Burkholderiaceae bacterium
GGACAGCACGCAGATGGGCAAGGACCTGGAGCGCGCGATGTGGCGCATGTATGCGCCGCACAAGGTCAAGTTCGCGGTCAGCGGCTGCCCGCGCAACTGCGCCGAAGCGGGCATCAAGGACGTCGGCGTGATCGGCGTCGACAGTGGCTGGGAGATGTACATCGCCGGCAACGGCGGCATCAAGACCGAGGTCGCGCACTTCTTCGTGAAGGTCAAGACGGCCGAGGAAGTGCTGGAGTACACCGGCGCGTTCTGCGAGCTGTACCGCCAGGAAGGTTGGTACCTGGAACGAACCGTGCATTACGTGAACCGAGTCGGCCTGGACTACGTGAAGAAAAAGATCCTCGACGACCACGAAGGGCGCAGGGCGCTGTGGGCGCAGCTGCAGGCAGCCCTCGACGGCGAACCTGATCCGTGGTTCGACTTCGACAAAGCATCGGTCGACACGCGGCAGTTCGAGGCCATCACGGTATGAGCGAGATCAACATGAACGAGTGGAAACGAATCTGTCTGGTGAGCGACATCCCGGTGCTCGGCTCACGCCGCATTGCACGCGCGAAGGGCCTGGACGTCGCGGTGTTCCGCAATGGCGATGACCAGGTGTTTGCGCTGCTCGACCGCTGTCCGCACAAGGGCGGCCCGTTGAGCCAGGGCATCGTCCACGGCGACAGCGTGGCCTGCCCGCTGCACAACTGGAACATCGCGTTCGGTGACGGCTGTGCCAAGGCACCCGACGAGGGCTGCGTGCCGAAGTTCGCGGTCAAGGTCGAGGGCGATGTGGTGCATCTGGACAGCCGTGAGCTGGACACGCTCGCCACCGATCTGACTCGACCGATCGCCGGTCCGAAGCGCACCGAAGCGTTCTGACGCCGACACCCGACAGACTTCCAGAAGCCAGGACTGACCATGCTGTTTGGCCGTACCCAACGCAAGCCCATCTCCATCCCTGCGAAGCAGGTCAAGGAGTGGAAGTACACGACCTGCAACTACTGCTCTACAGGCTGCGCGATCGAGATCGGCCTGAACGACGACGGCAAGATCGTCACCAGCCGCGGCCACGCCGGCGCTGACGTCAACCGCGGCAAGCTGTGCATCAAGGGCCTGCTCGAACACGAACTGTTCGACTCGCCGGGGCGCGGCACGATGCCGCTGATGCGTGACAAGGCACACCTGCCGTTCCAGCCGACGAACTGGGACATGGCGCTCGACAAGACGGCCGCGAAGATCAAGGAAATCCAGGCCAAGTACGGCCGCGATTCGTTCGCGGTGGTGTCCACCGGCCAGTTGCTGACCGAGGAGTTCTACACACTGGGCAAGCTGGTGCGCGGCCAGATCGGCACCAACAACTACGACGGCAACACGACGCTGTGCATGGCCTCGGCGGTGTCGGGCTACAAGCGCTCGTTCGGCTCCGACGGCCCCCCAGGCTGCTACGGCGACTTCGAGCACACGCACTGCCTGATGGCCTTCGGCTCCAACCTGCCGGAGCAGCATCCGATCATCTACTGGCGCCTGAAGGAAGCACTGGAGAAGCGCAAGTTCCCGCTGATCGTCGTCGACCCGCGCGTCACGATGCTGGCGCAGTTCGCCGACATCCACCTGCCGATCACGCCGGGCACCGACACCGTGCTGATCAACGCCATGATGCATGTGATCTTCAAGGAAGGTCTGCAGGACGACGACTACATCGCGAAGCACACGCAGGGCATCGCCGGCCTGCGCGAACTGCTGGCCGACTACGACCCGAAGATCGCGCAGCACGTCTGTGGTATCGACGAGGACCGCATCCGCACGGTGGCGCGCATCTATGCGAAGGCGCCCGCCGCAATGAGCATCTGGACGATGGGCATCAACCAGTCCACGCACGGCTCCGATGGTGTCGTCAACATCAACAATCTGAATCTCATCACCGGCAACATCGGCATCCCCGGGGGCACCAGCCTGTCGATCACAGGCCAGTGCAACGCGATGGGCACGCGCGAATGGTCGTCGTGCTCGGGCCTGCCCGGCTACCGCGTGCTGGAGAAGGAAAAAGACCGCAAGACGGTCGCCGATTTCTGGGGCATAGACGAGAGCTTCTTCCCAGCCGCGCGCGGTCTGGCTCAGACCGACATCTTCCCGGCCATCGAGACCGGCGAGATCAAGGGGCTGTGGCTGGTAGCGACCAACCCGATGACCTCGATGGCGAACCAGCCGCGCATCGTCAAGGCGATGGAGAACCTCGAATTCCTGGTCGTGCAGGATGTGTATGAAGACGTCGAGACCAACAAGTACTCGCACGTCTTCCTGCCCGCCGCAGTGTGGGCCGAGAAGGAAGGCTGCCATACCAACACCGAGCGCCGTGTCAACCTGACGCGCAACGTGCTCAAGCCCTACGCTGACAGCAAGCCCGATTTCTGGATCTTCAACGAGATGTCCAAGCGGTTCGAGGACCGCAACAAGATCCACTTCCCCGAGACGCCCGAAGGCGCATTCGAGGAAATGAAGGCGCTGTCGAAAGGGGCAGGGCGCACGCTCGACATCTCCGGCATGAGCTACGACCGCATCGAGGCGGCACGCGGTATCCAGTGGCCGTACAGCGAGGCGCAGGCCGCAGCCGATGCGGCCAAGATCAGCAGCGCAGGCGTCATCGACGGTGGCTTCGACATGAAGCAGCGCCAGGACTACCTCGGCAACCCGCGCCTCTACACCGACGGCAAGTTCCAGACGCCCGACGGCCACGCGAAGCTGATCCCGGTGCGCTTCGTCAACAACAACGAATGCCCCGATGCCGAGTACCCGTTCTGGCTGAACTCGGGCCGGGTGGTCGAGCATTTCCACACCCGCACGCGCACCGGAAAGATCGGCAACTGCAACAAGTTCAGCCCGACGCCGTACATGGAAATGAACCCCGATGCGGCCGAGGAGCTGGGCATCGAGCATTCGAGCTATGTGCGCTTGGTCAGCCGGCGCGGCGACGCGGTGGTGATGGTGCAACTGACGCAGCGCGTCGGCCGCGACATGCTGTTCGTGCCGTTCCATTTCCACGACTGCGTCAACCGCCTGACGCTCGGCCTGCTCGACCCGCATTCGCGCCAACCCGCGTTCAAGCAGAACGCGGTGCGCGTCGAGAAGATCGACCAGAAAGAGGCGGCGCGCTTCAACCTTGAGCGCCGGGCGTTTTGATCGCTGGCCCCGCTGACATGAAACCCTCTGGACGTTTATTTGAATGCTTAGGCTTGCGCGGCAAAGGCACGCTCGGGCAGGCCGCAGCGCAACAGCTCCGCGGTCTCCGCTGCGCTCCGACTCCCCTCCGATGCTCGGGCTTGCGGCCGCGTCGCGGAACTCACTTCGCTCACTGCGTTCGCTTCGTTCAAACAACCGCGACGAGTCAGTGGTTGATGCGCGCTGCGCGCGCGGCCAATTGCCCTGCGCTACTCGGCACCTCGCAGGCGCGCCGCAGCCTGCCCGCGCGCGCCTTTGCTGATCGGGTTTCAGTGTTCGCAGAGAAACAACCCTCCCGCGAGGCACTGACGAACAGCGGCGTGCGGTATCAGCAAGCTTCAACTCACAGCCGCAAGCAGGGTGGTAGCAAGCCAGCATCGTTTCGGGTGTCACCGGTCATGTGCCACCCCATGGAGTCCTTGAAATGAACACCCGCACACTGCCCATCGACGACCTGATCGCTTCTGCGTCGACGACGATGGACTTCATGCCGCCGCCCGCTCCCCGCAAGATCTGGGAGATCCGCACCGAAGAGCAGTCTTACGCCCGGCTGTCCGACCTCGACATTCCCGAGACCAACCGCTATGGCCAGAAGATCGATCTGATCGACCTGACCGAAAAGAATGCGCCGGTCGGCCGCTCGATGTACATCAACGAGAACCCGGCGGTCGGTACCAACCCGAACCGCAACAAGCAGCACGGCTTCTATTTCACCGCCGACAACTGCATCGGCTGCCACGCCTGTGAAGCCGCGTGCAGCGAGAAGAACGACAACCCGGCGCACCTGGCGTTCCGTTCGGTCGGCTATGTCGAGGGTGGCAGCTTCCCCGACTACAAGCGCATGAACATCTCGATGGCGTGCAACCACTGCGACGATCCGGTGTGCCTGAAGGGCTGCCCGACACGCGCCTACACCAAGCACGCCGAATACGGTGCAGTGCTGCAAGACCCGGAAACCTGCTTCGGCTGTGGCTACTGCACCTGGGTCTGCCCGTACAACGCGCCGCAGCTCGACCCGGTGAAGGGCCAGGTCTCAAAGTGCAACATGTGCGTCGACCGGCTTGAAGTCGGCCTGAAGCCCGCCTGCGTCGCGGCCTGTGTCGGCAATGCGCTCGACTTCGGCGTCATCGAGAAGATCCCCGAAGGCCGCGAGCAGGCGCGCGTCGAGATCCCTGGCTTCCCGTCGCCCGAGATCACGCAGCCGAACATCCGCTTCCAGCAGATCAAGCAACTGCCTGACGAGATGAAGCGCACCGACTCGATGCCGCTTAAGTACCACAAGGACGACAAGGGCCGTTACCGCCCGGCGATCGACCAGAAAAGGGGGCAGGAGATGCACTGGAACTTCACGCGGCTGAGCTCGCGCGAGAACCCGCTGGTGCTGTTCACGCTGGCGGCGCAAATGGCGGCGGGCGCATTCGCCTTGCAGTTCCTCGGCGCGCTGGCCGGCATCGGCGGCTTCGTCGCGTTCGCGCAATCGGCGCTGTACGTGCCGCTGGCGATCGTCAATGTGATGCTGGTCGCGTTCGGTCTGTTCATGTCGACGATGCACCTGGGCAAGCCCAAGCGCTTCTACCGCGGCTTCAACAACCTGCGCCATTCGCCGGTCTCGCGCGAAGGACTGGGCATCGCCATCTTCGTCGGTGCGATGGGCGCGCACACCGCCTTCAGCCTGCCGGACGCACCGTGGTTCCAGGCGATCTGGCAACGCGTGTTCGGGGCGGACATCTCCAGCCTGATCAGCATTCCGGTGGTGCACGGTATCGCGACCTTCTTCGGCGTGATCGCCGTGCTGGGCAGCGCGGTCGGCCTGTATTACATGAACCGCTGCTACCGCATCAAGGCGCGGCCGTTCTGGAACCACTGGCAGGTCGCTACTGCCTTCATCGGCAGCGCGCTGTCACTGGGCGCCTTGCTGGCGGGTGCGGTGATGATCCCGACGCTGGCGCTCAGCGGCCTCAGCGTGTTCGGCGCGACCTGGGTCTGCGGCATCGTGCTGGCGACCGGTCTGATCGTCGAAGGCATCGGCCACCGGGCCCATGCCCGCGACATGGGCCGTGCCGAGCATGAAGGCGGTGCGTCGTACTACGTGCAGACCACCACTTTCGGCAAGACCTTCCTGCTGCGCAACGCGCTGCTGGGCACCAACATCGCGCTGGCCTGTGCCCTGTTGGCCGTCATGCTGTTGCGCGACGGCCCCGGCATCACCACGCTGATGGGCTGGGCCGTGGTCGGCGTGATCGCGGTGGCGACCAGCCTGATCGGCCGCGCGCTGTTCTACGTGCTGGTCATTCCGACCACGATGCCCGGCGCCTTCTTCTGGAAGAACAAGGGTTTCGAGGACCACGCCCGGGCCATCGGTCTGGCGAACATGCCACAGGTCGGCGTGGCGCCGTTGCGGCATTGAACGCCATGACGACATCTGTCTGTTCCACCGACGCGGTTTCCCACCCGGCTGTCTGGCTGGTCGGCGCCGGCCCGGGCGATCCGGAGTTGCTGACCCTGAAGGCCGTGCGCGCCATCCGGCGCGCGACCCTGCTGCTGGTCGACGATCTGGTCAGCGATGCGGTGCTGCGCTACGCGCGACGCTCGACGCGCATCGTGCGCGTCGGCAAGCGCGGCGGTTGCCAGAGCACGCCGCAGGCCTTCATCCAGCAACTGATGCTGCGTGAGGCGCAGGCCGGCGAGCGCGTCGTGCGGCTGAAGGGCGGCGACCCGTTCGTGTTCGGGCGC
This sequence comes from Burkholderiaceae bacterium, assembly GCA_030654805.1. Taxonomy (GTDB): domain Bacteria; phylum Pseudomonadota; class Gammaproteobacteria; order Burkholderiales; family Burkholderiaceae_C; genus PBB1. Next base: position 5,938 of record JAURWR010000072.1, read on the forward strand.
GGTGGCGAGGAGGCCGAGTACCTGCGATTGCACGGCGTCGAGGTCGAGGTCGTCAACGGCATCACCTCCGGGCTGGCTGCCGCCACCGCCTTGAACGTGCCGCTGACGCACCGCGAGCACGCGCACGGCGTGATCCTGGTCACCGGTCATGCCCGCCACGATGAGGCCGGGCTGCACTGGCCGACGCTGGCAGCGGCCGCCGCACAAGGGCTGACGCTGGTCATCTACATGAGTGTCGCCACCGCCGCCGACGTACAGGCCGGCCTGCTGCACTCGTTGCCGGCGACGACGCCGGTCGCGGTGGTCCAGCACGCCAGCCTGCCACAGCAACGCCACGCCGTCGGCGTGCTGGGTGGCCTGGTGACGATGATTGCGCAGCACGGCCTGGGCAGTCCGGCCATCATCCTGGTCGGTGACGTGTTGAGCGGTCTGCGGCAGGTGAGTGGCGTCGATCCGGCCGTCGAATCGTTCAGCGCGCCTGCCGCACGCGCGGCCTGAGGTCACGCCGCACCCGGTCGTCGGGTGCGGAATGTCGCAGGATCGGTCACCGCGTCGCCCGGCCTGCGTGATCGAGGGGCTGCTCTGGCAGTACGCTCGCGAGATGACCGCCCTGTACCGAACCGTTCTGCTGTGTGTGGCTGCGTGGCTGGGCAGCGCGGCGGCCCATGCGGCCGAACCGATGGCCCCCGAAGTGATGGCGGCGCTGCGCGAATCGGGCGTGCCGTTGAAGAACTTCGGCTTCTACGCCCAGCCCGTCGAGAAGCTGCCCGAAGGCGCCGGTCCGGTGCTGGCGTCGATGAACGCCGAGCAGACGTTCCTGCTCGCATCGACCACCAAGGTGGTCACCTCGCTGGCGGCGCTCGATCTGCTCGGCCCGGCCTACAGCTGGCCGCTGCGCGCACATGCCACGCGTCCGGTGGTGGGCGGCCAGTTGCGCGGCGACCTGGTGATCGCCGGCAACCGGCACACCATCACCACCACCGAGTTGAGACAGTGGTTCCAGCAGATGCGGGTCGAGGGGCTGCAGGGCATCACCGGCCAGATGGTGCTCGAAGGGGTGCTGCTGGTGCCGGAGGACGATGCGGCCGACACCGCGGCCGCGCTGGAAGCCGGCGACGCCCGCCGCGCGCAAGCCGAGCGGGCCCGACCCGAGGCGGCCGTGGCCCACGACGACGGGTCGATGGTGTTGTCCATCGAGCCCGGTCCCGGCGATCGCGCCAAGATCACGCTGACGCCGAAGCCCGTCGGTGTGGTGGTGGTCAACGAGGTGCTGATGGGTGGGACCTGCGACGCCTGGGCGCGCTGGAGCAACCCGAGCGACAGCGTCGACGGCACGCCGCATCTGTGGGTGCGCGGCCGCTGGGACGTCAACTGCCCGAAGGAATACGTCGCCTACGTCCGCCCGCTGCCCGGCATGAAGTACGCGCCCGACGTGGTGCTGCCGGCGTCGGATCGCGCCTCGGCACCGAAGCCGGCGACCTCGCTCGCCCGCACGGTCGCGGCGCTGTGGGCCGAAACCGGCGGCATGCTGCGCGGTCACGTGGTCGAGGTCGAAGATCGGCCGTTGCAGCCCGGCGGTGCCGTGGCGAAGGCCACCTGGTCCAGCACCTACTCGATTCCGCTGGCGCAGGTGGTGCGCGAGATCAACAAGACCAGCGACAACGTCGCCGCGCGCAGCCTGCTGCTGTCGCTGTCCGGCGATCCAGGCACCGAGAACCAGGCGCGGCAAAGCGCGAAGGCCCGCGTCCACGAATGGCTGCGGGCACAGGGGTTGATCGATGGGGACATCCGTGTCGACCTCGGTTCCGGCCAGTCGCGCGAAGAGCGCGGCAAGCCACGGGCGATGGTGCAGCTGCTGTGCAACGCCTGGCGGGCCGAAGGCGCACAGGCCTTCGTCAACTCGCTGCCGATCGCCGGTGTCGACGGCACGCTGGTCAACCGCATGCGCAACGGGCTGGCGACCGGCCAGGCCTTCCTGAAGACCGGCACGCTGAGCGACACCCGCGCGCTCGCCGGCTATGTGCGCGGCCGCAGCGGCGTCGTCTATGCGGTGACGGCCATCGTCAACCACCCGGACGCGGCGCGCGCCCGCTCCGCGCTGGATGTGTTCATCGGCTGGGTGGTCAAGCACGGGTAGCGCGATCCAGCTTGGTCGACTCGCCCCTGGCGGAGCTATTACCCCCCGCGTGTTGCGAGCAGCCTGACACCAACACGGCCTTATGCCGGCTGCGACCTGGCCTATGGATTGACGACCTCGATCAGTCGCTCAACATGGCAGTCGAACGCGAACACTGGTTCCCGCGCGATCTTCGATCCTGCCGATCGCCACATGAAGGTCGGCGCTGGGCATCGAATCCGTGCTCACGGGTCTGTTCAGAACGACCGTTTGACCAGGTTCCCGCTGGCCGGCGACTGGCAGCCGCTAGCATTCCCAGCTAATGACGGTCCCATTGAGCCGTCAGACGGGGATCACGGATGCGGATGTTGCTGGGTATCGTCGGTTTGCTGGTGACGTTGGCGATCGTCTCGATGATCGCGAAGACGCAGCTGAGGCAGGTGGTGGCTCCAGCGCCGGAATCGGCGGCCGCCTCGGCCGTCGAAGGTACCGAATCGATGGCTTCCACACCGACCCGCGATCTGCCGCGCAAGATCCAGGACGACCTGACCCGCGCGATGCAGCAGGTGCCGGCCCGTGACGACGACTCCCGCTGAGTCGACGGCATGACGGCACCTATCTCGCCGCAGGACGAAGCCGCCATGCGCATCGCGCTCGACCAGGCGCACAACGCCTGGCTCGTTGGCGAGGTACCGGTCGGCGCGGTGATCCTGCGCGCGGGCCAGGTGATCGCCACCGGCTACAACCGGCCGATCACCCAGCACGACCCGACCGCGCATGCCGAAATCGTCGCGCTGCGCCACGCGGCCACCTTGCTCGGCAACTACCGGCTGCCCGAGTGCGAGCTGTACGTGACGCTGGAGCCCTGCGCGATGTGCGCGATGGCGCTGATGCACGCACGCTTCAAGCGCGTGGTGTTCGGCGCGACCGACCCGAAGACCGGTGCCGCCGGGTCGGTGATCGACCTGTTCGCGCAGCCACAGTTGAACCACCACACACAGTTGCAGGGCGGCGTGCTGGCCGACGAATGCAGCACGGTGCTGCGTGATTTTTTCGCCGAACGGCGGCAGCAGTACCGGCAGCGCCGAGCCGGCCTCTCGACCGACAGCGCGCTCGAAACTGCGGAAACGGGCGCCCCTTTCATCCCGGCCGGTGAGGCATCCGAGCTGCCGCCTGCGACTGACCTTTTCCTGAAGTCCCGATGACATCCCTGCATCTTTACAGCCCGTCCGGCATCGTGGCCGCCGCTCCCTTGCGGCGCGCCGCACGCCGCTTGACGGCCCTTGGTTTCGAGGTCGAGATCGACGCCTCGGCACTGGCCAAGCACCAGCGTTTTGCCGGCGACGACGAAACGCGTCTCGCGGCGCTCCACCGCGTGGCGGCGCTGGCCCCCGACATCGCGATGGCCACGCGCGGCGGCTACGGCCTGACGCGCCTGCTCGACCGCATCGACTGGGCGCTGATCCACCGCAGCATCGAGCGTGGCACGCGCTGGGTCGGGCACAGCGATTTCACGGCACTGCAACTCGGCCTGCTCACGCATCGCCACGGTGCCGGCCAGGGCGCCGGCACCTGCTCGGGCCACGGCCACGCGCACGACGCGACCCACCACCATGCCGACCATGGTGCCGTCGGCCTGACCTGGGCCGGGCCGCTGGCCTGCGGCGACTTTGGCGGCGAGGTGGTCGACGACATCACCGAACCCTGCTTCGTCGAAGCGATGAGTGGTGAGCTCGAAGCGGTGGGTTTCCGCACCGAGCCGGGTTTCGACGGCCTGGCGGTGCGCGGCATGCTGTGGGGCGGCAACCTGTGCATGGTGACCTCGCTGCTCGGCACGAAGCACTGGCCCAAGGCCTCGGTCACGCGCGGCGGGGTGCTGTTCCTCGAAGACGTCAACGAGCATCCCTATCGCATCGAGCGCAGCCTGCTGCAACTGCATCAGGCCGGCGTGCTCGACGCGCAGAAGGCGGTGCTGCTGGGTGCGTTCAGTGATTTCCGTCGCTCGCCGCTGGACCACGGCTACAGCCTGAAGACGGTGGTCGCGCACCTGCGCAGCCTGACGAAGACGCCGATCCTGAGCGGCCTGCCGTTCGGCCACGTGCCGACCAAGGTGACGATGCCGGTGGGCGCGAAGGTCGAGTTGCTGGTGCAAGGCCGCGACGTGCTCGTCGGCTGGTGATGCTGAAGTCGGCAGTGCAACGCTTCTGGGCCCTGTGGGTGTCAGCGGCATGCGTCCTCGCCGGCTGCAACAACAATCCGCTGCCCGATGGTGCAGCCGCGACCAACACGCTGTTCACCGCGGTGTCGGGCAGTTCGCCGCGCCACCTCGACCCGACGGCCTCGTACTGGAGCAACGAGACGCCGTACACCTACCAGATCTACGAGCCGCCCTACGGCTACCACTACCTGAAGCGGCCGTTCGTGCTGGAGGGCAAGGCGGCGGTTGAAGTGGCCCAGCCGCGCTACCTCGACCAGGCCGGCCGGCCGCTGCCCGCCGACGCGCCGGCCGCCGACATCGCCGAGAGCGTCTACGACGTGCGCATCAAGCCCGGCATCCTGTACCAGCCGCACCCGGCGTTCGCGACCGATGCGCAGGGACGCTACCGGTATCACAGCGACCACGCGTTGAAACCCGGCGAACTCGGCGACCGCCGCTCGCCGTGGCAGTTTGAGCAGCAGGGCACGCGCGAGCTGGTCGCCGACGACTACGTCTACGCCCTCAAGCGCCACGCAACGACGCGCATCACGACGCCGATCTACGGCATCTTCTCCGAGTACGTGCTGGGCCTGAAGGACTACGGCGAGCTGATCAAGGCCGAGGACGCGAAGCTGCGTGCAGGCCTCGACCCCGCGGCGCGCGACAAGCCCTTCCTCGATTTCCGCAAGTGGCCGCTGATCGGTGCCAGCGCGCCCGAGAAGCACCTGCTGCGCATCCGCATCCAGGGCAAGTACCCGCAGTGGAATTACTGGATGGCGATGACCTTCATGTCGCCGGTGCCGTGGGAGGCCGATGCGTTCTACGCGCAGACCGGCATGGCGGCCAACGGGCTGTCGCTCGACATCTGGCCGGTCGGCACCGGGCCGTTCATGATGGCCGAGTCGGTGCAGGACACCCGGCACGTGATGAAGCGCAACCCGAACTACCGCGGCGAGCCCTATCCGTGTGAAGGCGTGGAGGCCGACAAAACCAACGGATTGCTCGATGACTGCGGCAAGAAGACACCGTTCGTCGACACCATCGTCTCGGTGATCGAGAAGGAGGGTGTGCCACTGCGCGCCAAGTTCCGCCAGGGCTACTACGACATCCCGCGCATCGAACGCACCGACGACGGGCTCGAGTTCCTGGTCGAGATGGACGACTCGGAAGACGTGCGGCGCGACTACACCGCGCGCGGTTTCCAGTTGCCGAAGTTCGCCGACGTGACCTCGTGGTACCTCGGCTTCAACATGCTCGACCCGGTGATCGGGCAGGGTGACACGGCCGAGCGACGGGCCAAGAACCGCCAACTGCGCCAGGCGATCTCGATCGCGATCGACTGGGAGGAATACAGCCGCATCTTCCCGAAGAGCGCCGGCGAGACCGCGATGAGCCCGCTGCCCGACGGCGTGTTCGGATCGCGCCATGGCCAGCCGCAAGGCATCAACGCGGTGACGCATCGTCTCGTGGGCGGCAAGCCGGTGCGCCGCCCGATCGAGGACGCCAAGAAGCTGCTGGTCGAAGCCGGCTACCCCGATGGCCGCGATGCCGCGACCGGCCGCCCGCTGGTGCTGAACTACGACTACTACAGCCAGCCGACGCCCGAGGTGAAATCGCAGCTCGACTGGATGGTCAAGCAGTTCGCGAAGATCGACGTGCAGCTCGAAATCCGCGCCACCGACAACAACCAGTTCCAGGACAAGGTGCGCCAGGGCAAGCACCAGATTTTCTGGTCGGGCTGGCTGGCCGATTACCCCGATGCCGAGAACTTCCTGTTCCTGCTGTACGGACCGAATGCGAAGTCGACGTCCGATGGCGAGAACACCGCCAACTACGCGAACCCGGAATACGACAAGCTGTTCGCGCAGCTGAAGGGTGTCGACGACGGTCCCGAGAAGCAGGCGCTGATCGACCGCATGACCGCTATCGTGCAGCAGGACGCGCCGTGGTCGTTCGGCTACTTCCCGTATTCGTCGGGCGCGTTTCAGTCGTGGGTGCACAACGCGAAGCCGGCCGTGCTGGTGCGCGACATGGCGCGCTACTACCGCATCGACGCGGCCGAGCGGGTGCGCCGCCAGGCCGAATGGAACCGGCCGGTGTGGTGGCCCGTGCTGATCGGCGTCGCGGGGCTGATCGGTGTCGTCTGGCTCGCGGTGCGCAGCTTCCGGCGGCGCGAGCGGCTGGACGCACGCGGCGTGGTGCTGTCATGACGCGCATCCCAGCAGGCCGGCCGTGCTGAGCGCCATCGTCCGCCGCATCGCCTACGGCGCGCTGATCCTGATCGGCGTCAACCTTGCGACCTTCTTCCTGTTCTTCACCGTCAACACGCCGGACGACATGGCGCGTCTGAACATCGGCGGCAAGCGCGTCACGGCGGAGCAGATCGTCAAGTGGAAGGTCGAGCGCGGCTACGACAAGCCGCTGTATGTCAACCCGGCGCGCGAGGGCGCGGCCCGCTACACCGACACGATCTTCTGGGAGCGCTCGGTGTCGCTGTTCACGCTGAACTTCGGAAGATCCGATGCCGAGAGCGCCGGCGACATCGGCCACCAGGTCGCCACGCGCATGGTGGTCAGCCTGCAACTCGCGCTGCCGCTGTTCATCCTGCAGGTGTTCGCGAGCACCGCGTTCGCGCTGCTGCTGGTGATGTTCCGGCAGACGCGCTTCGATGCCTGGGGCGTGGTGCTGTGCGTGCTGATGCTGTCGATCTCCAGCCTGTTCTACATCATCGTCGGGCAGTTCCTGTTCTCGCGCGTGCTGCGGCTGGCGCCGATCTCGGGCTACGCGCCCGGCCTTGATGCCATCAAGTTCCTGGTGCTGCCGATCGCGTTGTCGCTGTTCGCGCGGCTGGGCGGCGAGGCGCGGCTGTACCGCGCGATGTTCCTCGAGGAGACCGGCCGCGACTACGTGCGCACCGCGCGCGCCAAAGGGCTCAGCGAGCCGCGTGTGCTCTATGCGCATGTGCTGCGCAACGCGCTGATCCCGATCGTCACCAGCGCGGGCAGCTACCTGCCGTACATCTTCCTCGGCAGCCTCGTGTTCGAGAGCTTCTTCGGGCTGCCGGGTCTGGGCGCCTACGTCATCGACGCGATCAGCAACCAGGATTTCGCGGTGGTGCGCACGATGGTCTTCCTGGGCTCGCTGCTCTACGTGCTGAGCTACATCGTGATCGACATCGCCTACACCTGGATCGACCCCCGGGTCAGATTGACATGATGGTGCTCCCACGCTCATCGCACTCGCTGCCCCCGATGAGGAGCGGCAGTGCCTTCGGCCGGCCGGGCCGCATGAGGATGAAACTCACTTCCTCAATTCCTTGCCTGCTGGTTGATGCGGCGCGCGATCACGCCGACGGCGTGCGCTGCTCCGCTCATGCCCAGGGCTTGCGCCCTGGGCGTTCGCCAGGCACAAACAGTCCACTGGACTGTTTGTGTCCGGGCTCACTCACCCGGCCTGCGGCCTCCTTCTTTATTTCGCTGCGCAGCGCACACCGCCGACGTGATCCATCAACACCGGGGTTATTCGACCACCTGCCGACAGCCTCACCCGTGTCGAGGACGCTGGGTATCTCCCGCAGCGAAATAAAGGAGGAGGCGAAGCCGGGGGACATTCGCGGAGGGAGGTACCCAGTGTCCCCGGCACGCGCGCCTCTCAGAGGTCGTGGGTCGCGCGAAGTACCGTGGACCCATTGACATGAGCACCATGCTGCCGAAGTTCGTGCTGCTGTGGACCGACGCGGTGATGTGGGCGCTTGTGGTCGCGCTGATCGTCTATGCGCGGGTCGTCTGGCGCAGCCCGAACCTGCGCGCGAGCTGGAAGTTGGTGTTTCGCGATGCAGCCGCGTTCGCGTCGGCGATCGTGCTGGGCCTGTGCCTGCTGCTGACCTTGCTCGACAGTGTGCACTTCAGGCGGGCGCTGCCGACGGCGGGAGCCGACGCTGCCGTGGCCTACGACACCCGAACTCAATCGGTGCTCGACGCGCTGCTGGTGCGGCTGGTCGAGTCGCGCGAAGCGACGTATTCGCGGCCGCTGGCGTATCAGAGCTTCACACTCGAATCGCTGACCGTCGATGGCGAGGTGCGCCGCCTGCCGCCGCGCCTGCTGCACGGCGGGGCCCACCTGCGCGATCCGGCGCGAGAACATTCGCGCGACATCGCGTTGCGTGTTGCGGTCGGTCTGGCCATCGGCGCTGTCGCAGCGCTGCTGCTCGCTGCCTGGATCGTGCGCAGCGTCGCCCACCGCCACGGCTGGGCTTGGCGCGAGGCGGCTGTGCGCGTGCTGCGCGACGAGACCGACATCCGCTGGCGCGCCGCGCTGACGATGCTCACCGCGCTCTGCCTGCTGCTCAGCCCGGCCGCGCTGCTGATGAACGACTACCACCTGCTCGGCACCGACCGCACCGGCAACGACGTCTTCTACCAGGCGCTCAAAAGCATCCGCACCGCGTTCGTCATCGGCACGCTGGCCACCGTCGCAACGCTGCCCCTCGCGGTGGGCCTGGGGCTGATGGCCGGCTACTTCAAGGGCTGGGTCGACGAAGTGATCCAGTACCTCTACACCGTGCTGTCCTCGGTGCCCAACGTGCTGCTGATCGCCGCCTGCGTGCTGATGGTGCAGGTCTACCTGGACCAGCACCCGGAGCTGTTCGAAACCGGCGCCGAGCGCGCCGACCTGAAGCTGTTCCTGCTGTGCGCGATCCTCGGCGTGACCGGCTGGGCCGGGCTGTGCCGGCTGCTGCGCGCCGAGACGCTGAAGCTGCGCGAGCTCGAGTACGTGCAGGCCGCCACCGCGTTCGGCGTCGGACCGTGGCGCATCATGGCGCGCCACCTGATGCCCAACGTGATGCACCTGGTGCTGATCACCACCGTGCTCGATTTCTCCGGGCTGATCCTGTACGAAGCGGTGCTGTCGTATGTGGGTGTCGGCGTCGACCCGTCGATGAACAGCTTCGGCGGGATGATCAACCTGGCGCGCAGCGAGATGAGCCGCGACCCCGTGGTGTGGTGGTCGTTCGCCGCCGCCTTCGGCTTCATGGTGACCGTGGTGCTGGCGGCGAATTTCTTTGCCGACGGCGTGCGCGATGCGTTCGATCCTCGGGCCCGCGTGTTCCGTGCGCGGCGGCTGAAGAAGCCGGTACTGGCGTCGCCTGCTGCTGACGCTGCGCTTCGCATCGACTGACGCGCGATGCTGAAGATCACCGACCTCCAAGTGGCGATCGACGCCGATGCCGGCCTGGTCCGCGCGATCGACGGGCTGTCGCTGTGCATCGAACGTGGCGAGACCTTCGCGCTGGTCGGCGAATCGGGCTGCGGCAAGAGCCTCACGGCACTGGCGCTGATGCGGCTGCTGCCCGACAACGGGCGCGTCACCGGCGGCCGCGTCGAGATCGAAGGCCAGGAAGCGCTGTCGCTGCCCGAGTCGGCGATGCGCCGGCTGCGTGGCGGCCAGGTCGGCATGATCTTCCAGGAGCCCGCGACCAGCCTGAATCCGGTGATGCGCATCGGCGACCAGATCGTCGAGGCGATCGAGACGCACACCGCGTTGCGCGGCGCGGCGGCGCGCGCGAAGGCCGTCGAGTGGCTGGGCCGCGTCGGCATCCCCGAGCCCGCGCGGCGCATCGACGACTACCCGTTTCGCATGAGCGGCGGCCAGAAGCAGCGCGTGATGATCGCGATCGCGCTGGCCGCCGAGCCGGCGTTCCTGGTCGCCGACGAGCCGACCACCGCGCTCGACGTCGCGATCCAGGCGCAGATCCTCGACCTGCTGAAGCAGTTGCAGCGCGAGCAGGGCATGGGGCTGCTGCTGATCACGCACGACCTGGCGGTGGTCTCGGGCATGGCGCAGCGGGTGGCGCTGATGTATGCGGGGCAGATCGTCGAGGTGGCGACGGCATCCGAGTTTTTCAGCGAACCGAAGCATCCCTATGCGCGGTTGCTGATGCAGTCTCTGCCCAGCGCCCACAAGCGCGGCAGCGTGCTGGCTGCGATCGCTGGCACGGTGCCACCGCTGTCGCACGAGTTCACCGGCTGCCGCTTCGCGCCGCGCTGCGATCGGGCTTTTGATCGATGCCGCAGCGAGGTGCCGCTGTTGTTGCCGCCTGCGGGTACGGTGCCGATGCCGGCGGACGGCGCTGCACCGCGACGCGAAGTGCGTTGCTGGTTGCATGTCGCGCAGGTCGATGTCGGCACGATGGAATCGGACTCCCTCTTCCTCCGGGAGCGGGCGGGGGGCGAAGCGGGGCTTTCGAGCGGCATGCCGCGAGCCCGCGCAGCGGTTCCGGCCTGCCAGCCGGAACGCGCCCTGCAAGGGAGGGCCGCGAATGGCGACAGCGGTGACATGCGAGCCCCTCAACCTACCCTCTCCCCAGAGGGGCGAGGGGGAAAACACAGCGACGCTGTCTTGCTCGACGTGCAAGACCTCAGCGTCAGCTTCCCGATCCGCAAAGGACTGCTCCAGCGCATCAGTTCGCACACCGTCGCTGTGGCCGATGTTTCCCTGCAAATTCACCGGGGGGAGACCTTCGCGCTGGTCGGCGAATCGGGCTGTGGCAAGACCACACTCGGCAAGGCCATCGTGCAACTGCTGCGCGGACAGGCGCTGATCGAGGGCCGCGCACTGCTCGACGGTCACGATCTCTTCGGCCTGCGCGGTGATGCATTTCGATTGGCTCGGCGTTCGGTTCAGATGATCTTTCAGGATCCGTATGCGTCGCTGAATCCGCGGATGCGTGTCCTCGATGTGATGGAAGAAGGGCTGCTGAGTCTGCGTCCTGAACTCGATGAGCCCGCTCGACGGAGCCGGATCGAGACCCTGGTCGATCGCGTCGGCTTGCACCGCGAGGCGCTGCAGCGCTATCCACATGAATTTTCCGGCGGGCAACGGCAGCGCATCGCCATCGCGCGCGCACTGGCGGTCGAGCCGAAGCTGATCGTCTGCGACGAGCCGACCTCCGCGCTCGACGTGTCGGTGCAGGCGCAGATCCTCAATCTGCTGAAGCAGTTGCAACGCGAGCTCGGGCTGTCTTACCTGTTCATCACGCACCACCTGGGCGTGGTCGAGTACATCGCTGACCATGTCGCGGTGATGCACCGGGGGCGCATCGAGGAGTCGGGGCCGACCGCTGCGCTGCTGGCCGATCCGCGCGAGGACTACACCCGGCGGCTGCTGGCCGCCGTGCCCCGGTTGGTCCGGTCCTGAAATGAAGATCCCCGGTTGCATGCTGCGGTCCGGCTGCTGTGAGTGCCATCGAGCAGTCTCCGGAATCGGCGAAACTCGATGCTGCGAAAAGGAGACAAGAAAATGATCGACGTCCAGACCGGGCAACGCAGAGCCTGGCAAGCCGTGCTGGCGCTGTCCTGCATGGGCACCCTCGATCCGGCGATGGGCCAGCAGACGCTCGATCGCGTCGAGATCACCGGATCGTCGATTCGCCGCATCGATGCCGAGTCGGCGTTTCCGGTGCAGGTGATCAGGCGCGAGACGATCGAGCGCAGCGGCTACACCTCGACCGTTGACCTGATGAAGAACTTGCCGGCCGTCATGGGCTCGACGGTCGAGACGGGCACCGTGGGTGGAGAAAGCTACGGTTTTTCTGGTGTCTCGATCCACAACCTGGGCGAGAACCGAACGCTGGTGCTGTTGAACGGGCGGCGCCTGGCACCGTTCGGCGGACAGACACTGACCGGCGCGTCGAACGCGATCGACCTCAACAGCATCCCGATCTCGGCGATCGAGCGCATCGAGGTGCTGACCGATGGTGCGTCGGCGCTTTACGGGTCGGACGCGATCGCCGGCGTCGTCAACTTCATCACGCGGCGCGGCAGCACCGACGGCGTCGGGAGCGCAGGCATCTCGTTTCCTCGCGGCGGCGCACGCGAGACCAACCTCAGCGTGTCCAAGGGCTTCGGTGACCTCGATGCCGACGGCTACAACGTGATGCTGTCGGCGAGCTCCGACCGGCGCACCCAACTGGCTGCGGCCGATCGCAAGTTCGCACGCACCGGCGAGATCCACTTCAAGGAGGGCGGGCAGAAGTACCGGTTCCAGGCGTCGTCGATCCTCAGCATCCCGGCCAACGTGTTCGATCTCGATTTCAACGCCCACAGCCCGTATCTGCAGGCCCACGGCAAATGCCCGCCGAAGCACTTCGTTTCGGGCACCGCGTGTGCCTACGACTTCAGCAGCGATCTCGAGATCTACCCCGACCGCGAGCGGCAGAGCCTGGTCGCCTCGTTCGACCGCACGCTGGCCGGTAACGCGCGCCTGTTTGGCGATGTGGTTTTTGCTCGCAGCCGTTCACGCGGAACCGTGTCGTACAACCCGAGCCTGCTGACGATCTCGCCCGACTCGCCTTACTTCGATCAGGCGGTGGCGGCCGGCGGCTACAACAACACCGATCCCAGTCAGGGTGATCTCGGCGTGCTGGCCGGCTACCGGTTCGCCGATCTGGGCCGCCGGGTCACCGACGATCGCTCCGAAGCCCTCCACGCGGTGCTGGGTGTAATGGGGACGCTGGGGTCCTGGGACTACAACATCGCCTACACGCACTCGCAGAGCACGGTGCGGGGCAGCCTCGACGACGGCTATGGCTACAACAGCCGCGTGCTGAATGCGCTGAACACCGTGGTCAACCCGTTCGCGTTGCCGGGGCAGCAGACTCCCGAAGCTCAGCAGGCGATCGCCGACGCGAAATACACCGGCTACTGGAACGGTGGCCGATCCACGCTCGATGGTGTCGAGGCCCGGGGCACCACCGAACTCGTCGCGTTGCCAGGCGGTGCGATGCAGCTCGGTGCCGGGGTCAGCGCGTTCCGCGAAAGGATCAGCACCCGGCCCAGCGCGCTGGCGCAGGCGCAGGGCGGTGAAGTGCGTTTCGGCGACGATGCGGCTGAGGTGCCTTCGAGTGGTTCGCGCAACGTTCTGGGCGCCTTCGCTGAGCTGGTGGCGCCGGTTGCAAAGGGCGTCGAGCTGACCGCCTCGGTGCGACACGACCATTACTCCGACTTCGGCAACACCACCAACGCGAAGCTGTCCGGCCGCTGGCAACCGGTGCCTGGCCTGCTGATCCGCGGGTCGGTCGGCATGGGCTACAAGGCGCCGTCCATCCTCCAGGTGAAGGCGTCGCGCCAGAAGTACGGGCTCAGCGGCGGCAACCTGGACTGCGGACGCGCCGACAACAACGGCGTGACGCTCAACGACATCGCGGCATCGCTGGGTCCCGACGTGATCTGCACCGACGGAGTGCAGGCCGACGTCATCGCCCAGGGCAACAACGACCTGAAACCCGAGCGATCGACCCAGGCGTCGCTGGGCTTTCGCATCGAGCCCGTGTCGGCCTTGTCGTTCGGTGCCGACTTCTGGACCGTCGGTATCAAGGACACGATCGGCCAGCTCAGCGAGGGTGCCATCTTCAGCGACTACACCCTGTATCGCGACAGCTTCACCAGCTCGGTCAGCGCGGCCACCGGACGCAAGCAGTTGGCGGTTTTCGCTCCCAACCTGAATCAGGGCAAGAGTTTCACCTCGGGCATCGACTTCGACGTCGTCGGACGCATGAACCTGAAAGCCGGTGTCGGAGTGATCTCGCAGCTGACCGCCACGTACATGCTGCGCGACCAGTACCAGTCGCTCGAAGGCGGTGACTACGCGAGCAGCCTCGGGCGCCTGGGCGAGAACGGTGCGGTCACCTTCCGCTGGCAGGCCCGCTGGGTCAATTCGATCGTCGTCGGTGCGGCCACGCACACGCTGGCGCTGAACTACAAGTCGGGCTACCGCGACCAGGACTTCGCGGCCACCGGGTTGGTCGATGTCAATCTGGTCAATGCCGACGGCTCGATCGGTGAACGCGTCGACTCGCTGAAGCGGCGCGTGTCCGATCATTTGACGGTTGATTGGCAGACGCACTGGCGGGTGTCGAATGAGGTGACCCTGAACGTCGGGGTGATCAATGTGTTCGACAAGGATCCGCCGTTGTCGATGACCGTCGGCGGCTTCAACCAGGGCTTCCAGATCGGCTACGACGATCGCTATTACGATCCCCGAGGTCAAACGCTCTACGCCAACCTGTCCTACCGTTTCTGACCGTCCATGGATTTCTCGAAGCGGCAAGATGATCCTCGCCGCCACCTGCTGGGTTTGTCCGTCGTTATCGCACTGCACGTGCTGATCGTCTACGCCTTGGTGAACGGCCTCGCGAAGAAGGTGGTCGATGTCGTGCGAGCGCCGATCGAGACCAAGCTGATCGAAGAGATCGTCAAGCCGCCGCCTCCGCCGCCGACCCCGCCGCCCGCGCGCGTTGTTGCGCCGCCGCCGAGGCAGGCACCGCCTCCGCCGCCGTTCGTTCCACCGCCCGAGGTCATCGTGACCGCACCGCTGCCGATGGCGCCGACGATCACTGCGGTCACGCCGACACCACCGCCCACGCACGTCGAGATCACGCCGATGCCTCCGCCACCGATCGATCCGGAACCCGCGCCACCGCCGAAACCGGCTCAACCCGTCGCAGCGGCGATCGTCTGCACCCGCATGCCGCCACCGGTCGCGCCCAACGTGGCGGTCGAGGTCAAGGGCAGCCTGTTCGTGATCGGCACGCTGAAGAACGGGCGCGTCGTCCAGGTCGACATCGAGCGCAACACGCTCAAGGGCGTCAACGATCGACGCACGCTGCGTGCGTTCGTCAGTGCCGTCGAAACAGCGATGAAGGACGGCTACGTGTGCGCTGGCGACGGCGTGCAGATTCGGCAGGAATTCTTCTTCGACATCCGCTGAGGGCCGCCGCCATCGCACCGCCCTCGAACCTCTTTCAGAACCGTTTTCCGGAGATCCTCATGACGTTGTTCAACACCCTTCAGCACCGGTTCGGCCGATCGTCGTGGTCGGGCATGCTGCGCCTGGGCGCCGTGGCGCTGCTGGTGGCGTCGGTCTGGCTGACGCAGCCAGCGTGCGCGCAGGACACCGCAGCTTCTGCGGTGGCGGTGCAGGCGCCGGCGACCCCCATGGCGCCCGCCAGCGTCGAGCCGCAGGTGGTCGACAACCCGTACGGTCTGGGCGCTCTGTGGGCGCAGGGCGATTTCGTCGCGAAGGGCACGCTGGTCATCCTGGTGCTGATGAGCATGGCGAGCTGGTACATCCTGGTGACCAAGCTGTATGCGAGCTTCCAGATCGCGGCAGACGCGCGTCTGGCGCGCAACGATTTCTTCAAGGCAGCCAGTCTGCAGTCGGGCACGCAGTTGCTGAAGGACGGGAGTCCGTTTCGATACATCGCCCAGACAGGCATCAGCGCGGGTGAACATCACGAAGGCACATTGACCGAGCACATCGACCGCAACACCTGGGTCACGATGAGCGTGCAGCGCAGCGTCGACGAGGTGCAGTCGCGGCTGCAGGACGGCCTGGCGGTGCTGGCAACCGTCGGGTCGACGGCACCGTTCATCGGCCTGTTCGGCACCGTCTGGGGCATTTACCACGCGCTGACCGCGATCGGCATTGCCGGGCAGGCCAGCATCGACAAGGTGGCCGGACCGGTTGGCGAGGCGCTGATCATGACGGCCATCGGTCTGGCGGTCGCGGTGCCGGCGGTGCTGGGCTACAACTGGCTGGTGCGTCGCAACAAGATCACGATGGATGCAGTGCGCGGTTTCAGCGCCGACCTGCACGGCATCCTGATGGGCGCCAAGAGCGTGCGCTGATCCTCATCCGGCGACCACGACATGGCATTGCAACTCAGACCGGCCAGCGACGACGACGAAGTCGTCGCCAGCATCAACACCACACCGCTGGTGGACGTGATGCTGGTGCTGCTGATCATTTTCCTGATCACGATTCCAGTGGTCACGCAGACGGTGCCGATGTCGTTGCCGAAGGAGGTCAACCGGCCTCGTCTGACCCAACCCGCGAACATCGAAATCTCGGTCGATCGTGCCGGTGCGGTGTACTGGAACGCGCAGCCGGTGGCCGATCACGCGACGCTGGTCGCGCGTCTCAAGGAAACAGGCGGGAAGAATCCGCAGCCCGAAGTGCACATCCGAGGCGACGAGAAATCGCGCTACGAAGCGGTGGGCCGCGTGCTTTATGCCTGCCAGCGTGCGGGCATCCTGAAGATCAGTTTCGTCACCGAGCCACCGGCCAAGAACTGACAGGATGACTGTCCCCACGTCGCTGCGCTCATGCCCCCCAAGGGGGCGCCGAGACGCCTTGAGGCGGCTCGGCGCCGGCTGAGTACGCATTTAACAAAGGACCCAGCATGGCGATGAACATCGGCTCTGGCCGCAGCGACGAACCCGAGGTGATGATGGACATCAACACCACGCCGCTGATCGACGTGATGCTGGTGCTGATCATCATGCTGATCATCACGATCCCGGTGCAATTGCACTCGGTCAACCTGAACATGCCGCATGGCAACCCGCCGCCGCCGATTCGCCCACCGGTGGTTGTCACCGTCGACATCGATGCCAGTGGCGCGGTGCTGTGGAACGGCGAGGCGGTGCCGGACCGCCCGGCGCTGGAGGCCCGCCTGAAGGCTGCCGCCGCCGAGCCCGATCAGCCCGAGGTGCACCTGCGGCCGAACAAGGCGGTCGACTACGGCGTGGTGGCGATGGTGCTGGCCAGCGCGCAGCGGCTGGGCGTGACCAAGCTGGGCATGGTCGGCAACGAGCAGTTCGCGCCCTGAAAAAACCGATGCCCGCCGATCGCATGACACGATCGGCGGGCATCGGGGGTGGATCGCGGTGAGGTCGGTCCCGGATCAGGACAGCGCTTGCAATGCGCGCGCCACGATCTCGTCGACGCTGCCGGTGCCGCTGATCTTGCGGTACTTCGGCGCCACCGGATCGCCCGAGGCCGACCAGTCGGAGTAATAGGCCACCAGCGGGCGCGTCTGCTTCTGGTAGACGTCGAGGCGCTTCTTGACGGTTTCTTCCTTGTCGTCGTCGCGCTGGAGAAGCGGCTCGCCGGTCACGTCGTCGATGCCTTCGACCTTCGGCGGGTTGAACTTGACGTGGTACGTGCGGCCCGAGGCCAGGTGCGCGCGGCGGCCGCTCATGCGTTCGACGATGGCCTCGTCGGGCACGTCGATCTCGAGCACGATGTCGAGGTTGACGCCGGCGGCCTTCATCGCATCGGCCTGCACGATGGTGCGCGGAAAACCGTCGAACAGGAAGCCATTGGCGCAGTCGGGCTGGGCCAGACGTTCCTTGACCAGTCCGATGATGATGTCGTCGCCGACCAGGCCGCCCGAGTCCATGACCTTCTTGGCCGCGATGCCGAGTGGCGTGCCGGCCTTGACGGCGGCGCGCAGCATGTCGCCGGTCGAGATCTGCGGTATGCCGAACTTCTTGCAGATGAAGGTGGCCTGCGTTCCCTTGCCCGCACCGGGCGCGCCCAACAAAATCAGTCTCATGGGTGTCCTTGTTGTCTGTTCGATTGAATCGAGATGCTCCGACATGCCTTCGGGCCGGACCCGCTAGTCTAAAACCGAACGGCTTCTTGCAGGCTTACATGTGCATCAGGCCAGCAGTTCGCGCACCCGCTGCAGATCTTCGGGCGTGTCGACGCCGATGCCCGCCGGGTGCTCGCTCCGATGCACCGCGATGCGCTCGCCGTGCCACAGCACGCGCAGCTGCTCCAGCGACTCGATCGTCTCCAGCGGGCTCACCGGCAGGCTCGGGAAGCGCCGCAGAAACGTGGCGCGGTAGGCGTAGATGCCGATGTGCCGCAGCGGTGCCAGCGGGCCGATCGCGGGTGCGCCTGCGCTGCTGCCGTCGCGCCACCACGGGATCGGCGCGCGCGAGAAATACAGCGCGCGGCCGGCCCGGTCGCAGACCACCTTGACGATGTTCGGGTTGGCCAGTTCGCTGGCCAATGTCATCGCGTGCGCGGCGGTGCCCATCACGCAGTCGGGGTGGGCCGGCAGCGTGGCCGCACAGGCGTCGATCAGCGCCGGATCGATCAGCGGCTCGTCGCCTTGCACGTTGACGACCACCGCATCACCGTCGAGACCGAGCAGCGTGCAGGCCTCGGCCAGCCGGTCGCTTCCGTTGACGTGGTCGCAGCGCGTCAGGATCGCCTCGACACCATGGGCGTGGCAGGCCGCGACGATCTCGGCATCGTCGGCTGCCACGACGACCTGCGTCGCCGCCGACAAAGTCGCCTGTCTCGCCACGCGCACGATCATCGGCAAGCCGGCGATGTCCGCGAGCGGCTTTCGCGGCAGCCGTGTTGAAGCGAGCCGCGCCGGGATCAGCACCGAGAAACTCATCGGGGAGGTGTTGATTCCGTCGCCGGCGGTATCGGGAAGACCGGTGGCGCCGGTGGCTCGTTGTCGATCGGACGGGCCTCGCTTTCGAGCATCACCGGGATGCCGTCACGCACCGGAAACGCCAGCTTGTCTGCATGGCAGACGAGCTCCTGGCGCTCCTGGTGGGGCGGGCGCCAGTGGTCCAGCGGGCCCTTGCAGATCGGGCACACCAGCAGGTCGAGCAGTCGGGTGTCCATCGGATGTCCTTGCGTTGGAGGGGTCAGTTCAGCAGTACCAGCAACGCTGCGTCGAAGGCCGCATCGCCGCAGAAGTCTAGCGGCGCGACCCAGATTCGCGTCGGCGCGACACCGGCGGTGAAGCGCTCGGGGCGCAGCTTGACGGCGTCCTTCTCGGTCACCACCACCTGCGTGGCGTCGACCGGCCAGGGCAGGGTGGCGTAGGCGTGGTGATCGGGCAGCGGCAGCGGTGTGACCGCCAGACCCGCCGCACGCAGCATGCCGAAGAAACGCTCGGGCTGAGCCATGCCGGCGGCCGCGATCACGGGCTGTCCTGCGGCCGCCAAGGCGGACAGGCCGGCCATCGTCGCCGGGCGACCGGCCCACCAGTCTTCCAGCGTGACCAAGCCGGCGAGTCGGCGCGTCGCGAGGTGCCCGGGCCAGCCAGTCGAGGCCCGCGGCGCGTTGTACAGCACGACGGTTCGCGGCGGCGGCTGGGCTGCCAATGGCTCGCGCAGCGGCCCGGCCGGCAGGATCCACCCGTTGCCCGCACCGCGTTCGTCGAACACGACGACCTGTGCCGCTCGAGGCAGGCGCAGGTGCTGCAGCCCATCGTCGCTGACCAGCACATCGACCTGCGGATTCGCGGCCAGAAGCGATGCAGCAACCACCACGCGGTCGGCGCCGACGAACACGGGCACCTTGAGCCGCAGGCGCAGCAACAGCGGTTCGTCGCCTGCCTGTTCCGCTGGAGAGTCGGGTTGCACCTCGATCACCGGTGGGGCGTCGGTCGCCCGGCCGTAGCCGCGAGAGATCACGCCCGGTGACCGACCGGCAGCTTGCAGGCACCTCACCACCGCCATCACCGTCGGCGTCTTGCCGGCTCCGCCCGCGATCAGGTTGCCGACCACGACCACCGGAACGGGCAGCACGGCCGGCTGGCACAGGTCCAGCGCGTACAGGGCTTTCCGCAGGCCGACCAGCGTGCCGAAGACCCATGACAGCGGTCGCAACGCGATGGCCCACGGACCCCGGCGCAGCCACGCGTGCTGCAGCGCGGCTTCGAGGCCGGACGAATGCACCGTCAGCGGCCGCCGTCGGCCTGATTGCGCTGGGCGGCGAAGGTCAGCCGAGGCAGGCCGGCGCGCCGTGCCGCGTCCATCACGTTGACCACCGACTGGTACGCTGCCGTCGCGTCGGCCGACACGATGACCGGAACGTCGCCCGGCCCACCTGCCGCCTTGCCGATTTCAGCCGCCAGCAGTTCGACGCTGCGGCCATCGACGGATTGCCCGTTCACGACGTAGCGCCCATCGGCGGACACCCCGACGATGACTTCGCGCGGATTCTCGCGGGGCTTGTCGGCATCGGCGGATGGCAGGGTCACCTGCAATTCGGTGAACTTCGAGTAGGTGGTCGACAGCATCAGGAAGATCAGCACCACCAGCAGCACGTCGATGAACGGGATCAGGTTGATCTCCGGTTCCTCGGGGCGGGCCTTGCGGAAATTCATCGCCATGGCGTGATCGTTCCTAGGCGGCGGTGCGAGGTACGGAGAAACGCATCAGGTGCGGCGTCAGGCGTTCGCAGGCCTGTTCCAGGTCCAGCGTGTAGGAATCGACCTGTCCCCGGAAGTGCCGGTAGGCGATCAGCGATGGAATCGCCACCATCAGCCCGAATGCGGTGTTGTAGAGCGCCACCGAGATGCCGTGCGCGAGGGCCGCCGGATTGCCGCCGCCCGTGGGTGCCTGCGAGCCGAAAATCTCGATCATCCCGATGACGGTGCCCAGCAGTCCCAGCAACGGCGCGGCCGACGCGATGGTTCCCAGGGGGCTCAGGTAGCGTTCGAGGCGGTGGACGGCGGCGCGGCCTGCGGACTCGAACACCTCGCGCAGTGCGGTTTCGGTGATGCGTGGCTCGGCGATCACCGCGCGCACGCCACTGGCCAGCACGGTACCGAGAACGGAGTTGTCCGACAGCTTGTTGACCACGTCTGCCGACGGCAGGCTGGCGCGTGTCACCGACACAACTTCCTCCAGCAAACGCGGCGGCGCAACCTTGGCCAGCCGCAGGCTGGAAAGCCGCTCGATGATCAAGGCCAGGGCGGCCACCGAACAAAAAATCAACGGCCAGACCGGCCATCCAGCGGCTTGTATGATCGAAAACACGTCGGTACTTTCCGCTCTGTGGCGTGGGAAAACAGGGCTTGCGAGGTGCGCGATTATGGCCTGCACCCGCCGTACACAGCGCTCGGGGTTCAGGGATGAGAACCCTTCCTTCCCGACATCGATTTCACCCGCGAGATTCGTACTGGTGTCCCAAGTTCCGACTACATGACTCGATGTCCACCGTATGTGTGGATAACTTTGTGGGTATCTTGCGTCCGAAAGCGAAAACCCCGTGATTTCACGGCCCTCCGAACAATTTGCCTCCGTTTTAGGCAGCAATAACTTCATGCAAATCAATACGTTGAATGATTGTGTAAGTTCGATGACGGCTCACATCGGCCGGGAGGCATGGATGGATGCGGTTGTGGACTTCTCGACCCGCATGAACACTGGGTTTGCGCGTGGTTGATGCTCCGGACGCCGGATTTCAGCGTGTCGTGTGGGGCGTGGCGGGGCTGGTCCACGCGATTGGCGATGCGTTGGCTGCCCGCTTCGGTGCCTGCACGGTTCGCGGCGAGTTGTCGGGCTACACGCGGGCATCGAGCGGGCACTGCTACTTCAGCCTGAAGGATGCGAATGGCGATTCGGCATCGATTCGCTGCGCGATGTTCAAGCGGTCAGCCAGTCTGCTGCAGTTTCAGCCGGCGGACGGTCAGCAGGTGCAATTGCGTGGTCGTGTCGCGGTCTACGAGCCTCGCGGCGAACTGCAGTTCATCGTCGAAGCGATGCAGCGCAGCGGTGAAGGATCGCTGTACGAGCAGTTCCTGCGCATCAAGCAGAAGCTGGAAACCGAAGGGCTTTTCGATGCGGCGCGCAAGCGGCCCATCGCGACTCACCCCCGACGCGTCGGCATCGTCACATCGCTCGACGCCGCCGCGCTGCACGACGTGGCCTCGGCGCTTGCGCGGCGCTCGCCGCATGTCGAGTTGATCGTGTACCCCAGCCTGGTGCAGGGCAGCGAAGCGCCCGCCGCGCTGGTGGCGGCGATCGAGGTGGCAGGGCGCCGGCGCGAGGTCGACACGCTGCTGGTGTGCCGCGGCGGTGGTTCGATGGAAGACCTGTGGTCGTTCAACGACGAGCGCGTGGTGCGCGCCATCGTTGTGTCGCCGATTCCGGTGATCAGCGGAGTCGGGCACGAGACCGACACCACGCTCGCCGACTTTGCCGCCGACCTGCGGGCGCCCACGCCGACCGCCGCGGCCGAACTGTGCGCACCGTCGAGCGCCGACAACCTGACATGGCTGGCGGCTGCTGCGCTTGCGATGCGGCGCCGCGTGCATCGGGTCCTCGAGACCGAGGCGCAGCGGGTCGATGGCCTGGCGATGCGTTCGCTGCGGCCCGCCGAAGCGGTGCGGCGGCAGTTGCAGACGCTGGAACTGTGGTCGCACCGACTGGCCAGTGCCACCCGGCGCGCCACCGTTGCGGGCCGGCGCGACCTGCAGGTGGCTGCCGAGCGGTTCCAGCGCGCCAGCGCGGCGCCGACACAACGTGCAGCCCAGGCGCTGGACCGCCTCGAAGCGCGGCTGCGCGGCCTCGATCCGGCGGGCGTGCTGCGCCGTGGCTACGCCTGGCTCAGCGACGACAGCGGTCGGGCGCTGGTGTCGACGGCGCAACTGAGCGTCGGTCAGTCGGTGCAGGCCGTGCTCGCCGATGGCGTGGCCGTGGCGCAGGTCACCTCGGTGTCGCCCACATCGGGTTGAATGGCCACGCCTGGTCATTTCCCCAGCGAGTGGTGGGTCCTCCAGATGCCGTCGTTTTCGGCGTCGCTGCCTACAATCGAAAGCTGCTTCGAGTTCTCCAATGGGTCACACCCCCCAACCGAAAGGATCACGATGGAACACACCCTGCCGGCACTGCCGTATGCGATCGACGCACTGGCTCCGCACCTCAGCAAGGAAACGCTGGAGTACCACCATGGCAAGCACCACAACGCTTATGTGGTGAACCTGAACAACCTTCAGAAGGGCACCGAATTCGAGAGCCTGAGCCTGGAGGAAATCATCAAGAAGTCCTCTGGTGGCGTCTACAACAATGCCGCGCAGATCTGGAACCACACCTTCTTCTGGCACGGCATGAAGCCGGCCGGCGGCGGTGAACCCAAAGGCGCGCTGGCGGCGGCGATCAACGCCAAGTTCGGCAGCTACACCGCGTTCAAGGAAGCCTTCACGAAGAGCGCGGTCGGCAACTTCGGATCGGGCTGGACCTGGCTGGTGAAGAAGCCCGACGGCACGTTGGACATCGTCAACACCGGTGCAGCCGGCACGCCGCTGACCACCGCCGACAAGGCGCTGCTGACCATCGACGTGTGGGAGCATGCCTACTACATCGATTACCGCAACCTGCGTCCGAAGTGGGTCGAGACCTTCCTGACCTCGCTGGTCAACTGGGACTTCGCGGAAGCGAACTTCGCCTGAGCGACTTGCCCTTGATGCAAAAAGCCGGTCGCTGACCGGCTTTTTTGTTTGCCATGATCGCCCGGATCAAGGCGTGAACGGCTTGCCCTTGAGCTTGCTGCCTGCGGCGATCCCGCGCTTCGCAAACCAGCCGTCGTTCATCTCCAGGACGAACCGCACGGGCTGGGAGGAGCAGTGCGGGTCCAGTGTCTGAGGTTTCATGCGGTCGACGTTGACGATGGTGCCATCGTCGGCCACGAACGCGATATCCAGCGGGAGCAGGGTGTTCTTCATCCAGAAACACTGTTGCCCCGCCTGCTCGAACGCGAACAGCATCCCGTGATTGGGCTGCATCGTCTCGCGAAACATCAACCCGGTGGACCGCTGCTCTTCGGTCTGTGCCAGTTCGGCGGTGATGTTGTGGATCCCGGCGTTCAGCGTCAGTGTCGACAGACTCTGAGCCGCAGCCTGCGCCCAACCCGGCTGGACGTGACCTGCGGCGATCCAGGCCACCAAGCTCCATGCGACGACGGTCCGGGCCCGTCGACGCGCGCTCGGGTTTCGCTCCGGCAGATGCTGGGTCTGACAATCGAGGCAGGGTCCGTGCGCAGAAACCGCACGTGGTGCTGAACTAGAATTAAATTGCGACATCGATATCCTTCTCTTGAGATTTTCTGTCCCCAACACGACTGCGGAGCCTTCAGTCCATGTACCAACATATCAAAGTGCCGGACAACGGCGAAAAGATCACCGTCAACGCTGACTTTTCCCTGAACGTTCCAGATCACCCAATCATTCCCTACATCGAAGGTGACGGCACGGGATTGGACATCACCCCGGTGATGATCAAGGTGGTCGACGCCGCCGTGGCCAAGGTCTACGCCGGCAAGCGTCAGATCCGCTGGATGGAGATCTACGCCGGCGAGAAATCGACGCAGATCTACGGCCCCGATGTCTGGCTGCCTGAAGAGACGCTGACGGTGCTGCGCGACTACGTGGTGTCGATCAAGGGCCCGCTGACGACTCCCGTCGGTGGCGGTATCCGCTCCTTGAACGTCGCCTTGCGCCAGGAACTCGATCTCTACGTCTGCCTGCGCCCAATCCAGTACTTCACCGGCGTTCCATCGCCCGTGAAGGAGCCTGAAAAGACCAACATGGTCATCTTCCGCGAGAACTCGGAAGACATCTACGCCGGCATCGAATTCGAAGCCGAAAGCGAGAAGGCCAAGCGCCTGATCAAGATCCTGCAGGACGACTTCGGCGTCAAGAAGATCCGCTTCCCCGACACCTCGGGCATCGGCATCAAGCCGGTGTCGAGGCAGGGCACCGAGCGTCTGGTGCGCAAGGCGATCCAGTACGCGATCGACAACGACAAGCCCTCGGTGACGATCGTCCACAAGGGCAACATCATGAAGTACACCGAAGGTGGCTTCCGTGACTGGGCCTACAACCTGGCGCAGAAGGAATTCGGTGCCCAGTTGATCGACGGCGGACCGTGGTGCAAGTTCAAGAACCCGAACACCGGCAAGGACATCGTCATCAAGGACTCGATCGCCGATGCGTTCCTCCAGCAGATCCTGCTGCGCCCGGCCGAGTATTCGGTGATCGCCACGCTGAACCTGAACGGCGACTACGTTTCCGACGCGCTGGCCGCGCAGGTCGGTGGCATCGGCATCGCCCCGGGCGCGAACCTGAGCGACTCGATCGCGATGTTCGAGGCCACGCACGGAACCGCGCCGAAGTACGCCGGCAAGGACTACGTCAACCCCGGTTCGGAAATCTTGTCAGCCGAGATGATGCTTCGCCACATGGGCTGGATCGAGGCAGCCGACCTGATCATCGCGTCGATGAAGCGGTCGATCCTCTCGAAGAAGGTCACCTACGACTTCGCCCGCCTGATGGACGGTGCGACCCAGGTGTCGTGCTCGGGCTTCGGCCAAGTGATGATCGACCACATGTGACGTAGTTCAAGGACGTCTCCGGGCGTCCCATCCGGTGCCATCAAAAGCCCCAGTTCGTTGATTCGACTGGGGTTTTTGTCTTCTGTCGTCTCCGGCTGTTTCTTGACATCGCAAAGGGACGGGGCCACATTTGGAGCCACAGGGGCGGCTGTGGCCCCATCTGGGGCAGCCCTCATGCGACACATCAACTACGTCCTGAAGCCCGCGACGATCGACAACGCGAAGGCGAGGGATTAGCGCTACGACCTGACCGATGGCGGCGGCCTGGTATTGGAGGTCATTCCGTCGGGCTCCAAGACCTGGCGCTTCAAGTACCACCTCAACGGCAAGCGCGAGAAGGTGACGATCGGCGCCTACCCGGCGTTCACCATCAAGCAGGCCCGCGACCGCCACGAGGAACTACGCGCGCTGATCGAGCGCGGCCAGAGCCCGGCAAAGGCCAAGCGGGCGCTATCGACGGAACAGAAGCTCGCCGACGCTCGGCGCCTGAGCTTCCGCACCTTTGCCCAGCGCTGGGTGGACGAGACCCTCTTCTATCGATCCCGCGACTACGTGGTCCAGACCGTGCGCTGGCTCGATGCCTGCGTCTACCGGCGATTGGCGACATGCAACTCGAAGAGGTTCAGCCGGGCCACGTGCTGGCCATCATCAAGGCGCGCGCCGACACCACGGTGACCGCCGAGCGCATCCGCGTGATCGTCCAGCAGATCTACAACCATGCCATCCGCAACCTGCTGGTGACGACGAACCCCGCGCAGCCGCTGCGCGGCGCCATCGCGCGTGCCCCCGTTGAACACCATCGCCACTTGAGCAAAAAGGAGCTGGGCGAGTTCTGGCGCAAGCTCGAACTTCAAGGCGCCCATGCCACGACGATCGCGGCGAGCAAGCTGCTGATGTTCACCATGACCCGCAAGAGCGAGCTGCTGCGCTCGAAGTGGCCCGAGTTCGATCTCGATGGTGCACAGTGGGATATCCCGGCGGAGCGCATGAAGATGGGCAAGCCGCACCGCGTGTTCCTGTCGCGCCAGGCGGTGGAGATCCTGCGCAGCGTGCATCAGCTCACCGGCCACGGCGACTACGTCTTTCCATCAATCTTTCGGGGCAGCGTGCCCATGGGTGATGTGACGCTGAACCACTTCTTCAAGCGCATCGACTTCGGTGTGCCTGACTTCAGTCCGCATGGCCTGCGAGGCACCGCAGCGACCTTGCTTCGCGAGCACGGGTTCGGCCGTGATGTGGTCGAGTTGCTGCTCGCGCACAGCGAGAAGAACGCGACTGTGGCCGCCTACAGCCACATGAAGTTGGCCGCAGACCGGAAAGGGCGCTGCAGTTTCTGGCCGATCGAGTGGAGGCACTGGCGGCCGGAGGGGATCTGATCCCGTTGCGCGCGGCTTGACTGGCCGCTGCACGTCCGGGCCGCTGGGCATCAGCGCATCCATCTGGCCGGGATCACCATGTTCAGCGATGCGACCGTGGCGGGCGTCACTGAAGTTGGTGCGACTGCATTCCGCAATCGTTGTCGTTTGGGTGGGCTGGCAGGGGCCTGAACCAGACTGACGGAGGTCGAACAATGCGCGGCGACCTCAAGCTGCTGGCGACACTGAGCCAACTGATCTGTCGGTTCCTTGTCTTGTTCGGGTTCAGCGTTCGTGACTGATGAAACGTTGGCGCATGCGGCGGGAGTCACTTCCGCGACGCCACAACCGCATCAGGAACCGCGCGGCACGCGCCAGCGCGTTGTCCAGCGCAGTGCGCCAGTCGTTTGCCACGGAGGAGACGACCACCCACCCGGCGCCATCGGTCCGGAGTTCCACCTGGCAGCGCTTGTCGATGCCGCCGCGCGGGCCGTTCACGTCCGACATCTGCACCTCGGCACGGGGCACCAGCCAGCCCAGTCGCCTCAAAACGAAGCGCACTCGGCGCTCGGTCAACTCGCGCAGGTCGGTGGCTTGCGGATGACGGGACTTGAAGAGCACTTGCATCACGAATCTCCATGGGATGAGGAACACATCGAATGTGGAACTCCCCACGGTTCTGGACAAGCAGTCTTTACAGAACGAGAACATCGGATAAACCTGAACAGATCGCTTTTTCCGAACCTGGCTTCGTGGAATAGCTGCTTTTTCACCCACTCCAACGCATCCACATTCAAGGCTGTTCGAACTTCCCCAAGGCCAAATCATGAAAGCTCCGTTCAGATCCAGGTATCACGGCATCGCGCGTTGGAGTCAGCGCGGCGTCGAGCGCGTGGGTCAGGCACTGCGGCATCTGCAGCGGCTGCTGGTGTTGGAGCGCCAGCCCGAGGCGCTGGCGCTGATCCCGATCCGGGCCGTGCAGCCGCACCCCCTGCGCCAGCAGCAACGCCACACGTGGCGCGACTGAACACCGCTGTCAGGATCCAACCGCCGAACTGCTGCCCACCGCGTCTCGCCCTTCCATACCCATCCACCACTCAGGAAAGAACATTGACATGCGCTCTTACCCCCGAAACAGCCCCGAGGCCGCGGCACGAATCGTGGCGCTCGTCCTCATTGCCGACGGCCACGTCTGCCGCTCGGAACTCGATGCACTGAACCAGCTCGACGGGGCAGGTCAACTGGGACTGGAGCCAGACGGCATGCCGCTCGTCATCCAATCGCTTTGCGAGGACCTGCTGATGGGAGCGTACGCTGGCGGGTCGATGATGGCCTGCGTGGACGATGGCGTCATGGCGTTGCTGATGGCCGAGGTGGACGACCCGGCGCTTCAGCGCAAGGTGTTGCAGCTTGCGGTCGCCGCTGCGGGCGCCGACCGGCATCTCGCCGAAGGGGAGGCCGTGGTCATTGCGGCGGCTCGCCGCTATTGGGGCCTCGGTGACGAAGCAGACGCAGAGAGCCGCATGGCTGCCGACCCGCAGGCTGCCTGAACGACAGCGGTCAGGCGCGCGCCGCCGCGATGACCTGTAGCACGAGGGGATGATGCTGTCCGCGGCGTGAGCGGATGGCGTGTATCTCCTCCTTCACGTCTTCGCAGCGCCCGAGCAAGCGCAGTCCGCGCAGCAAGCCCACATCACCCGCACCAAGTCGGCTGACCGGGAAGACCCCCAGCCCGCGCGCAGCAAATACCGCGAGCAGCGCGCTGTCCTCGAACTCGCCGACGATGTGCGGGCGCAGCCCCTGCGCTTCGAACCACCGATCCAGCGTGGGGCGCAGGGCTGAATGGCCCGTCGGCAGCAGCACGGGCAATCGATTGAGCGATTGCGGGAACTGATCCACGTCGGCCTTGTGCACATGGGCTGCAGGCCCGTACCAATCCACTGGCGACTCGACGAGCCGTTCGCTCGTCAAGCGAAGGTTGGGGTTGCGCGGCGCCGGCTGCCCGGTCAGCACCAAGTCCAGGTGATGCAGCGCCAGTTCGCCGAGAAGCTGCTCGAACTCGCCTTCGTGGCAGACCAACCGCAACGATGGTGTGGACAGCACCGACTCGAGCAGCGCGTGCGCGGCCAACTTGGAGATGCCGTCCGACAGTCCGACAGCCAGGCGGGCGACCTTGCCACTGGCAGCCTCCCGCACTTCCTCGGGAATCAACTGGCCCAACTGAAAGATTTCCTCGGCGCGGGCAAAGGCAGCCTGACCCGCGTCGGTCATCGCGACGCCTCGGCCGGCAGGCTTGAGCAACTGGTGACCCAGCGCCTTCTCGAGTTCGCGCACCTGTGCGCTGATGGTCTGCACCGCCATGTCCAGCCGCTCGGCTGCACGGGCGAAGCCGCCTTCCTTGGTGACGACCCAGAAATAGTACAGATGCCGGTAATTGAGCATGCCAATCTCACATCGGAAAAACAGCAGTCTAAGTATTCCAGACGCTGCTTTATTCGAATTCAAAAGAACCAAAGACTCTCCCCCTGCTGCGGCTATTCAATGAGGAATCGATCATGTTCTACGCTCTCACCTGGTCTGTGGTTTTCGGCCTTCTTGCGCTCTGGTCGCTTGCGTCCTGGGTCTTTCACTCGATCACGGCATGGGTCGTCTCCAATGCGGGCGTGCTGGTGGCAGGCTCCGGGTCGATCGAAGGTCTGCGCTTGCCGGACTGGCTCGTGCCTTGGGTTTCGCCCGAACTCACTTCTGCACTGGACTCGATGGCTTCCGCCCTCGCGCCCGCCATCGAAACCTTGCTGGGATGGGCGCCCGCACTGCAGGGCGGACTGTCGATCGCGGTCTGGTTTGTCTGGGGCCTCGGGAGCATCCTGATCGTCGTGCTGGGGTTCTTGGTCTCCGGACTGATTGCCACGCTGCGCCGACGGGCCATCGGTGGAAGGAGTCCAGGGTTGACGACAAAGGTACCCGGCTGACGGTCTTCCAAAGTCAATGATTCCGGGTCGCCACATAAGGCAGCGAGGACCCAGCTTCCGGTGACGCGCACTCCCGCAGGAGACCACGCAGATGCAGAGCTTCCTCGACCCGGCGATCCTCTTCTTCATGTTCGGCCTGATCGCGGGCAGCCTGAGGTCCAATCTGGAGATCCCGCCGCAGGTATCGCGCTTTCTGTCGCTTTACCTCCTGATGGCTCTCGGGCTCAAGGGAGGTTTCGCACTCGCTGAGTCAGGTCTCACCTCCGAGGTATTGATCAGTCTGGGGAGTGCGCTCGCCCTCGCGGTCATTGTCCCGGCAGCGGGGTATCTGGTCCTGAGGCAGTTCCTGAACGGCTTCGATGCAGCGGCGATTGCCGCCACCTACGGATCGGTGAGTGCCGTCACATTCATCACCGCCGTGCAGTACCTCGACAACATCGGTCTGCCGTTCGGCGGGCACATGGCAGCAGCGATGGCGCTGATGGAATCACCCGCGATCGTCATGGCGGTGGTGCTGGCGAACCTGGTTCGAACACGGCAGCGAGCTGGGAGCCACCCGACTGCACTGAGTTCGGCGGCATCAGATCGAGACAACACCGCAACTCGCACGCCTCTGCGCAAGATTCTTCATGAATCGCTGACCGACGGCGCACAACTGCTGCTGCTCGGAGCGATGGTGGTCGGCACCGTGACCGGTGAAGCTGGCGAGGCGGCGATGCAACCGTTTGCGGTCGACCTCTTCAAAGGCATGCTGGCCTTCTTCCTGCTCGACATGGGCTTGTTGGCCGCGCGCAACTTCGGCGGGCTCAAGGGACATTCGCCCTGGCTGTTCGCCTATGCCATCGGCGGGCCGGTGGTCCATGCAGGTCTCGCCCTGGCATTGGCCCTGGCCGTCGACATGTCGCCCGGCAACGGCGGACTGCTGATGGTCCTGGCGGCGAGCGCCTCCTACATTGCCGTGCCGGCAGTCATCCGGCACGCCATCCCAGAAGCCAACCCGTCGTTGTATTTCGGCATGTCGCTGGGTTTGACGTTTCCCTTGAACATCCTCGTCGGCATTCCTGCCTGCGTCCACGTGGCGCAGCGGTTTCTGTCTTGAAGGAGCCGATCCCGCGGGGTGATTTCGCTTCGGGAAATCCGAACCTGAGTTCACGCCGACGCTGATTCATGCAGGTCACAAAACCGCCGACGATCCCTCTTGTCTTACACATCAACAGCACCCATGGACACCGCCACCCTTCTACTCGCGATCATGACCGTCACGCTGTGCGCAGTGACCTTCCACGCATGGCGCCTCGGCAACGAGAAGCGTGACGTGGCCCTGATCGGCGCCGTGGGCGCCCTGTGTGGCGTCGGCACGGCTTTCGCTGCGTTCCTCTGAGGTGACCCGATGGACTTCCTGATCCCCCTCGTCTCGGCTGATTTCCTGGGCAAGCCCGCCTGGGTCTGGCTTGCCTTCGTCGGCATCGTGTTCACGCTCCTGGCGTTCGACCTGGGCGTCCTGCACAACGACGACCACGAGATCGGCGTGCGAGAAAGCCTGCTGCTCTCCGCCGGCTATGTCAGCGTGGCACTGCTGTTCGGTGCCTGGGTCTGGTGGTATCTGGGCCCGCAGAGTGGCATGGACTACTACACCGGCTACATGATCGAGAAGTCGCTGTCGATGGACAACGTCTTCGTGATCGCGCTGATCTTCGGCTTCTTTGCGATCCCGCGGCAATACCAGCACCGCGTGCTGTTCTGGGGCATCCTGGGCGTGATCGTGCTGCGCGCCATCATGATCGGCCTGGGCGCGACGCTGGTCAACGAGTTCAGCTGGGTCCTGTACCTGTTCGGCGCGTTCCTGATCTTCACCGGCATCAAGATGTGGATCATTGCCGATCACGTACCGGACATCGCGAAGAACCCGCTGCTGAAATACCTGAAGCAGCACCTGCGCGTGACGGACGGTCTGCGCGGAAACGCCTTCTGGGTGCGGGAAAGCGACCCCGCCACGGGCAGGCTCGAACGTTTCGCAACGCCGCTGTTCCTCGCCTTGGTGCTGGTGGAGTTCGTCGACCTGGTGTTCGCGGTTGACTCCGTGCCGGCGATCCTTGCCATCACCACAGACCCGTTCATCGTCTACACGAGCAACATCTTTGCGATCCTGGGCCTGCGCGCGCTGTACTTCGCGCTGGCAGCCATGATCCACCGCTTCAAGTACCTGAAGTACGCGCTGGCCCTGGTGCTGGTGTTCATCGGTTCCAAGATCTTCCTGGTCGGCATCATCGGCAAGATTCCCGCGGTGATCTCGCTGAGCGTGACGTTCGGTCTGATTGCCGGCGGCGTGCTGGTCTCGCTGTGGAAGACCCGGGGGCAGCCCGCTGTCGCCGAGTCCACATGACGCCGCCGATCTGTGCAGCGGTTGCGCGACGCAGCCGCCGCCATCCAGGACGAGCGGGTGTCGATGCGGGCGATGGCGCAAGCCCACGGCCCCGAGGCCCAAGGGAGCTTGCTTCTGCTGCTGGCCATGCCCTGCCTTCTGCCGGTACCCGGCGTGGGCACGGTGCTCGGGCTGGGCATGGCGGCGCTGGCGGTCGCCATGTGGCGGGGTCACTGTGCGCCATGCTTGCCACAACGGATGGCCGAGCTTGAACTGCCGCGCCACTGGGCCCAGCGGGTGCTGGTCGGGTTGGCCTCTGCCTACGCCCTGGCTGGGCGCCATGCCAGGGCTCGGCTGAGCCACCTCGCCATTTCCGGCCGACGGTCGGCGACGGCGCTCGCCGTTGGGCTGATGGCCACCATCGTCGTGATGCCGATTCCCTTCGGTAACCTGCTCCCTGCCGTGGCGCTGGTGTTCATCGGGCTGGGGCTGGTGTTTCGCGATGGGGTGGCAGTGATCTTGGGGCTGCTGATGTCAGGGGTGGCATTGGCTGCCACGACCGGCCTGTTGCTGATAGCCTGGACCTGGGGCAGCGAGTGGATCCGGGGATGGGTTTGAGATTGAATGGGACTGATCGATGATCTACGCGACCCTCAAGACTGTTCATGTGCTGTCCATCATCGTATGGATCGGTGGCATGGTGTTTGCGCACTTCTTCTTGCGACCGGCGGTCGCTCAGCTGGAGGTGCCGCTGCGGCTGCGACTGATGCACGATGTGCTCGGGCGCTTCTTCCAAGCCGTACTTGTGGCCTCGCTGCTGACTCTGGCCAGCGGCGTGTGGATGCTGGGTCGTGTGGCCAAGCAGGTGGTGCAGTCGGGGGCAACTTCGAGATGCCGCTGGCCTGGACCGTCATGGCGGTGCTGGGAGTCGTCATGGTGGCGATCTTCATGCACATCCGCTTCGCGCTTTTCAAGAGGCTCGGCCGGGCCGTGGCAATGTCCGAGTGGGCCGACGGTGGCGCGGCCCTGGCGCAGATTCGCACATGGGTCTCGATCAACCTCGGCCTGGGTGTCTTGGTGCTGATCGTGACGCTGATGCGCTGGATGACCTGAGTCCGGAACCTGCAGACCATTTCCCTGCGTCGTAGACGGCACCGATGTGGTCAGCCGACCAAGCAGCCTGCCCAATCACAGACACGGCGAAGGCGCCCGGGGTGACGTCGTTGAAGAGGGCGGACCGTAAGCGCCAGGTCAGTGCCCCTCCGAGGGTGACCAACGAGAGGCCGTAGTTCGCCGCTGCCGACGGGTTTCACGTCAGCAAGCGCGCATGCGCCCGGGTCTGACGGAAGCTGCAGCCGGTGGGGTCGCTCATCGCGACGGGAATGACCGGTCTACTGTTGGACTGCCAACTGCTGTGGGTCGGGGGTGCCAGTTCACCTCGCACCCAACCGGTCGTTCGATTCCAGACCGCCGTCACGGATTGCCGAGCAACCGGTCTCGATGGTGAAGCGGTCGTAAGAGCGTCTGGCCGTCGAATGACCGCTGACGGTCGGCGCCGTCGTTCAGCCCATATGCCGCGACTGACTCACTTCAGTCTTCAGCGGCCAAACCCTGTGCTCGATCATTCCGAATTGGCTCACCACCTCAATCCTTAGCTATTCGCGGAATAGGGGCAACTCCAACTCCATTCAGATCAAAAAGCGCCCGATGCCTGCGCCAGTGCGCACGCTGAGACCGCCGGTAACTGGGGAGCCCGCCTGTCGCTCGGCGTTTACCAGCCCCGACGCAGAGATGCCCGCTGATAGCATTTCGCGGTTGCTGGCGCAGACCAGTTCGAGTTCCGATGGAGACAAGACGTGGGTGACCTGCTGTCCCTGCTTCGCTTCGATGCTGAATCCGGCCTGATCTGGCTTGACGAGCAGCGCATGCTGCTGCTCCACACACGGGCGTTTGCTGAATTGCGCAAGGAGCTGCTGGATTCGCTCGGCGTCGAGCGCGCGCGCGGACTGCTGGTGCGTATGGGTTTCGCCTCCGGTCAGCGCGATGGTGAAATGGCGGTGCGCGAGCGGCGCGGCGGCATGCGCACTGAAGACGCGTTCCTGCTCGGCCCGCAACTGCATTCGCTCGAAGGCGCGGTGAGTGTCGAGAAAGTGCAGCTTGAAATCGACTTGGTGAATGGCCATTTCTTCGGCGATTTCTTCTGGGAAAACGCGTGGGAGTGCGAAGCGCACTCGGCTGATTTCGGCTACGGCGACGACCCGCAGTGCTGGACGCAGATCGGCTACGCCTCGGGCTACACCAGCGCCTTCATGGGTCGGCTGGTGGTGTTCAAGGAGGTCGAGTGCCGCAGCATGGGCGACAGCCGCTGCCGCATCCTGGGACAGCCAGCGGAAGAGTGGAAGGACGAGAGCTACATCGACCTGTTCCGCCGGACGAACATCGCCTCCAAGCTGATTGAATTCAACATCGGCCTCGAACACATCCGTACCGTGCAAGCGCGGCGTGAATACGACCAGACACTGGTTGGCGTGTCACCGGGGTTTCGCGCGGCGTTCGATTTGCTCCGCAGTGCAGCGGCCAGCGCGATCACCGTGCTGCTGCTCGGCGAAACCGGTGTCGGCAAGGAGTTGTTCGCGCGCTGGCTGCACGACAACGGGCCACGCGCGAAAGGGCCGTTCATCGCGGTCAACTGCGCGGCCATCCCGGCCGACCTGATCGAGGCCGAGCTGTTTGGCGTCGAGAAGGGCGCTTACACCGGCGCTCACCATGCCCGTGCCGGCCGCTTCGAGCGCGCCAGCGGGGGCACGCTGTTCCTCGACGAGGCTGGCGATCTGCCGCTGTCGGCGCAGGTCAAGCTGCTGCGTGTGCTGCAGACCGGCGAGGTCGAGCGGCTGGGATCCGAAGACACGCTGAAGGTCGATGTGCGCATCGTTGCGGCGACCAATGTCAACCTGCAGCAGGCGATGCAGACAGGCAAGTTCCGCAGCGATCTGTTCTACCGGCTCAACACCTTCCCGATCACCATCCCGCCGCTGCGCGAACGCGCCGCCGACATCCCGGCGCTGGTCACGCGCTTCGTCGAGAAGTACAGCGGGATCTACGGCAAGACGCTGCGCGGCCTGACCGACAAGGCGATGCGCGACGTGATGGACCACCCCTGGCCCGGCAACATCCGCGAGCTGGAGAACGTGATCGAGCGTGCGGTGCTGCTCGCGTCCGACAACGGCACGATCGAGGCCTGCCATCTGTGGGGCGCGCTGCCCACGGCGCGCCGCGGCGGGCAGATCACGCCGCGCGGCGAGGTCACCGAGAAGCCCGTCGACGTGCTCGACGCGCTGTGCGACCAGGTGCTGCGCGAGCACATCGGCATCGCGTCGTTGGAAATGCGGCTGATGCAGACCGCCATGCAGCGCGCCAAGGGAAACCTGTCGCAGGCCGCGCGCCTGCTCGGCATCACCCGCCCGCAACTGGCCTACCGGCTGAAAAAGGAAGGCCTGCCGGCCGCGTGAGCGTCGGGTGGGTGGCGTCGTCGTGCGCCCGCTGGGGCGTTTGATCATTTGATCAAGCTGCACCGCAGCAAGTCACCAAATCGGCATTCGGGAGTTCCCGCAGTTCGCGCGGCTTCGAAAAGCGATCTCAATCGAATCAAGGACTTACAGCGTCTGGCCCGTCCATTGCGCTGATGTCTGTGGGTGGCAATTCCGCCCCCGCCGATGTGATGGATTGAACAAGTGACCACCCAGCCCGACCCGCACCGCCTGGCATCGGCCGCCACGCTGACCGGCCAGCCTTGCTTCGTGCGGGTGACCGGCACGCGGGCTGCGCGCTTCGTCGAGTTCGAGTTCGCGATCGGCGATCCCGAACTGGCGGTCGAGTTGATCTTGCAGTTCGAGCAGTTCCGCGAATTCTGCGACTGCCACGAGGTCACGCACCTGACGCCTGAAGAAGGCGCGCGACTCGACTACGAGCGGATGAAGTGGCGTTACGGCCAGCCAGGCGTCGATCACTGATCGCAGCGCGCCCGAAAACAACAGAGAGTCATCAGGAGACAGCAGTGCAAGTCGACATCAAGACCTCGGACGTGCGTCCGATCCGGCAGACGTTTTCGCATGTAGCGCGCCACATCGGCGGCGACAAGCCGGCGTCGCGCTACCAGGAAGCGACCTTGGGCATGCAGCCGATGGTCAACTTTCATTACCGGCCGCTCTGGGAGCCCGAGCGCGAGCTGTACGACCAGCGCCGCACCGCCATCCAGATGGCCGACTGGTACACCTTCAAGGACCCGCGCCACTTCTATTACGGCGTCTACACGATGACGCGCGCCAAGCAGCAGGAAGGTGCCGACCGCCAGTTCGAATTCGCCGACAAGCGCCGTCTGATTGCTCAGGCGGACGAGGCCACGCGGGCCTCGATCCAGCAGGTGCTGGTGCCGCTGCGCCACTACGAGTGGGGCGCCAACATGAACAACGACTACGTCTGCGCCTACGGTTACGGCACGGCGATCACGCAGCCCTGCATCTTTGCGGCGATGGACCGGCTCGGCATCGCTCAGTACCTGTCGCGACTCGGCTTGCAGCTCGATGGCAACCAGGGCAAGTCACTCGCCGCCGGCAAGCAGGCGTGGCTCGAACTGCCGGCCTGGCAGGGCGTGCGCCGGATGATGGAAAACCTGTTCGTCACCAAGGACTGGTTCGAGCTGTTCCTCGCGCAGAACCTGGTGTTCGACGGCCTGGTCTACCCGCTGATCTACCGCCAGTACATCAATGCCGTCAGCCCCGCCACCGGCAACGGCCTGGCGATGCTGACCGAGTTCATGAGCGACTGGCACGACGAGACCACGCGCTGGGTCGATGCGACCGTGAAGACCGCCGCCGACGAATCGCCGGCCAACGCCCAACAGTTGACGCAGTGGTACCAAGTGTGGATCGATGAGTTGGCGCGAGCGATCGAGCCGCTGGCCGCACTGGCGCTGGGCGCGGCGGGGTCGGAGGCCCTGGCTTCGATCAAGGACGATCTCGATGCACGTGCCGTGCGCCTGGGCATCAAGGCGAAGGTCGTTGCGGCCGCCACGGCATCGGTCGTCAAGCCAGCCACAGCGCCAGCCGGAGTCGTCGCATGAACGCCGTCATAGAACGTCCGCTGCAGCCGGTCTTTATCGCGCTGCAACTGGGTGACATCGCTCGCAGCATCGTCGAAGCCATCGTCGCCGACAACCCGACGGCCACCGTCACCGACTACCCGGCGATGGTGAAGATCGAAGCGCTGGGCCGCTTGGTGATTCGACGTGCGTCGGTCGAAGAACGCATCGGTCGCGATTGGGATCTGCAGGAACTCCACCTCAGCCTGATCTCGCTGTCCGGAAGCATCGACGAGACCGACGACGAGTTTTGCCTGCATTGGGGATGAGTTCTCCACCACGCCACCTTCCGATGCCTCAGCAGATCTTTTATTCCTCTCACCTTTCGTGAACCCCGCAGTAAGGACACACCGATGAGCATTGCCACCCCCTCCAGCGCCGCCCCCACCGCCACCCGCCCCGCGCCCCGCCTCGGGCTGAAGGAACGCTACGGGATGATGACCCGTGATCTCGGCTGGGAGACGACCTACCAGTCGATGGACGACGTGTTTCCGTTCGACCAGTTCGAAGGCATCAAGATCCACGACTGGGACAAGTGGGAAGACCCGTTCCGTCTGACGATGGAGTCGTACTGGAAGTTCCAGGGCGAGAAGGAAAAGAAGCTCTACGCGATCATCGACGCGTTCCAGCAGAACAACGGCCAGTTCAACATCAGCGACCCGCGCTATCTGAACACGCTGAAGCTGTTCCTGACCGGCGTGTCGCCGCTCGAATACGCGGCGCACCGCGGTTACGCGATGGCAGGGCGCTCGTTCCGCGGCGTCGGCGCGCGGGTGGCCTGCCAGATGCAGTCGATCGACGAGTTGCGCCACGCGCAGACGCAGTTCCACACGATCAGCCACTTCAACAAGTACTTCCACGGGCTGCACGATCCGCAGCACATGTACGACCGGGTCTGGTATCTGTCGGTGCCGAAGTCGTACTTCGAGGACGCGATGAGCGCCGGCCCGTTCGAGTTCATCACCGCGATCTCGTTCAGCTTCGAGTACGTGCTGACCAACCTGCTGTTCATGCCGTTCATGAGCGGCGCGGCCTACAACGGCGACATGGCCACGGTCACCTTCGGCTTCTCGGCGCAGAGCGATGAATCGCGTCACATGACGCTGGGCCTCGAGGTCGTCAAGTTCATGCTCGAGCAGGACCCGGCCAACGTGCCGATCGTGCAGAAGTGGGTCGACAAGTGGTTCTGGCGCGGCTACCGGCTGCTCACGCTGGTCAGCATGATGATGGACTACATGCTGCCCAAGCGCGTGATGAGCTGGTCGGAGGCGTGGGAGATGTACTTCGAGAAGAACGGCGGCGCGCTGTTCGAGGATTTGTCGCGCTACGGCATCCGCATGCCGAAATACCACGAGGTCGCCGCCAAGGAAAAAGGCCGCCTGTCACACGATGCTTGGGCCGCGTTCAACAACTACGGCCACGCCGCCGACTTCAATACCTGGGTGCCGAAGCCCGACGAGATGGCCTGGCTGTCGGAGAAGTACCCCGAGACCTTCGACCGCCTGTACCGCCCTCGCTTCGAATGGCTGGCCGAGCAGGAGAAGCACAACGGCAAGATGTGGCGCAACCCCACCTTGCCGATGCTGTGCCAGACCTGTCAGGTGCCGTGCATCTTCACCGAGCCCGACGACCCGACGACGATCTGCCTGCGCGAGACCAGCTACCACGGCATGAAGTACCACTTCTGCTCCGACGGCTGCAAGGACATCTTCGAGGACGAGCCCGAAAAGTACGTGCAAGCCTGGTTGCCGGTGCACCAGATCTACCAGGGCAACTGCTTTCCCGAAGGCGCCGATCCCACCGCGCCGGGCTTCGATGCGCTGGCCGAGGTGCTGAAGTACTACCACCTGGTGCCGGGTGCCGACAGCGGCGACTTCAACACATCGCCCGACCGACTGAACTGGGAGCGCTGGACCGGGCAGGACCTGTCCGATGCGGCGAGCCCGGCCACGCCAGCCCCGAAAGCGGCCTGAGCTTCTGACCCCCTGACTCCGCGATCCCCCGAGTGCGCTTCGGCGCGCCCGGTGGAGACGCACGCCCCGAGGACGCCCACCATGCCCATCGTTGCACTGAAACCCGGCTACACCGGCACCGTCACCGACTCCGAAGACCGGTTCCACGGCAAACGCCTGCTTTACATCTGCTGGGACCACCACCTGCTGTTCTGCTCCCCGCTGTGCCTTCCGCTGCCACCGGATATGCCGTTCGGCGCGCTGATCGATGCGGTGCTGCCTGGCGCTTACGGCAGCCACCCCGACTTCGCGAAGATCGATTGGTCGACGGTGCAGTGGCTCGATTCGGGCAAGCCTTTCAAACCCGATCTGTCGAAGTCGCTGGCCGACAACGGGCTGGTTCACAAGTCGGTGATCCGCTTTCGCACGCCGGGTCTGAATGGCCTGCAAGGCTCGTGCAGTTGAGCCACTGGACGGCACCGCGATGAGCTCCCAGATCACGATCGAACCGCTGGGCCACAGCGTGCCGGTGCGCGACGACCAGACGGTTCTGGACGCCTGCCTGCGCGCCGGCGTCTGGCTGCCGCACGCCTGCGGGCACGGCGTGTGTGGCACCTGCAAGGTCCAGGTGCTCGAAGGCGAGTGCGACCATGGTGCGTCGTCGAACTTCGCGCTGATGGACTTCGAGCGCGACGAGGGCAAGATCCTCGCGTGCTGCGCGACCGCGATCGGCGATGTGGTGATCGAGGCCGATATCGACGAAGACCCCGACGCGCAGTTCCTGCCGCTCGACGACTTCGACGCCGAGTTGGTCGAGGCGCGGATGCTGACGCCGACCATTCGAGGCCTGTGGCTGCGCAGCGATCGTCCCGTGCCGTTCCAGGCCGGCCAGTACGCGATGCTCGAGGTGCCCGGAGTCGAAGGCGCGCGGGCGTTCTCGATCGCCAACTCGCCGCAGCAGCATGCAGCCGACGGCCTGATCGAGCTGCACATCCGTCGCGTGGCTGGCGGCCACGCGACCACTTGGTTGCACGCTGAGTTGCAGGTCGGTCAGCAGCTGAGATTCACCGCTCCGAGCGGGCGCTTCTACGTGCGCAAATCGGCCGCACTGCCGATGATCTTCGTGGCCGGTGGCTCGGGCCTGTCGAGCCCGAAGTCGATGATCCTCGACCTGCTGGCCGAAGGCTGCACTCTGCCGATCACGCTGGTGCAGGGCGCGCGCGATGAGGGCGAGCTGTACTTCCGAGAATTGTTCGAACAGCTTGCCGGACAGCACCCGAACTTCACTTATGTGCCCGCGTTGTCGGACCTGCCGGAAGGCAAAGCGTGGAGCGGCGCGCAGGGCTTTGCGCACGAGGCCTTGAAGGCGCATTTCGCGAACGACTTCCGCGGTCACAAGGCCTATCTGTGCGGCCCGCCGCCGATGACCGAAGCCTGCATCGCGACCTTGATGCAGGGCCGTCTGTTCGAGCGCGACATCTACACCGAGAAGTTCTTCACCGCAGCCGATGCGTCTTCGGCCGCGCCGCGCAGCCCGCTGTTCAAGCACCTGTGATGCGACCACTTCGCCGCCCCATCGCATCCGGGTTGACGTCAGCCCG
Source organism: Burkholderiaceae bacterium (assembly GCA_030654805.1). Classification (GTDB taxonomy): domain Bacteria; phylum Pseudomonadota; class Gammaproteobacteria; order Burkholderiales; family Burkholderiaceae_C; genus PBB1. The sequence continues at coordinate 46,624 of JAURWR010000072.1, forward strand.
GCGGTGCGTCGTTGAATCGCCCGACCACTTCGAGGAACTCGCGCAGGATCGGCGACGCATCGTCGCGCCGGTACAGGCAGCTCAGGTCGATGTCGTGCAGGAGGCGCGACTTCAGCGGCCGGTACTCGACATGCGGCAGTTGCAGGCTGGCTGCCGAGGCGGTGGTGATGCACAGACCGAAGCCGCTGGACACCAGCGCAATGCTGGTCAGCACGTCCTCGACCTGCTGCACGACGCGCACCACCACGCCCTCGCGAGCAAAGGCCGCCAGCACCAGTTGCGCCAGGCCGGCCATCGGCAGGTTCGGGTACAGGATCAGCGGCTCGCCGGCCATGTCGGGCAGCGTGATTTCAGCCTGTTCGCACAGTCGGTGCGCGGCAGGAAGCGCCACCAGGTAACGCTCGCGCAGCACGATGCGCACCGCGATGTCGGGCTCTTCGGGCACCAGGCGGTTGAAGCCAACGGTGATGCGTCGCTCGCGCAGCGCTTCGATCTGCTCGGCCTTCGTCATCGTGTGCAGGAACAGCTCGACCTCGGGGTGCTCGGCACGAAATCGCGACAGCACGCGTGGGATCACGTTGAGGATGCTCGCGCCGAAGATGCCCACGTCGAGGCGTCCCAGGCGACCTTGCCCCGCCTGCTCGGTGCGGCTGCGCGCCCGCGCCACCAGACCCAGGATGTTGGGCACCTCGTCGTACAGCGTCTGGCCCGCGGTGGTCAGCAACACACCGCGTGGGGTGCGCTCGAACAGCGCCGCCCCCAGGTCGCTTTCGAGCGCCTGGATCTGCCGCGTCAGTGGCGGTTGCGCCATGTGCAACCGGGCCGCTGCGCGGCCGAAATTCAGCTCCTCGGCGAGCACCTGGAAGTAGCGCATCTGTCGCAGGTCCATGGCCGCGATGGTGGCCGCAAGTGCGTTGTCGAGTCAATACCTGAACGGTATCAAGCGGGCGGAAATCGGTATTGGACAGTATGGATTCGCTTGCGTAACTTCGCCTTGTGGCTGGGCTGAGGACCACCATGCCGCGCTACGAAATACGGATCGACAACACCGGCGAGACCTATGTCTGCGCCGACACGCGAACCCTGCTCGAAGGCATGGAGGCGCTGGTTCGGCGGGGCATCCCGGTGGGTTGCCGGGGCGGCGGTTGCGGGGTTTGCAAGGTGCGCATCGAAGCAGGCGCTGTGCGCACCGAGAAGATGAGCCGCCGTCACGTCAGCCTGGACGACGAGGCGGCGGGCGTGGTGCTGGCGTGCCGCGCGTACCCGATGAGTGACGTGCAACTCAAGGCGCTCGACACGATGGCGCGTTGCGTTGAACGCGGTTGTACGGCTTCTTTCCTGGACGCTGCGCGCCGTGCGCAGCGCCCGACGCTCTGACGACACAAGAAACAAACAGGAGACTCGACATGGCAATGACAGGTGTTTTGAGACCCGGGCATGTGCAACTGCGCGTGCTCGACATGGCGGCTGCGGTCAAGCATTACGCCGAGGTGATCGGCCTGTGGGAAACCGCGCGCGACGCCGAGGGCCGCGTGTATCTGAAGGCTTGGGACGAGCACGACCACCACAGCGTCGTGCTGCGCGAAGCCGACGAAGCCGGCATGGACTTCATGGGCTTTCGCGTCGACTCGCCCGCGACGCTGAAGAAGCTGGCCGAGGACGTCAAGGCCAGCGGCTTGTGCACCCAACTGCAATGGATCGAAGCGGGCGAAATGCTGGCAACCGGCCAGCGCTTTCGCTTCACCGTGCCGACCGGTCATTCGATCGAGCTGTATGCCGAGAAGGACAAGGTCGGCAACGGCATGCCGCTGGTCAATCCGGAAATCTATCCCGACGGGCTGAAGGGCATGTCGCCCACGCGCTTCGACCACTGCCTGCTGTACGGCGATGACCTCGATGGCACCGTCAAGCTGTTCACCGAGGTGCTGGGTTTCAATCTGGCGGAGAAGGTCATTGCCGGGCCCGATCAGCTGCTGATCGCGGCTTTCCTGACCTGCTCCAACAAGCCGCACGACATCGCCTTCATCCGCCACCCGCAGAAGAACAAGTTCCACCACGCGTCGTTCCTGCTCGACAACTGGGGCGAGGTGCTGAAGGCGGCCGACATCATCACCCGCAAGCGCGTATCGATCGACATCGGGCCGACGCGGCACGGCATCACGCGCGGCGAGACGATCTATTTCTTCGACCCGAGCGGCAACCGCAACGAGGTGTTCTCCGGCGGCTACGTGCACTACCCGGACCGGCCGACCCTGACCTGGACCGACGACGAGCTGGGCCGCGCGATTTTCTATCACGACCGCAAGCTCAACGAAGCCTTCCTCAACGTCGTGACCTGACATGGCGGCCACCACGCTCCAGCACACGCTGACCGACGAGGCGGCGCATGCCGCCGTTGCTGCGGCGGTGGCGCATGCGCGTGGCCTGGGTGTGCGCGTCAACGCCGCAGCCACCGACGGCAGCGGGCTGCTGATGGCCTTCCTGCGGATGCCGGGCGCTTTCCTGCATTCGATCGACATCGCGATCGACAAGGCCTACACGGCAGCGAGCTTTGGCTTCGCGACCGAGCGCTGGCCAACGTTGCTGGAAAGCGATGCGGCCTTGCGTGCCGGCCTGCCGCAACGGCCTCGGCTGGTGGTGTTTGGCGGCGGCGTGCCGATCTACGCCGGCCCCGATTGTGTCGGCGCGATCGGCGTGTCGGGTGCGTCGGCCGCGCAGGACGCGGCGTGTGCGCGGGCCGGGCTGGCAGCGATCGGCTTGAGCGATCAGCCGCAGTGATCTCCCAAGAGCGCGCAGTGAAAAAAGCAATCCGTCTGAAGCGATCCCCATGAAACAGTTTCTGAATTTCATCCACGGCGAGTTCGTGGCCACCGGCAAGACCTTCCCGAACCGGGCGCCGGTCGACAACCGCGTGCTCGGCCTGGTCCATGAGGCGGGCCGCGCCGAAGTCGATGCCGCAGTCGCATCGGCGCGCGCCGCGCTCAAGGGCGACTGGGGTCGGCTGAGCGTGGTCAAGCGCGTCGACATGCTGTATGCGGTGGCCGACGAGATCAACCGCCGCTTCGACGACTTCCTGCAGGCCGAGATTGCCGACACCGGCAAGCCGCTGTCACTGGCCTCACACATCGACATCCCGCGCGGCGCGGCCAATTTCAAGGTGTTCGCCGACATCATCAAGAACGTCCCGACCGAGAGTTTCGAGATGGTGACGCCCGATGGCGGCAGCGCGATCAACTACGGCCTTCGCACGCCGCTCGGCGTCATCGCGGTGGTCTGCCCTTGGAACCTCCCGCTGTTGCTGATGACCTGGAAGGTCGGCCCGGCGCTGGCCTGCGGCAACACCGTGGTCGTCAAGCCGTCGGAAGAAACCCCGGCCACCGCGACGCTGCTCGGCGAAGTGATGAACCGGGTCGGCGTGCCGCCCGGCGTCTACAACGTGGTGCACGGCTTCGGCCCCGCGTCGGCCGGCGAGTTTCTGACCCGTCATCCCGATGTCGATGCGATCACGTTCACCGGCGAAACCGGCACCGGTGAAGCCATCATGGGTGCGGCAGCGAAGGGCGTGCGCAAGGTGTCGTTCGAGCTCGGCGGCAAGAACGCTGGCATCGTGTTCGACGACGCCGATTTCGACCAGGCGGTCGCCGGCATCACCCGCTCCGCGTTCGAGAACTGCGGCCAGGTCTGTCTGGGCACCGAGCGCGTCTATGTGCAGCGCGGCGTCTTTGACACGTTCGTCGCGGCACTCAAGATCAAGGCCGAAGCGCTCAAGGTCGGTCCGTCCGAGCAAGCCGGCGTCGGCCTCGGTCCGCTGATCTCGGCCGAGCACCGCGACAAGGTGCTCGGCTACTACCGCAAGGCGGTCGAAGAGGGTGCGACGGTGGTTACCGGCGGAGGCGTGCCCGCGATGAGCGGCGCCCTGGCCGAAGGCCACTGGGTGCAGCCGACCATCTGGACCGGTCTGCCCGAGTCGGCCGCGGTCGTCCGCGAAGAGATCTTCGGGCCGTGCGTGCACATCGCGCCGTTCGATACCGAGGAAGAAGTGATCGCGCTGGCCAACGCCACCGACTACGGTCTGGCTACCACCGTGTGGACGCAGAACCTCGGTCGCGCCCACCGCGTGGCCAGGCAGGTCGAGGTGGGCATCTGCTGGATCAACAGCTGGTTCCTGCGCGACCTGCGCACCGCTTTCGGTGGCGCCAAGGCATCGGGCATCGGCCGTGAAGGTGGCGTGCATTCACTCGAGTTCTACACCGAGCTGCGCAACGTCTGCGTGAAGCTGTGAACGGCATGGACATGAATCCCGAGATCGGCAGGAAGGTCCGCACCGGCGGCTTCGACAGCAATGTGCACGACCTGGGCACCTCGGCGGCGGGCCAGCCGCCGACGCTGTTTGTCCACGGCTCGGGGCCGGGTGTCAGCGCGTGGGCCAATTGGCGTCTGGTGCTGCCGCGCATCGCCACGCAGCGCCGCGTGATCGCGCCGGACATGCTCGGCTTCGGCTACACCGAGCGGCCGCAGCCGCCCGGCCAGCACAGCGCGTACACGATGGATGCCTGGGTGCAGCAGGCGGTCGATCTGCTCGATCAGCTGGACATCGCGCAGGCCGACCTGGTCGGCAATTCCTTCGGCGGCGCGCTGTCGCTGGCGCTGGCCTGCCGCCACCCGCAGCGCGTGCGTCGCCTGGTGTTGATGGGCAGCGTCGGCGTGCCTTTCCCGATCACGGCGGGGCTGGAAGCGGTGTGGGGCTACACGCCATCGTTCGAGAACATGCGCCGCATCATGGACGTGTTCGCGCACGACCGCCGCCTCGTCAACGACGAACTGGCGAAGCTGCGCTACGAGGCCAGCATCCGCCCCGGCTTTCAGGAGTCGTTCGCAGCGATGTTCCCGGCGCCTCGCCAGCGCTCGGTCGATGCCCTCACGAGCCCCGAGGCCGACATCCGCGCGCTGCAGCACCCGACGCTGGTGATCCACGGTCGCGAGGACCAGGTGATCCCGATGAGCACCTCACTGACGCTGGCGCAGTGGATTCCGAATTCGCAGCTCCATGTCTTTGGCCACTGCGGCCACTGGACGCAGATCGAGCACACCGAGCGCTTCATCCAGTTGGTCGGCAACTTCCTGGCCGAGGCCGATGCGCAGGCGGCCGCAGCCACTGCGCGCACCGCCTGACCCGTTTCATTTCTTCGACACCACAAACCTCCCCATGGACATCCAACGCATCCAGCACCACGGCGCTGCGCTGTATCGGGCGCTGGCACAGCGCGAGCCGATCGCGCCGCTGACCACGCAAGACCCCGACATCACCATCGACGATGCGTACCGCATCCAGATGGTGATGATCGAGCAGCGCATCGCCGCCACCGGCGAGCGCATCGTCGGCAAGAAGATCGGTGTCACCTCGCGTGCGGTGATGAACATGCTGGGCGTCTACCAGCCCGACTTCGGCCACCTGCTGAGCGGCATGATCGTCAGTGACGGCAGCAGCATCGACAGCAAGACGCTGATCCAGCCGAAAGCCGAAGGCGAGATTGCTTTCATGCTGAAGAAGGACCTGATCGGTCCCGGCATCAGCAACGCCGACGTACTGGCCGCGACAGAGTGCGTGATGCCGTGCTTCGAGATCGTCGATTCGCGCATCCAGGACTGGAAGATCAAGATCCAGGACACCGTCGCCGACAACGCCTCCTGTGGGGTCTTCGTGCTCGGCGATCGCGCGGTCGATCCGCGACGCATCGACCTGACCACCTGCGGCATGGTGCTCGAGAAGAACGGCGACATCGTCGCCACCGGCGCCGGTGCGGCCGCCCTCGGGTCGCCGGTCAATGCGGTGGCCTGGCTCGCCAACACGCTCGGCCGACTCGGCATCGGACTGAAGGCTGGCGAGGTGATCCTTTCCGGCGCACTCGCCGCAATGTTCACCGCGCAGGCCGGCGACAACTTCCGCGTTTCCATCGGCGGGCTGGGCGGCTGCTCGGTCCGCTTCCATTGAAAGCACACGACATGAAGAAGATCAAGTGCGCCCTGATCGGGCCCGGCAACATTGGCACCGACCTGCTCGCCAAGCTGCAGCGCAGCCCGGTGCTGGAAGCGGTCTGGATGGTCGGTATCGACCCGAATTCCGATGGTCTGAAGCGCGCCCGCGAGATGGGCATCAAGACCACGTCAGACGGCGTCGACGGCCTGCTGCCTCACGTCAAGGCCGATGGTGTGCAGATCGCGTTCGACGCGACCAGCGCCTATGTGCACGCGGACAACTCGCGCAAGCTGAATGCGCTGGGCGTGATGATGATCGACCTGACGCCTGCGGCCATCGGCCCGTATTGCGTGCCGCCGGTCAATCTGAAAGAGCACGTCGGCCGCCGCGAGATGAACGTCAACATGGTCACCTGCGGTGGCCAGGCCACGATCCCGATGGTCGCCGCGGTGTCGCGGGTGCAGCCGGTGGCCTACGGCGAGATTGTCGCCTCCGTGGCCAGCCGCTCTGCCGGCCCCGGCACGCGCAAGAACATCGACGACGTCACCCGCACCACCTCCGGCGCGATCGTGCGTGTGGGCGGCGCGAAGAAGGGCAAGGCCATCCTCATCATCAACCCGGCCGATCCGCCGTTGATCATGCGCGACACCGTGCATTGCCTGACCGAGACGGCGCCCGATCGCGAGCGCATCACCGCCTCGATCCACCAGATGATCGCCGAGGTACAGCGCTATGTACCGGGCTACAAATTGGTCAACGGCCCGGTCTTCGACGGCAACCGCGTCTCGGTCTTCATGGAGGTCGAGGGCCTCGGCGACTACCTGCCGAAGTACGCCGGCAACCTCGACATCATGACCGCCGCCGCGGCCCGCACCGCCGAGATGTTCGCCGAAGAAATGATCGCAGGCACGCTGACGCTCGAAGCCGTCGCCGCCTGAACACCCCCACCCAAAAGGAGCTTCACGATGAACCTCAAGGGCAGACAAGTCACCGTCCACGACATGACCCTGCGTGACGGCATGCACCCGAAACGCCACCAGATGACGCTCGATCAGATGAAGACCATCGCCTGCGGTCTCGACGTGGCTGGCGTGCCGCTGATCGAGGTCACGCACGGCGATGGACTCGGCGGCAGTTCGGTCAACTACGGCTTCCCGGCACACACCGACGAGGCCTACCTCGGCGCGGTGATCCCGCTGATGAAGCGGGCCAAGGTGTCGGCGCTGCTGATCCCCGGCATCGGCACCGTCGATCACCTGCTGATGGCGAAGGACCTCGGCGTCAACACCATCCGCGTCGCCACCCATTGCACCGAGGCCGATGTGTCCGAGCAGCACATCCGCAAGGCGCGCGAACTCGGCATGGACACCGTCGGTTTTCTGATGATGGCGCACATGGCCAGCCCCGAGAAGCTGGTCAAGCAGGCGTTGCTGATGGAAGGTTACGGTGCCAACTGCGTGTACGTCACCGACTCGGCCGGCCACATGCTGCCCGACGACGTGACCGCGCGCCTCGGTGCGGTGCGCCAGGCGCTGAAGACCGCGACCGAGCTCGGCTTCCACGGCCACCACAACATGGCGATGGGCATCGCGAATTCGCTGGCGGCCGTCGAGGCCGGCGCCAATCGCATCGACGCCGCAGCGGCCGGCCTCGGTGCCGGAGCCGGCAACACGCCGATGGAGGTCTTCATCGCGGTGTGCGATCGCATGGGCATCGAGACCGGGGTCGATGTGTTCAAGATACAGGACGTGGCCGAAGACCTGGTCGTGCCGATCATGGACCACGTGATCCGCATCGATCGCGACTCGCTGACGCTCGGTTATGCCGGCGTTTATTCGAGCTTCCTGCTGTTCGCCAAACGCGCCGGAGAGAAGTACGGCGTACCGGCGCGCGACCTGCTGGTCGAGCTGGGCCGACGCGGCATGGTCGGCGGTCAGGAAGACATGATCGAGGACACCGCGATGACGATGGCGCACCAGCGCGCACAAGCAAAGAAGGTGGCGGCATGAGCCCGCCGGGCCGCCCCAAGGGCGAATACCGGAGTGCGCAGCACGAAGGTACCCCAGTGAGCGCCACGATCGGCCGCCCGGAGGGGGGATCGCCACCTCTCGGAGGGGCAGCGCGAAGCGCGGGGGTGTCTCCATGAGCCTCGATTCATCGACCATCGAGCGGCTGGCGAAGCTGCTCGACGTTTGCCAGCTCGAAGCTCGCGACACGCTGAAGGTGACCGACGAACACCCCGAGATGGACTGGGCCGACGCCTACGCGATCCAGGACGCCGGGCGCCGCCGCAAGCTGGCGCGCGGGCTGAAGGTGATCGGGCTGAAGGCGGGGTTGACTTCGTACGCGAAGATGAAGCAGATGGGCGTGGACAGCCCGGTGTTCGGCTACCTGGCCGACGACACCGCGGTACCCGACGGCGGTGTCTGCCAGGTCTCCGAGCTGATCCACCCGAAGGTCGAACCCGAGATCGCGTTCGTCACCCGCAGCGAGCTGAAGGGCCCGGGTTGCCACATCGGCGCGGTGCTCGCGGCCACCGACTTCGTGATGCCCGGCATCGAGGTCATCGACAGCCGCTACCGCGACTTCAAGTTCGACCTGAAGAGCGTCATCGCCGACAACACCTCGGCGGCGCGTTTCGTCGTCGGTGGGGCCTGCGTCGCACCGGCCGAGGTCGATCTGCGCACCACCGGCATCGTGCTGGAGAAGAACGGTGAGGTCGTCGCGTTGGGCGCGGGCGCTGCGGTGCTTGGCCACCCGGCCGCTGCGATCGCGATGCTGGTCAACAAGCTCGCCGAAAGCGGCGAAACACTGCCCGCCGGCACGCTGGTGCTGTCCGGCGGCATCACCGAAGCGGTGGCTGTCGGCGCGGGTGATCACATCACGCTGCGGGTGCAGGGCATGGGGTCGGTGTCGATCCGTTTCGCCTGAACACCGCAACACCAAAGAACACAGGAGCACCAGAGATGCCATTTGCCCAGATTTACATGATCGAAGGCCGCAGTGAAGCGCAGAAGAAGGCGGTGATCGAGAAGGTCACGCAAGCGCTCGTCGAAGCGGTCGGTGCGCCCGTCAGCACCGTGCGCGTGCTGATCCAGGAAGTGCCCGCAGCGCATTGGGGCATTGCCGGCGTGTCGGCCAAGGACATGGGTCGCTAGAGGGACAGAAGTCGCCCGGCGCGCGCAGTCCAGCGCCGGAACTGAGTGGGTTTTGAAAGCGGGCCGCCACGGTGGCCGGGGCGGAGTCATGCCCTGAACAGAACGAAGCAAGGAGATGACGTGCGAAGTCTGTGTGTGTGGATGGTCGGGTCGGTGCTCGGCCTCGCGGCCTGTTCGTCGGAGCCCGATCTGAGCAGCGTTGCTGCGGCGGCGGCGCTGCCGGTGCAGCGTCACGACCTGACGCAGGCGCTCGCCACCAACGGTCAAGTGGTGGTGGCGGGTACCCAGTCCGGCGTGGTGTTGGTCTCGGCCGACCAGGGCGCCAGCTGGATGCGTGAGCCAGCGCCGGGCGCGTCGATGCTGGGCCTGACCGCCTGCCCCGATGGCAGCTTCGTCGGCATCGATTTCTACAGCCGCGTCTGGTCGTCGGACACGCGGGGTCAACAGTGGAAATCGGTCAAGCTGGAGCGCCCGCACACGCCGCTGGCCGTGGCCTGCGATGCGGTGGGTGCGTGGTGGATCAGCGGCACCGGATCGCTGATCGCGGTCAGCCGCGATCAGGGCGCCAGCTGGAGCGTCACTGACCAGGGCGAGGACGTGCAGTACACGACGCTTCAATTCGTCGACAAGGAATTTGGTGTTGCCACCGGAGAGTTTGGCAACGTGCTGGTCACCGAAGATGGCGGCACTACCTGGGCCAAGCGTCCTCCGGTACCGGGCGATTTCTATCCGTACGCGACGCTGTTCGCCAACCGAAACGACGGCTGGACCAGCGGCCTCGCGGGGCAAATCATGCAAACGCTCGACGGCGGTCGCACCTGGCAGCCGCAGAACAACGCGACCGGCGCGCCGCTGTACCGGCTGTTCATGCACCACGGTGTGCCGCACGGCGTCGGCGCCGTCGGCACGGTGGCCCGCCTCGACGGTGACACATGGCGCGCCATCGTCTACCCCGATGCAATGCCCGCTTCACTGGGTGCCGGCGTGTCGCTGGTCGGGCCTAACGCGTTACTGATTGGCGGACCCGCCGGCCTGCTGCGCCGAGTCGCCGCTGTCTCCAACTGACCTGAACAGCTGACCTGCCGCACGCAGCACTTCTGCTTCCCGAATCCGAGAACGTCCTCATGATCGCCCCCGCTCGCAAAGTCATCACCCGCGTACTGCATCGCGGCGAAACCTGGCTGTTCGCCAACCCGAAGATCGTGCTGTCGATGATCTTCGCGGTCACGCTGCTGTTCGCGCTGGCGCTGCCGAAGCTGCGCATCTACTCCGACTTCTCCGACCTGCTGCCGCAGCAGCATGCGTACATCAAGGTCTACAACCGGTTGAAGGAAAACTTCGGCGGCGCCAACATGATCGTGATGTCGGTCGAGGTCGACCAGGGCACGATCTTCAACGACAAGACGCTGAAGCTGATCCACGAAGCGACGCAGGGCCTCGACAACCTGCCGAGCGTCAACCACAACCTGGTGTCGTCGCTGACGCACCGCACCGCGCGCAAGGTCTACCTGTCGCGCGAAGGCGGTTTCGTGTCGGAGTCGTTCTACGACGCGCAAAAGCCTGAACGCAGCGCCGCCGAGCTGGAGCAACTGAAGAAGGACGTGGTCGCCAACCCGACGATCTACGGCCTGCTGGTCTCGCCCGACCTGAAGGCCGCGCTGATCAAGGCGCAGCTCAACGAAGGCGACATCGATTACCCGAAGACGTTCGCCGCGCTGCAAAAGGTGCGCGAGACGCTGGCACAGCCCGGCCACACGATCCATGTGACCGGCAACCCGGTGCTGACCGGCTGGGTCTACACCTACCTGGGTCAGATCGTCCAGATCCTCGCCTACACGCTGCTGCTGATGGCGCTGCTGCTGATCCTGTACTTCAGGCGCTTCTACGGCATCGCGCTGTCGTCGATCTGCGGGCTCGGGTTCATGTCGATCATGGGCATCAATCTGGAGCCGCTGTCGCTGCCGATCCCGTTCCTGATCGCCGCACGCGCCACCTCGCACGGCGTGCAACTGGTCTCGCGCTACTACGAGGAACTGGCGATCGTGCGCGACAGCAAGAAGGCTGCGCGCAACGCGCTCGACGCCTTGTTCCGGCCCGGTTCGCTGGCGATCATCGTCGACGCGGTCGGCATCGCGGTGCTGGTGCTGGGTGCCGCACCGTTCAACCACAAGCTCGGCATCGCGGCCGGCTTCTGGGGCTTTTCGGTGATCTGGACGGTGCACTTCATGGTGCCGCTGGCGCTGACCGTGCTGCCGCAACCGAAGCAGTTGCACAACGAAAATGAGGGCGTGCGCAAGGCGCTCGGCCGGATGATGGCCGCCACCGGCGGCACCGACGGTGGCGCGCGCGCGATCCTGCTGCTGGCGCTGGCGCTGTCGGTGGGCGGTGCGTACTTCGTCTCCAAGGTCAAGCTCGGCGAGTCGGAACCTGGCAGCCCGCTGCTGCACAAGACGCACGACTACAACGTCTCGACCACCGCGATCAACAACCGCTTCCCGGGATCGGAAGAACTGCATGTGTCGGTGCGCACCGACGAGAAGGGCGGCATCAAGCGGCCCGAGGTGCTGGCCGCGATCGAGCGCTTCCAGGCTCACATGCTGAGCGACCCCGGATTGGGTGGCACCAAGGCGCTGCCGGGCGTCGTGCGCGTGGTCAACCGACTGACGCACAACGACGACCCGCGCTGGTACCAGTTGCCCGACAACGCGGCCGAGATCGGCGGGCTGATGTTCGCCTACCTCGCGTCGAGCCCGATCCCCGGCGCGCTGAAAGAGTTCGTCACCGCCGACGAGAACGAGGTCAACGTCGTCTTCTATTACAAGGACCACCAGGCCGATACCGTGGCGCGCATCGTCGCGCTGGCGCAGCAGGGCATCCGCCAGATCGAGGGCGAGGTGCCCGGCCTGCACATCGAACTCGGCGGCGGAATCATCGGCGTCACCGCGGCCGGCAACCAGGCGCTGCACACCGACCACATGATCATCATCCCGGCGGTGATGCTGATCGCCTTCGCGCTGGTGATGGTCTATTACCAGAGCATTCACGCCGGCTGGCTGATGGTGCTGCCGATGCTGTTCTCGACGCTGATGACCTATGCCTACATGGGCTGGGCGCAGATCGGCATCAGCGTGAACACCGTGCCTGTGATCGCGGTGGGGGTCGGCGTCGGCATCGACTACGCGGTGTATTTCATGGACCGCATCCGTGAAGAAATGACACGCACCCGGAGCATTCACCAGGCGGTCATCACTGCGGTTGCGACCACCGGCTATGCGGTGTCCTTCACTGCGGTCACGCTGATCGCCGGTGTCGTGATGTGGATATTCATGTCAGACCTGCGCTTCCAGTCAGACGCCGCAGTGCTGCTTTCTTTCATGCTGATCGTCAATGCCCTGGCGGCGATGTTCATCGTCCCTGCCTGGTGTGTCGTCTTCAAGCCGCACTTCGTGGTGGCGACGCACTACGACGCCGACGGTGTGCTCGAGGAGGACGAGGTGCGGGCGATTTCCCACAAGGAGATCGGCGAGCGACCGCAGCCGAGTGCGACCGCCGTTTAGGCGGGGATTCGCAGATGAAACGACCCGGCCATCCGTCGCCCGCGTCCCTCGGGACGCGTTGCGGAAGGTGAGCACGACAAGAAACCCCAACGACAGGAGACAAGACATGACACCGAATGGGACAAGCGACGGATCGCGCAGAAGCATCCGTCGAGCGGGCCGAGGCGCCGCGAAACGATGGGCGTTGATGGCCTGCGCGGCTGGCGCCTTCAGTGGCGCCGGTGCACAGGGCACCGCCAATGCTTTGCCCGGACTGGGCGAGGAAAGCGAGCCCTGGAAGGTCGATTTCTATTACGAGAACGACACGCACGCCCGTGGCAAGGACGCCACCGGTTCGCACGTCGGTTTGTCGAAGTTCCGCAACACCGCGCAGATCGAAGCCGACAAGAAGTTCACTGGTGGTTGGTCGTTCCGCAGCATCTTGCGTGGAACGTTCGACGGCGTTTATCGCATGAACGACGATGAATACGGCCGCAAGGCCGGTGGATCGATCATGCTGGAAAGTACTGCCGGGGGTGCACGGCTGCCGGCAGCCTACGGTGGCCTGGGCGCGTCTTCCGGCGGTTTGGTCGTCGACCACGACACCGTGGCCGGCCTCGGGCTCGTCAACAACAAGTTCCTCAACAGCGCGGACCTGCTGGCCCGCAGTCCGAATGCCGGACTGCGTGTGCTGGGCGACCGCTGGCACCCCATCAACGGGGGCGTGGCGTTTGCGACGCCGGTGCGGCCTTGTGACACCGATCGCCGCGGCTGCGCCAACTTCGGCGGCTATGGCAACAGCAGCCGATCGGACCTCGAGTCGCCCGAGTTCAACGAACGGCTCGACTTCATCCGCGAAGCCTATGTGCGCAACACCGTCCAGCTCGAAGACGGCAAGTCGTTGTTCCTGAAGCTGGGCAAGCAACAGGTGGTGTGGGGTCGCACGGACCTGTTCCGCGTGCTCGACGTCATCAACCCGGTCGACTACTCCCGCAACAACATCTACGACGAACTGCAGGACATCCGCATCCCGATGTGGATCGCGCAGGCCGAGTACCGCATGGGTGGCGGTGACATCCTGCAGGAGCGCAATCTGCAAGTGGTCTGGAACTTCGACAAGTTCAGGCCGAACAACCTCGGGCAGTGCGGCACGGCCAACGTGATCCTGGATGCGGGCTGCTTCTTCCGCGGCATGAAGAACCTGTGGGACAACGGCGGCACGGTGGCGAACTTCGCCAACGTCGGCCCCGGCACACTGCTGGCGACCAATTTCGGCCCGGGACAGATCGGCTTGAACAAGGTGCACTTGCCGAGCTGGAGCCTGAAGAACACCCAGCTTGGAGTCAAGTTCGAGGGCGTCACCAAAGAGGGCGTGTCGTTCTCGCTGAACGCGCTGACCTACCGCTCGCAATTGCCATCTCTGCACGGCGGCAAGCGCGCGGTGAATGGGTTCACCGGCGAGTTTCGCGACGCCTGGCCCTATCTGATCTCGTTCGACATGGAGTTTCCTCGGGTTCACCTGATCGGCGGATCGATGGACTTCCATGTCGAGAGCGTCGGTGCGGCTTTCCGGGTGGAGGCTGCGGTGACCGAGGGTGAAGAGTTCGCCAACACGCTCAAGCCGAAGCTCTACTCGAAGAACAATGTGTTCCGCAGCGTGATCGGCGTGGACAGGCCGACCTTCGTGCCGTTCATCAGCGAGACGCGCACCACCCTGTTCTCGGGTCAGTTGTTCTACCAGCACATCTTCGACCACCAGCTCAAGAACGGCCAGTTCGGCCCCGTCGGCATGCCCGACTGGGAAGACAACGCGATCGCCACCTTGCTGGTCAAGGCGTTCCTGATGAACGACCGCCTGAGCCCACAGGTGATCTTCGCGCGCGACTTCCGTGCGAAGGCCATGGCGGCTGCTCCGTCGCTCGAATGGTTGTACAGCGACAACCTGAAGCTCACGGTGGGCGGCAACTTCAAGCTGGGCACCACCCGCGCCGACAAGTTCGACGATTGCCGGGCCTGCAATCCGTGGGGGCCGTTCACCGCACCCGTGGGCGATTCCGATCCGATGACCGCGTTCTCGCGCGGACTTGGTGGCTTCGAGCCGCTCGGCCGGTTCCGTGCCGGCCCGATCGGTGCCGCCTTCAAGGAAGACGAAGTCTTCGTCAGCCTGCGCTACAAATTCTGAACACCAGGAGACCTGTCATGAAGAAATCACTCACTGCGATCGCGATGGCCGGCGCGCTGTTGTCCAGCGCAGCATTCGCCGCCTCCGAAGCCGATGTCGACGCGTCGTTCAAGCCCTACAAGTCCGGGGTGCCCAGCTTCCCCGGGCTGACGCCCGGCACGGTGGTCAGCAAGGCCAACGTCGAACAGTTCAAGGATGCACTCGACGAAGGCCTGTACACGCTGGTCAAGAACGGCTGGACCGAACTGAAGGTCGGTGCCACCACCTCCTTCGATCTCGAGCCGAACTACGTCGAAGCCACGCGCAAGAACATCAACAAGGCCAAGCTGGGCGCGAAGACCGGCGAGATCAGCGGCTTCGTCGCAGGGCGGCCCTTCCCCGAGGAGCCCAGCCTGAGCGACCCGCAGGCCGGCGACAAGATCGCGTGGAATTACAAGTACGGCATCAACTGGGGCGACAACGCGGCGATCTATCCGTTCTACTGGAAGTACCGCAACCTCACGACTGCTCAGGTCGAGCGGCAGATCAAGTTCAACTTCCATTTCCTGAACTTCCAGCACCGCGTGCGCTACGAGCCGATTCCGGAGGTGACACCCAACCCGGCCAACCTGTTCCGTGGGATCTACGTCAATGTGCTGGAACCGCAGGACCTGAAGAACACGCAGTTGCTGATCCAGATCAACGGTGACGACACGAAGCTCAGCGAAGGCTACCTGTACCTCGGATTCCAGCGTCGCGTGCGTCGCCTGGCGACCGGGCAGACGACCGATGCCTTCCTCGGTTCCGATCTGATGATCGAGGACTTCGAGGGCTACAACGGCCGCATCTCGGACATGAAGTGGACCTACAAGGGCACCAAGAACATCCTGATGCCGTACTACAACCACAACGACCAGAAGCTCGCCACCGACATGCCACCCGAAGCCGACGGCTACAAGTTCATCAACTTCGGCGGGCAGGGTGGTTGCTTCCCGGACATCACCTGGCAGTTGCGCAAGGTCTACGTGGTCGAAGCCTCGCCGGTGAATCCGTCACACCCGGTCAGCAAGCGCGTGTTCCACATCGACGCGCAGGTCTACAACATCAACCGCACGCTGATCTACGACCGCAAGGGCGAGCTGTGGAAATCGTGGACCATCGGCAAGTCGCACCCCGACTTCCATCTGCCGGTCAACAAGGGCAGCGGCATCGCGATCGACGACTCGTTCTCTATGGTCGACATGCAGAGCAAGCACTGCACGACCGGCCAGTTCAAAGGCCAGGTCGAGTCGAAACTCAATCCACCGAGCCTGTTCCAGGTGCAGAACCTGCGCGGCGGCGATTGAGTTGTTCAAGGCGACGCCGATCTCGCTGCCGTAGTACTCAATTTAGAGTTAAGCGGCTTGATCAGCGTCGCTCCTGGAATTCAAGCTGTCCGGTTCTTATCATCGAGTCGGACGGGGTCCGCCTTCGGCGTTTTGCCCCAGCGATTCAACGCGACTCCAGCACGGCGGTGGTATCCGCGTCTGTCACCGGCGGGTTTTTGAGCCTATATTGGCGACGTTTACGACTCCCGCGAGGAGAACAACATGAAGGTTTCCCAGATTCTGACCGCCAAGAAGGGCGGCACCCTGTTCACCGTTTCGTCCGACACCGCGCTGTCGGAGGCCCTGAAGACGATGGCCGACAAGGACATCGGTTCGCTGGTCGTCATGGATCACGGCGACCTCGTCGGCATGCTGACCTTCCGCGAGGTGATCCAGGCCATCGTGCGCAACGGCGGCTCGGTGGGCTCGCTGATCGTCCGCACCGTGATGGACGATGCTCCGCTGACCTGCACGCCTGACACCGACATGGACGAGGTGCGCCGCATGATGCTCGGCCGCCATGCGCGCTACATGCCGGTGATGACGCAGCGCACGCTGATGGGCGTGATCTCGTTCTACGACGTCGCGAAGGCCGTGGTTGATTCGCAGGATTTCGAGAACCGCATGCTCAAGGCCTACATCCGCGACTGGCCGGCCGAAGACACCGCGCAGGCCGCTGCCACGGCGGACGGCACGCCCGCACCCTGAGGCTGATTGTTTCGCGGCCTGTGGTGCCGCCGAACCTGACACCGCCGCCAGGCGGTGTTTTTTTGCCCGCTATGCTTGCGGCCTTGCCCGGCGGATCGATCCGACCGCCTCGTCCCCACGCCTCCATCGAAAGCCCGTCGCCATGTCCGGCAGCACCCTCGGCCACCTGTTCTGTGTCACCAACTTCGGCGAGTCCCACGGCCCGGCCATCGGTTGCGTGATCGATGGGTGCCCGCCCGGAAGGGTGCTGTCCGAGGCCGACATCCAGCCCGAGCTCGACCGACGCCGTCCGGGCACCAGCCGCCACGTCACCCAGCGCAACGAGCCCGATGCGGTCGAGATCCTGTCCGGCGTTTACGAGGGCAAGACCACCGGCACGCCGATCTGCCTGCTGATCCGCAACACCGACCAGCGCAGCAAGGACTACGGCAACATCCTGCAGACGTTCCGTCCGGGCCACGCCGACTACACCTACTGGCACAAGTACGGCCTGCGCGATCCGCGCGGCGGCGGCCGCTCGTCGGCGCGCATGACGGCGCCCATGGTCGGCGCCGGTGCGGTCGCGAAGAAGTGGCTGCGCGAGCACCATGGCGTCACGTTCAGCGGTCACATGTCGCAGCTCGGTGACATCGCGATCCCGTTCGAGTCGCTGGATCACGTGCCCAACAATCCGTTCTTCGCTGCCAATGCCAACGACATCGCGCGGCTCGAAACCTACATGGACGAGTTGCGCCAAGCCGGCGACTCGTGCGGCGCGCGCATCGAGGTGGCGGCGCACGGCGTGCCGGTGGGCTGGGGCGAGCCGCTGTTCGACAAGCTCGACGCCGACATCGCCCACGCGATGATGGGAATCAACGCCGTCAAGGGCGTCGAGATCGGTGCCGGCTTCGCCAGCGTCACGCAGCGCGGCACCACGCACGGCGATGAACTGATGCCTGATGGCTTTCGCGGCAACAACGCCGGCGGCGTGCTCGGCGGCATCTCGACCGGGCAGGACATCACCGTGTCGATTGCCATCAAACCGACCAGCTCGATCCGCAGCCCGCGGCAGTCGATCGATCTGCAAGGGCAGCCGGCGACCGTGGAGACCTTCGGCCGCCACGATCCGTGCGTGGGCATCCGCGCCACACCGATCGCCGAGGCGATGCTGGCGCTGGTGCTGATGGACCACGCACTGCGCCATCGCGCCCAGTGTGGCGACGTGCAGGTGGCGCTGGCGCGCATCGCCGCGCAGCAGCCCGGCCGCTGAAGGCCCTGCAAGTTCTGGGTGTTTGACCGCTTTGGCTCAAGGCCGGAGCCGTTTGGTCCGAAAAGGCTGACACCGGGCCCTTTCCGAGGGCTCGCATTGTTGAGCTGAATCCGCCAAACAAACGGAACGACCCATGAACACTGCTGTTGCTCGTCTGCCTGCCGAGACGATCTATCACCGCGCCGCCTCCGGCCCTGCCTCGCAAAGAACGGGTGTGCTCGATTTCTTTCGCCATCAAGGTATCTGGTCACCGGGCGTCAAGCTGTTTCGCACCTTGCAATTCAGGACGAAGGCCCTGTGGGTTTCCTTCGCGTTCCTGATTCCGCTGTGCGGGCTCTTCTACTTGCAGTGGGAAACAGAAACGAATCTGATCGCTGCTACGAAGGTTGAGCAACAGGGCCTGGACTACGTCCGGCCGCTGCTCGAATGGGTCAAGGTCGCGCAGGAGCGCCGTCAGGCGGCGGTGCTCGGTTCGGAGCCTCTCGATGAATTGCATCAGAAGGCTGCTGCGGCGATGCTCCAGGTCGAAGCACAGCAAACCGCGCACGGCTCGGCGTTTGGCACGCAGAAGGCCTTTGAGTTGTTCAAGCAGCTTCAAGGCGACCTCCAATCGAAGCCCGTCGGTGGAACGGCTGACGAGACCTTCAAGGACCACAGCGAGGTCCTCGCTGCCGCTCTTGAATTGACCAAATCGGTCGTGAACAGTGCGGGTCTGATCCTCGACCCGGAGGCCGATGCCTATCACTTGGTCAACATGACGATGGTGTTCGGGCCCGATCAGACCGAAAACACCAGCCGGCTGACGACCCTGGGCACATTGATGCTCAAGACGAACGACGCGAACACCGAGCGCCACGAAGCCATGTTTGTCGGCGGATCGATACAGCGCTTTCTCGATGGTTTCGTCGAAAGCTCCTACCTGAACGGCACGGCCAGCCTGTCCGACGCCGAAAAAACTTCGCTGGGGATGAAGGCAACCGACGATGCTTTCGATGCCTTCCTGGACGCGTTGAAGGCGCAGGTGCTGAGTGGCAATCTGCAAGGCTCACCCGATGCCTACCTGGCTTTGGGCCGAGTCGTGGTGGATCGGCAGAACGAGATGAACGCCAAAGTGTTCGCCCGACTCGAGCAGGTCCTGCAGGATCGGATCGACAAC
>JAURWR010000093.1 GCA_030654805.1 Burkholderiaceae bacterium
CGCCGGTGTGCTGGCCGAACTGAAGGCGCACGGCGCGGTGCAGCGCGCGACGCGCTTCGCGCTGGCGGTGGCGGCGTTCAACCGCATCTCGAACTACGACGCGGCGATCAGCGACCACCTGTCGTCGCTGACGCTGGTCGACGGCGGTGAGCCGACCCACGCCGACTACCCGGCGCAGAGCAACGGCCGCTTCGTCAAGCTGCAGGACCTGCGCTACGGCGAGAACCCGCACCAGAGCGCGGCGTTCTACCGCGACCTGCATCCGGCGCCCGGCTCGCTGGTCACCGCGGTGCAATTGCAGGGCAAGGAGCTGTCGTACAACAACATCGCCGACGCCGATGCGGCGTGGGAATGCGTCAAGTCGTTCGGCCCGAACGATGCGCCCGCAGCCTGCGTGATCGTCAAGCATGCCAATCCGTGTGGCGTTGCCGTCGGGTCCAGTGCCGGGGAAGCCTACGCGCAGGCCTTCAAGACCGATCCGACCTCGGCTTTCGGCGGGATCATCGCCTTCAACGTCGAGCTTGATGTCGGGGCGGCAAGGCAGGTCATCACGCAGTTCGTCGAGGTGCTGATCGCGCCGTCGTACACCGCCGAGGCACTGGCCGTGCTGGCTGGCAAGACCAACATGCGCGTGCTGAAGATCCCGCTCGATGGTGTCGACCGGAACGGAGCGACGGCCTGGTCGCGCGGTCGCAACCTGCAGGACGTGAAGCGCGTCGGCTCGGGCCTGCTGATCCAGGGCGCCGACAACCGCGAGATCGCGCGCAGCGAGTTGAAGGTCGTCACCAAGCTGCAGCCGACCGAGGATCAATGGCGTGATCTGCTGTTTGCGTGGAAGGTCGCGAAGTACGTCAAGAGCAACGCGATCGTGTTCTGTGGCGCAGGCATGACGCTGGGTGTCGGTGCGGGGCAGATGAGCCGGATTGATTCCGCTCGGATCGCTTCGATCAAGGCTGCTAACGCGGGGTTGACGTTGGCGGGGTCTGCTGTGGCCAGTGATGCGTTCTTTCCGTTCCGGGATGGACTGGATGTCGTCTGCGAAGCCGGTGCTACGTCGGTGATTCAACCGGGTGGTTCCGTGCGGGACGATGAAGTTATCGCTGCTGCTGATGAACGCGGGATCGCGATGGTTCTCACTGGTGTGAGGCACTTTCGGCACTGATTTGCTTTCGATGCACCGCGCCGGGTCTCGGCCCGGCGGCCGAGTTACCTTTTTCTGCTGGCTCAGAAAAACGTAACCCAAAAAGAGGGCCTGAACACCAGCCGATTTGGGTGTCACGCTGCGGCTACACACCTACTGCTGAGGCTCTGGCTCGAGAACATTCACCGGACTACGGCAACGTGCACCTCGCTAACGCCCAACCGCTCAAGCTCGTCACGGCTCGCCCCTGCGGGGCATCGCCGCGATGCCCCGCAGGGGCGAGCCGTGACGAGCTTGAGTGGCTGAACCTGAGCGAGGAAACCGCTGAAGTAGTTCGGCGAGTGTTCTCGAGCCAGAGCCTCGGCCGTCAGCCTTCTGGCCGCAGCGTGGTCACCAAATCGGCTGGTGTTCAGGCCCTTTGCTTTGGTGACTTTCATTTGGGCCTGCAAATAAAAGTTACCCGCCTGCCGGGGCGGAACCCGGCGCGGTACAACGCAGTAAATCCGCCTTACGCAGTAGAAGACAAACAGCGGCCGATCGCCAAGCCGATCAAATGCGAATCCTAGGCATCGACCCCGGCCTGAGGGTCACCGGCTTCGGCGTCATCGAGTCCGAAGGCTCGAAACTGCACTACATCGCCAGCGGCACCATCAAGACCGACTCGGTCGCCATCGGCGAGCTTCCAGCAAGGCTGAAGATCATCTTCGACGGCATCCGCGAAGTCACCGCGCGATACGAGCCGACCTGCGCAGCCGTCGAGATCGTCTTCGTCAACGTCAACCCGCAGTCCACTTTGCTGCTCGGCCAGGCACGCGGCGCCGCGATCACCGGCCTGGTGACCGGCGGACTGGAAGTATCCGAATACACCGCGTTGCAGATGAAGAAGGCCATCGTCGGCCACGGCCACGCGCGCAAGGAACAGGTGCAGGAGATGGTGATGCGGCTGCTTCAGTTGCCCGGCCTGCCCGGCAAGGATGCCGCCGATGCGCTGGGCCTGGCCATCTGCCATGCCCACGCCGGCGCCTCGTTTTCTGCGATGGCCAAGGGGGCCACTTTGGCGAGGCGCTCGCACGCTCAGTTCAAGGGTGGGCGCACCTATTGAAGTTGCGTGACGGGGGCCGCTCGGGCTTCCTGGACTTCAGCCAGCAAGAGCGGTTTATCGAGAGTTCTTGCTTCGGTGGTGTCAGTGGGGCCCTGGCTGGTGAACCAGTCGACGTCCAGCCATTGCACCAGCACGGGCTCATTGCCCTCGGCAGTCGACATTTCTCGCCGCAGCATGCCAGCGACCCAAGGCGCAAACGACTTCAGACCGAGTGGCGTTTCCTGCAGGTCGTCACGATCGAATTCGACGACCGCGAGGACGTCATCGACACGGAGTCCGAGAGCCGGCATGCCGGGCCGGTTTGGTGAGCGCAGGATCAGCACGATGCCGTCGGTCGAACGAGCAGGGTAGGGAATGTTGAACAGGCGCCGTGCGCACATCACGCGCACCAGCTGTGGGCCCTGCGCCGACTTCGCCTCGAGCAAGCCCAGCGTGACGCCGTCTGCGTTGGGAGTGCGCACCAGGCCTTTCTGAGAAATGGCCTCCATCAAGGCTGATACCGGCAAGGCGCAACGCATCGATCCGACTTGGAACACGGCGGCCTCGAGCGCCTGCGCTCGATCTCGGAGCGGTCCGGAAATGATCTGCTTGTCAGACAAGGCGGTCTGTCGGCGTTCGTTCGATCCGAGGCGCAATGCGACGACCGCGTGCACGCCGTTGTCGTAGCCATCGCCCTTCTTGAATTCGCGATACCCGCCAGCTCGCACTCGGGCGCAGGCATAGTGAGCGCCCGCGTGCTCGAGCACCGCGATACCTGCTTTGGGATCGACTGCTGCGGATTCGATCGCGGCGTCTCCGGTGGCCGCCAGCACCGTCCCCGAGGTGTCGAAAAAGGCTGCGAAGCCAGCCCGCTCACCCAGGATGTCGTTGAGCATGGTGCGGAATTCGCGCGCTGCATGGAAGACGATGGCGAGTCCGCCCAACGGGCGGTTGTTGTCCGATCCGTCCTTGACGATTGAAAGGAAGACGTAGGTGGGGCCGTGTTCGTGCGCTGAAGTTGCTTCAAACGGCGATACAGCGTAATTCTGCGAACCGCGAAGTGCGCGCACCGATCCCAGCCAGCGTCCGTCGACCGTGCTGCCCACGAGATCGGCCGAACCTTCGGCACGCGAAACGCCGCGAACGATGCCTTGCATGTCGAATGCAATCAGCCGGCTGTAGACGGTGTACAGGTCATTGACCTGGTCGAGCAGCCCGTTCAGCGCAGGGGTTGTTGCGGGATCGTCGGGCGTGGCCAGCATTCGCTGAAGCGCGGGCGACAGTGCCCACCAGCGGCAATCGTTGGCGCGTTCATACAGGTTGCGGTCCATCAGGTCGGTGGCCAGTCGTGCCAATTGCCCCGCCTGAATCCGCATGCGACTGATGGCGGTGCTGTAGAGGTCCTTGATGGCCGTCTCGACGCGGCTGCGCGTGCGGGTTCCTGCGGTGTTCACCTGGGTCAGTACGGCTTTCAGGCGCGCTTGGTCACCGTTCTGAGTGCTGGTCATCAGGCGGCCGTTCCATACCGCCTGACGCAGTTCCCGGTTGATGGCTTGAGCCTCCGCGTCGATCGCGATCAATTCGGGGCTGTCAAGCGGGATGTTGTCCGCCGGTGGCGCTCCGTCGTCACGAGTGCGAAACGCCGTGAGCAAGGACACCATGGCCTGGGCGCGCCATGCGGGTCCCGAGTAGCCTTGGTAGCCGTGGCTGGCGCAGTTCACCGCCAGGTATTCGCGGCCTGCAAAGTAGGTGCGGCTCACTTGCTCGCTGGCGATGGGCGGCAGGACGACATCGTTCGGTATGTGCCCTTGGTCGCTGGTTGCGATCACGCGACCTGCCTTGTCCAGCAACACCAGGGCGATCTCCTGCGGAACCAGGCCGTCGTCTCCATTGAAGATCCTGCGCATCTCGTCCTCGAAGCGGAATCGCAGCACCAGGACGCCTGCCGAACGGCCGTCTGGGCTGTTGATGCGATGGGCGTACAGGAGCGCCGACGCATCGTTGCGCCCGAGATCGCTCGGGCCGAAACGCTCTACATAGGTACTCGCCGCGAGCGCGTCTTTTACCAGGGGGTCGGTGCTGATCTCCAGCGAGGAATGTTCATCGAGGCGGGCGAGTACGGCTCCAGCCGGCGACAGCAGGATGACATCGTCGTAGACGGTGTACTTGGACTGGTATTCGCGCAGTCTTTGCACCATCGAGGCACGGTCTGCCTGCTGTGCCTCTGCGGTGCCATGACAGAACTGGCGCACCACGTCATCGGTTGCCAGGAACCCCACGTCGGCGGTTCGCTCGTAGAGGTTGCGCACCAGGGTGTCGACAGCGCACTGTGCTGTGGCCGACAGATCTTCACCCAGTGAGGCTCTCTGTTCGGTCACCATTTGCTCGATCAGACGCTGCTGGAGATCGTTGAAACGCTCGCGCGTTCGGACCAGCGTGGGCAATATGGCCCCCACGTCGTTCGGACAGCTGATTGACGCGCTTGATTCGATCATCTGCCACAACATGCCGAGATCGTGCAGGTCCCGCTCGGCGGCCTGCACTCGGTGCATGTGGAAAACCAGATCGTCGGGTGCCGTCATCGCAAAGGTTCCTCAAGGCATTTTTGCAATGCAGTATGGATTACCCTCGCTCCACCGTTCCGGTGAAATGGCGCGGTATCGCTGCGCACTTCAGGGGCTCCAGTTCCACCGCTGATCGCGGCACGCAGGTGCTCAACCTACAATTTTTGTCTTCAGCGTCCAACGAAAGCCGACACGATGAATGACCCCACGCCTGCCCCACCGCCGGACTCTTCGACCCCAACGGTCGATCTGGCCCATATCGCCCCGCGCGACAAGGCCGAAATCCTGGCGCAGGCGCTGCCCTACATCCGCAAATTCCACGGCAAGACCATCGTCATCAAGTACGGCGGCAACGCGATGACCGACCCGGCCCTGCAACAGGACTTCGCCGAAGACGTGGTGCTGCTCAAGCTCGTCGGCATGAACCCGGTGGTGGTGCACGGCGGCGGGCCGCAGATCGAGGAGGCGCTGGCCAAACTGGGCAAGAAGGGCACCTTCATCCAGGGCATGCGGGTCACCGACGACGAGACGATGGAGGTCGTCGAATGGGTGCTCGCCGGCCAGGTGCAGCAGGACATCGTCGGCCTGATCAACGTGGCCGGCGGCAAGGCGGTCGGGCTGACGGGGCGCGATGGCGGATTGATCCGCGCGCGCAAGCTGCGCATGCAGGACCTGAAGGACCCGAGCAAGGAACATGATGTCGGCTCGGTCGGCGAGATCGAGTCGATCGACCCGAGCGTCGTCAAGGCGTTGCAGGACGATCAGTTCATCCCGGTGATCTCGCCGCTCGGCTTCGGCGCCAACAACGAGAACTACAACATCAACGCCGACGTTGTGGCGGGCAAGTTGGCCGAGGTGCTGAAGGCCGAGAAGCTGATGATGCTGACCAACATCCCCGGCGTGCTCGACAAGAACGGCAAGCTGTTGACCAACCTGACCGCGCGCGAGATCGACGAGCTGTTTGCCGACGGCACGATCAGCGGCGGCATGCTGCCGAAGATCGCCAGCGCCCTCGATGCGGCGAAGAACGGCGTCAACACCGTGCACATCATCGACGGCCGCGTGCCCCACGCGATGCTGCTGGAGGTGCTGACCGAACAGGCCTACGGCACGATGATCCGCTCGCATTGATTTGAGTTCCCCAGTCGCTGCGCTTGTGTCGCCGTGGGGCGTGCCCGGTTTGGGATGGCCGGGCACCGGGCGGTCTGCCACGGGTTCGAAACGAGTCTGGTTGTTCGACCTCGACAACACGTTGCACGACGCTTCGCATGCGTCGTTCGGTCCGACCAACGAGGCGATGACGCAGTACATCGAGACGCACCTGAACCTGCCGCATGCCGAGGCCTGGTCGCTGCGCCAGCACTACTGGCTGCACTACGGCGCGACGATGCTGGGTCTGGTTCGGCACCACGGCGTGAAGGCGTCGCACTTCCTCGAAACCACGCACCGGCTGCCCGGCCTCGAGTCGCGTTTGCGGGCCAGCGCGCACGATCGCGCCGCGCTGCGGCGCCTGCGGGGGCGAAAGTTCATTCTGACCAACGCGCCGCGGGCGTACGCACTTCGGGTGCTGAACACGCTGCGCCTCGCGGATTGCTTCGACGGTGTGATCAGCATCGAGGACATGACGATGTTCGGTCACCACCGACCCAAGCCTGACGCGCGCATGTTCCGCTGCGTCGCGGCGCGGCTGAAAGTGCAACCGCACTCATGTACGTTGGTTGAAGACACGCTGGACCACCAGCGCTCGGCGCGCCGGATCGGCATGCGCACCGTCTGGATGCAGCGCTACCTTCCGCCGGTTCGGCGGCCGGGGTTCCCCCCTGAATCGGTGTCGAAAGTCAGTGTTCACCCTTGCCACAAGCCCCTGTACGTCTGTGCCAGAATCAAATCGATCCAGGGCTTGCTTTCGATGTAGCCCCCCTCCAGTGGTGACTGTGCAATGACGATTCGCCGTGACGACGACACCCTGGACAGCGATGGTGAAGAAGCACCTTTGCCGGTCGCTGAAGGTGCAGAAGTCCCTGCAGTTGGCACCTCGCGCAAGCGGCCGAAGCCTGGCGAACGGCGAGTCCAAATTCTCCAGACCCTCGCCGCCATGCTCGAGCAGCCTGGTGCTGAACGCGTCACCACCGCTGCGCTGGCAGCGCGTCTGGGCGTCAGTGAAGCGGCGCTTTACCGGCACTTCGCCAGCAAGGCGCAGATGTTCGAAGGGCTGATCGAGTTCATCGAGACCAGCGTCTTCACGCTCGCCAACCAGATCAACGAACGCGAGCCCTCGGGCAACCAGCAGGCGCGCAAGGTCGTCACTGTGCTGCTTCAGTTCGGCGAGAAAAATCCCGGCATGGCCCGGGTGATGGTGGGTGATGCGCTGGTGTTCGAGCACGACCGGCTGGTCGCGCGGATGAGCCAGTTCTTCGATCGCATCGAATCGCAGTTGAAGCAAAGCCTGCGCAGCGCGGGCGATGCGGCAGGCTCAGTGACGGCGACGGTCGATGCGAACGCGGTGGCATCGGTGCTGACATCGTTCGCCATCGGCCGCCTGCAGCGTTACGCTCGATCGGGCTTCAAGCGGACCCCGACCGAGCACCTGGACGCGGCGCTGAACCTCATCATCGGCTGAATCCGGCGCTTTTCGCGCCGGATCGGCCAGCGTGCTGGCGACTTCTTCCATCGGCCGAAGCCCTCGCTACACTGCCAGCCTCTCGCACCACGCGCCCGCCCGCACGACCCCGCATGTCGACCCTTCCCGATCCCCTGCTGCATTTGATTCAACGTGCCGAAGTGGTGCTGTCGCGCCTGGAAGCGGTGCTGCCTCACGCGCTGACGGCACCCGACTGGACCGCGTCGATCGCCTTCCGCTACCGCCGCCGCAGCGCCGGGGGCAGCGCGCTGGAGCCGGTGCGCCATGTCGCGCCGATTCGTCTTGCCGATCTCGTCGAGGTTGAGCCGCAGAAGGAGCGGCTCGTGCGCAACACCGAGCAGTTCGTCGCCGGACGCACCGCCAACAACGTGCTGCTGACGGGTGCGCGCGGCACCGGCAAGAGCTCGCTGATCAAGGCCTGCCTGAATGAATTCGCGCCGCACGGCCTGCGCCTGATCGAGGTCGACAAGACCGATCTGGTCGACCTGACCGACATCGTCGACCTGGTCGCCGAACGTCCCGAGCGCTTCATCGTCTACTGCGACGACCTCAGCTTCGACGAGGGCGAGCCGGGCTACAAGGCGCTGAAGTCGATCCTCGACGGCACCGTGTCGCAGGCGTCGGACAACGTCGTGATCTACGCGACCAGCAACCGCCGCCACCTGCTGCCCGAGTACATGGCCGAGAACCTGACCTACCAGCACCTGGAGAACGGCGAGGTGCATCCGGGTGAGGTGGTCGAGGAGAAGATCTCGCTGAGCGAGCGCTTCGGCTTGTGGGTCAGCTTCTACCCGTTCACGCAGGACGAGTACCTCGCCATCGTCGCGCAGTGGCTGCGCGGTTTCGGCGTCGGCGAGGACGCAATCGTCGCGGCGCGGCCGGAAAGCCTGGTCTGGGCGCTCGAACGCGGCTCGCGCTCGGGGCGGGTCGCGTTCCAGTTCGCGAAGGACTACAGCGGACGGCAGCCGGGGTGAGTGCGTCGGAGGCAACGCCGACTGATGTCGAGCCCACGGAGCCGCGCCACCCGGTGGACGTCGCGGTGGGCATCCTGATCGATGCCGCAGGACGCTTCCTGATGACCTCGCGCCCCGAGGGCAAGGTCTACGCCGGCTACTGGGAGTTCCCGGGCGGCAAGCTCGAAGTCGGCGAAAGCGTCGAGGCCGCGTTGCGCCGCGAACTGCACGAGGAGATCGGCATCGTCATCGGCGAGGTGCATCCGTGGCAGGTCGAACTGGTCGACTACCCGCATGCGCTGGTGCGACTGCACTTCTGCAAGGTCTACGAATGGAGCGGCGACTTCGAGATGCGCGAGGCGCAGACGATGTCCTGGCAGACCCTGCCGGTCGAGGTGGTTCCGGTGCTGCCGGGCACGCTTCCCGTGCTGCGCTGGTTCGCCGAGGAGCGACATCACGACGGCGTGACCCACCGTGGATGAGCGCGCTGCGGTCAGGGTGAACCCGGTTGCTACACTGACTCGATGAGCTGGATCGACGATGTGAAATGGGACGCCCAGGGGCTGGTCCCGGTGATCGCGCAGGAGGTCGGGAGCAACGATGTCCTGATGTTCGCCTTCATGAACCGCGAGGCGCTGCAACGCACCGCCGATCTGGGCGAAGCCGTGTACTGGAGCCGCTCACGCGGCCGCCTGTGGCACAAGGGCGAGGAGTCCGGCCACATCCAGAAGGTGCACGAACTGCGCCTGGACTGCGACAACGACGTGGTGCTGATGAAGGTCGAGCAGATCGGCCACAGCCCGGGCATCGCCTGCCACACCGGCCGCCACAGTTGTTTTTTTCAGAGGTACCGCGACGGCGCCTGGCACACAGTCGAGCCCGTGCTGAAAGACCCGGAACACATCTACAAATGACCGCCCCCGATTACACGACCCCCTTGTCACAGGACGTGCTGGCACGTCTGGCCGAGGTCATCGAGTCCCGCAAGGCCGGCGACCCGGACAAGAGTTACGTCGCGCGCCTGTTCCACAAGGGCACCGACGCCATCCTGAAGGAGATCGGCGAGGACCCGGAGCGGGAGGGGCTGTTGAAGTCCGCGTCGCGTGCCGCGCAGGCACTGCGGGACTTCACCCGCGGCTATACCCAGGACGTGAGCACGGTTCTGAACCAGGCGATCTTCTCCGAAGAGTACGACGACATGGTCATCGTGCGCGACATCGAGATGTACAGCTTGTGTGAGCACCATCTCGTCCCGTTCTTCGGGACAGTCAGCGTGGGCTACCTGCCGCAGGGAAAGATCCTGGG
>JAURWR010000096.1 GCA_030654805.1 Burkholderiaceae bacterium
GCCTCGAGGATTTCCATGCCGTTCGAGATGGTCTGGAAGAAGCGCTCCTCTTCCTGCTTCAGCACCTCGGTGACACGCTGTTGCTGCTGCCGCAGTTCGGGATAGGCGTCGCCCATCTCGACGGCCAGTGCGGCGACCAGCGTGTGGAAGAACGGCGTGCGGGCACCCAGCTTGTAGCCATGGCGGATCGCGCGGCGGGTGATCCGGCGCAGCACGTAGCCGCGGCCCTCGTTGCCCGGAATGATGCCGTCGACCACGGTGAAGGTGCAGGCACGGATGTGGTCGGCGATGACTTTCAGCGACGGCGAATCCTTGTCGGCCCCGACGCCAGAGGCGGCGGTTCCAAACCCGGCGGCACCGGCCGCATCGACCGCGCGCTTGGCCGCCTCCAGCAGATTGACGAACAGGTCGATCTCGTAATTGCTGTGCACATGCTGCAGCACCGCGGTGATGCGCTCCAGACCCATGCCGGTGTCGACGCTGGGCTTGGGCAGCTTGTGCATCACGCCGTCTTCGGTGCGGTTGAACTGCATGAAGACGTTGTTCCAGATCTCGATGTAGCGGTCGCCGTCCTCGTTCGGCGATCCGGGCGGGCCGCCGGCCACCTCGGGGCCGTGGTCGTAGAAGATCTCGGTGCAGGGCCCGCAGGGGCCGGTGTCGCCCATCATCCAGAAGTTGTCCGAGGCGTAGCGCGCGCCCTTGTTGTCGCCGATGCGCACGATGCGCTCGGCCGGCACGCCGACTTCCTTGTTCCAGATGTCGTACGCCTCGTCGTCGTCGGCATACACCGTGACCCAGAGCTTTTCCTTCGGCAACTGGTAGACGTCGGTCAGCAGCTCCCACGCGTAGGCGATCGCGTCCTTCTTGAAGTAATCGCCGAAGCTGAAGTTGCCCAGCATCTCGAAGAAGGTGTGGTGCCGCGCGGTGTAACCCACGTTGTCGAGGTCGTTGTGCTTGCCGCCGGCGCGGATGCATTTCTGGCTGGTCGTCGCCCGGCTGTACGGCCGCTTGTCGAAGCCGAGGAACACGTCCTTGAACTGGTTCATCCCCGCGTTGGTGAACAGCAGCGTCGGGTCGTCGCCGGGCACCACCGGGCTGCTCGGCACGATGGTGTGGCCCTTCGATTCGAAGAACTTCAGGAAGGTCTGGCGGATGTCGGTGGCTTTCATGGGGTCTCTCAAATCAAGGTGCAGGCGGCGGATACAGCCGGATGCCTGCCATCGGCGCGGCCGCGATCATGGCATCGTCGTAGGTGGCCAGGGCGGCCTTGCGGCGCAAGGCCAGTTCGAAATAAAGGGCGTCGTACGCGCTCAGGCCGTAAGCCCGTGCCAGTTCGAGGTTGCGGTTCACGTCGACGACGTTGCCGTCGACCGCCGGGTTCAGCGCGCTGATCAATGTCAACGCATGGCCGATCTTGGCGGGAGGTGCCGAGCCACGCCGTTCAGCCTGCACCAGCGCATTCGCGATCTCCGAATTCCACAGCGCCGGCACGATCAGCTCGACGTGCTGCAACAGCTTCAACCCGCTGGCATGCGGCCGCTTGGCCTGGGTGTGCAGCACGTAGCGCAGAACAAAGGAGGCATCGACAACCACCCACTCGGGCGAGGCCTCGGCAAGCGTCATTCGCGGCCCGCCTCGATCAGCGATTTCAGAGGCACGTCGGCCAGTTCGATGGGTTCGAACGCCAGCAAGGCCGCGATTGCCTTCTGCCGGCCGGCGCCATCGCGTCGGCGCGAGTAGCTCACCGGAACCAGCTTCGCCACCGCCTTGTTGTGTCGGGTGATGACGACCTCCTCGCCTTTCTCGGCGCGCGCCACCAATTCCGACAGATGCGTCTTGGCTTCGAAAAGTCCGATGCTTTGAGTGGTCATGTGAGGGCCTAGAATTGGTTGATTCGACTAGATTTTAGCGTGCCGTTGTCCTTGCCATTGCGCTAGATTGCTTGATCGCACTGGAGATACGCATGATCCCGACGACCTCGCCGCTGGCGGCACTGAATGATCCGACGCTGCTGAAGACCGATGCGCTGATCGACGGCGCCTGGGTCGGGTCAGCGGACCGTTTCGCGGTCGACGACCCCGCCACCGGACTCGCGCTGGCCGAGGTCGCCAATCTCGGCGCCACCGAGGCCACCGCCGCCATCGCCGCCGCCGACCGGGCGGGGCCGGCCTGGCGCGCCAAGACCGCGAAGGAGCGCGGCGCCATCCTGATGAAGTGGTTCCACCTGCTGCACCAGCATGCCGACGACCTGGCCCGCCTGATGACCGCCGAGTAGGGCAAGCCGCTGGCCGAGGCGCGCGGCGAGGTGGCCTACGGCGCCAGCTTCATCGAGTGGTTTGCCGAGGAAGCCAAGCGTGTCTACGGCGAGACGGTGCCGACCACCGATGCCAACAAGCGCTACCTGGTCATCAAGCAGCCGATCGGCGTGTGCGCGGCGATCACGCCGTGGAATTTCCCCATCGCGATGATCACCCGCAAGGTCGCCCCGGCACTGGCCGCCGGCTGCACGGTGGTCATCAAGCCGGCCGAGCAGACACCGCTGTCGGCGCTGGCGGTGGCCGAACTGGCGCAACGCGCCGGCCTGCCGCCCGGCGTGCTGAACATCGTCACCGCCGACAGCGAGCGCTCGATCGCGATCGGCCGGGTGCTGTGCACCAGCGACACGGTCCGCCACCTGTCGTTCACCGGCTCGACCGAGGTCGGCCGCATCCTGGCCGCGCAGTGCGCGCCGACGATCAAAAAGCTGTCGCTCGAACTCGGCGGCAATGCGCCGTTCATCGTGTTCGACGATGCCGACCTCGACAGCGCGGTCGAGGGCGCGATGATCAGCAAATACCGCAACGCCGGCCAGACTTGCGTCTGTGCCAACCGGCTGTACGTGCAGGACGGCGTCTACGACGCCTTCGTCGAGAAGCTGGCCGCGAAGGTGCGCGGCATCCGGGTCGGCAACGGCTTCGACGCCGGCGTCACGCAGGGCCCGATGATCGACGCGAACGCGATCGCCAAGATCGACAGCCACGTCGCCGACGCGGTGGCCAAGGGCGCGCGGGTGCTGGTCGGTGGCCAGCGCAGGGACAACCGCTTCTACGAACCCACCGTGCTCGCCGACGCGACCGCCGACATGCTGTGCGCCCGCGAGGAAACCTTCGGCCCGGTGGCACCGGTGTTCCGCTTCCACACCGAGGCCGAAGTCATCGAACTCGCCAACGCAACGGAGTTCGGTCTGGCCAGCTACTTCTACAGCCGCGACATCGGACGCGTCTTCCGCGTCGGCGAGGCGCTCGAGTACGGCATGGTCGGTGTCAACACCGGGCTGATCTCGACCGCCGAGGTGCCGTTCGGCGGCGTCAAGCAGTCGGGCCTGGGGCGCGAGGGATCGCACCATGGCATGGACGACTATGTCGAGATCAAGTACCTTTGCCTGGGCGACATCCAGCGCTGAACGCACCATGAACCTGCCGACACTTGAAATCCGCCACTGGGTCCTGCTGACCTTCATCGCGTCGGCGCTGTTCGTGCACCTGCGCGGTCGCGTGCGTTTCAGGCTGGCGCGGGCACTGACCGACTTCACCGTGTTCCTGGCGCCGGTGAACGTGCTGATGTACGCGTTCTCGCGCACGCCGCGCAGCGCGTACATCGAACTCGCCGAGTTCCCCGAAATGGCCCCGCTGCAGCAGCACTGGCAGACCATCCGCACCGAGGCGCTGCGGTTGAACGACGAGGGCTACATCCGCGCGGCCGCCGGCTACACGGACATGGGCTTCAACTCGTTCTTTCGCACCGGCTGGAAGCGTTTCTACCTGACCTGGTACGGCAAGGACCTGGCGTCGGCCGAAGCGCTCTGCCCCGAGACCGTGAAGCTGCTGCGCAGCATCCCGTCGATCAAGGCCGCGATGTTCGCGTCGCTGCCGCCGGGCGCCACGCTGGTGCGCCACCGCGACCCGTATGCCGGCTCGCTGCGCTACCACCTGGGGCTGCAGACGCCGAACGATCCGGGCTGCTACATCGACGTCGACGGCCAGCGCTACCACTGGCGCGACGGCGAGGCGGTGATGTTCGACGAGACCTACATCCACCACGCGGCCAACACCACCCAGCAGCCGCGCGTGATCCTGTTCTGCGACGTCGAGCGCCCGCTGTGGGGCAGCCCGCTGCGCTGGTTCAACCGCTTCTTCGCCAAGCACGTGATGGCCGCCGCATCGACCCAGAACGTGGCCGGCGAGCCGATCGGCGGCGTCAACAAGGTGTTCTCGCAAGGCTACAAGCTGCGCGCCCTGGCCAAGGAGTTCAAGCGCGGCAACCGCACCGCGTACTACGTCGGCAAGTGGCTGATGATCGGCGCGCTGGTGTGGGCGATCTTCTGGTGACGGCAGCTCAGCCGGGCTGGTCGTCGTTGGCGGCGGTGGCCATGCCGCCTTCCATCCGGTTCGCGTAACCGGATCGGCCGGTGGCCTGCGCCGAGGCAGCGAGTCCGACCGCGCGCCGCAGCAGCATGTCGGGTTGCGTGCCATCGCCCGGGTACACCGCGATGCCCAGTGCGGTGGCCACGGCCAGATCGGTGCCACCGACCTTGAACGTCTCGCCGAGCGATCCCAGCAGCTTGCGTCCGACCCGCTCGGCGTCGGCCGCCGTATCGAGGTAGGACAACAGCACCGCGAAGGAATCGTCACCGACCGACGCCACCACGTCGCTGGCACGCACGCCCGCACGCAGCCGCACCGCGACCTTGCGACGCAGCGTGCCGGCCGCCTCGATGCCCAGCCGGGCCATCGTCGTCGCCAGGCCCTCGATGCGCAGCACCAGCAAGGCCATCGGCGCGGGTTCGCGCTCGCGCAATGCGAGCAGGTGGCTCATGTGTTCGATCAGCTGGCCGACATGCGGCAAGCCGGTGTGCACATCGGTGGCAAACGCCTGCCGCGTCGCCGCGCGCACGCGTTGCCGCTCGACGGCGGCGCGCAGCCGGCGTGGCCAGGCACGTTCGGTGATCTCGGCCGGCGTGACGACCTCCTGCGCACCCTGGCGCAACCAGCTCAGACGGTCTGCGGCGCTCGCCGCATCGGACACCACGACCACGGCCACGTCCGAGGCACAGCGTGTCCAGCCATCCCAGCCGTCCGACACCACCAGGACATCGACCGGCGCGGCCGCCAGCCGCTGCCACACCTCGTCGGCGGTGCACACGGCGACCTCGAACGGACCGTAGCCGGGCTCGGCATCGGCGTGGTGGAGCGCCGAGGCGACATCACTCGGCCCCATCTGCAGCACATGCACGCCAGCGTCGCTCATCGGGGTCGTCCTCACAGTCTCGCGGTCGGTCGGTATGGGATTGTGGCGGTGAGTCGAATACCCCAACGTCGGTAATCGGGCCGTTTTGCGGCCTTGTTGGTCGCTCCTGCCGGCACCCACCCCCGCGCCGACGAGAATTCCGCGTCCGATTCACGCCTCGCCGCTCCTCCGATTTCTCGGCCACGCCATGCATCAACCCCGTGCCACCCGCGAGTCAGCTGCCCCGCCGGACCCGTCGGACCAGCGGCTCGCATTGCTGATCCAGAGCCATCAACGACTGACCGGGCGGGCCCTCGTCGCGGCCGGTGTCGATCCGCGCGATGCGCTGTGGAACGCGCCCGGGGTGATCGTCGCGCACGGCACCGAGCTCGATCCGGTGTTCTTCTACGGCAATCGACGGGCGCTGGATCTCTTCGAGATGGACTGGTCGACGTTCGTGCGCCTGCCGTCGCGACTGTCAGCCGAGCCGCTGCTGCGCGAAGAGCGGGCGCGGCTGCTGGAGCGGGTCGCCCGCGACGGCTGCATCACCGACTACGCGGGCGTCCGCCTGTCGTCGACCGGCCGACGATTCCGCATCGAGCAGGCGGTGGTCTGGAACCTCGTCGACGACGCGGGTGTCTGCCACGGCCAGGCCGCCGCTTTCGACCGCTGGCTGCCGTTGTGATGCAGCCGGGAGAGACGGTCGCACGATAGAATCAGCCGTCTTCGCGGGTGTAGTTCAATGGTAGAACGGCAGCTTCCCAAGCTTCATACGAGGGTTCGATTCCCTTCACCCGCTCCAGCGCTTTCATCCCGACAACGGCCCACTCAGGGCCGTTGTTGTTTCAGACCCCGCCCTCGTCCATGAGCCAGAACGCCGCACCACCGAACGACGACGGATCCGACGGGCCGAAGCCGGAGAGCACCCTGCATCGCCCGATCAAGTCCTTCGTGCTGCGCGCCGGACGCATGGGCAGCGGCCAGGTGCGCGCGATGAGTGAGTGGGGGCCGACCTACACCGTGCCGTATGCGTCCCAGCCGCTGGATGTGCCGCACACTTTTGGGCGGACAGCACCACTGGTCTTCGAAATCGGCTTCGGCATGGGCGACGCCACCGCGGCGATCGCGGCAGCGCTGCCCGGCACCGATTTCCTCGGCATCGAAGTGCACGCGCCGGGCGTCGGCGCACTGCTGAAGCTGATCGGCGAGCGCGGGCTGACCAATGTGCGCATCGTGCGGCACGACGCGGTCGAGGTGCTCGAGCACATGATCGCGCCCGGCTCGCTGGCCGGCGTGCATGTGTTTTTCCCCGATCCGTGGCACAAGCTCAAGCACAACAAGCGCCGCTTGATCCAGCCCACGTTCGTGTCGCTGCTGACGTCGCGTCTGGCGCCGGGCGGCTACCTGCATTGCGCGACCGATTGGCAGCCGTACGCCGAACAGATGCTCCAGGTGCTGGGTGCCGAGCCGGCGCTGCAAAACACCGCCGACGGTTACGCGCCCCGGCCCGCCTACCGACCGCTGACCAAGTTCGAGAACCGCGGGCTGAAGCTCGGTCACGGCGTCTGGGACCTGGTGTTTCACCGCCGCTGACCCCCTCGCTCGCAGCGAGCGATTCGTTGCCAGCGCGTTCGCGAGAGTTTGGTTATCGTCTACGGGTTCTCACCAGTCGCCGATGCCACCCCCGCGTCGGCGCCCAGTGGGATCCCGCAGTTTTTCCCCACGGCGCCGTTCGG
This sequence comes from Burkholderiaceae bacterium, assembly GCA_030654805.1. GTDB lineage: Bacteria > Pseudomonadota > Gammaproteobacteria > Burkholderiales > Burkholderiaceae_C > PBB1. The sequence goes on from JAURWR010000096.1 coordinate 7,002, forward strand.
CCGCGCGGGGAGATTCATCTCGAAAACCCCGGTTCGGCCGACCACTTCAACCCCGGCCCCACCGTTGCCTGCCTGAGCTTCATGAACACAGCCGTCCCGCGCCCTGCCTTCGCCGTTGCGTTCAGCAGCGCCCTGCTCGCACTTCTGCTGATCGGCGGCTGCTCGAAGCCGGGTGCTCCGGCCGGCGGCCCGCCCGGCGCGCCGCCGGTGTCGGTCGCAGCAGCCGTGCAGCGCACGGTCACCGACATCGAAGAGTTCACCGGCCGACTGGAGGCGCCCCGTTCGGTCGAAGTGCGACCGCGCATCGGCGGCACGATCGACCAGGTGCATTTCCGCGACGGCGCCCGCGTGGCCCAGGGCGCGATGCTGTTCACCATCGACCCGAAGCCGTTCGAGGCCGAACTGGCCCGCGCGCAGTCGCAGCTGACCGCCGCCCGCTCGCGTGCCGGACTGGCCTCGTCGGAACTGGCCCGCGCGAAGAAGCTGCTCGACGCCAAGGCGGTGTCGGCACAGGAGTTCGACCAGCTCACCTCGGGTGCGGCCACCAGCGGTGCCGACATCGCCGCCGCCGAAGCGGCGCTCCGTGTGGCGCAGTTGAACCTCGGCTACACCCGCGTGCGCGCACCGATGGCCGGCCAGTTGTCGCGCGCCATCATCACCGAAGGCAATCTCGTCAACGACCAGAGCGTGCTGACCACGCTGGTGGCCACGCAGACGGTCTACGCCTACTTCGACGGCAGCGAGCAGACCTTCCTGCGGCTGCGCAAGGGCGCGCCAGGCCAGCAACTGGTGCACATGGGTCTGGCCGACGAGACCGGCTTCCCGCACGAAGGCAAGGTCGATTTCGTCGACAACCAGCTGAATCCGCAGACCGGCTCGATCCGCATGCGCGCGGTGTTCGACAACGCCAAGGGCGAGTTCACGCCCGGCCTGTTCACCCGGCTGCAACTGGCGGGCGGCGCGGCTTACCCGGCGGTGATGACGCCCGAACGCGCCATCGGCACCGACCAGAGCAAGAAGCTGGTGTTCGTGATCGGCGAGGGCAATGTCGCTCAGGCACGCGAGGTTCACCTGGGCACGCTGATCGACGGCATGCGCGTGGTCACTTCCGGCTTGAAGGCCGGTGATCTGGTGGTCGTCGACGGCCTGCAGCGTGTGCGCCCCGGCGCCCCGGTGCAGCCGATCAAGGTCGAGACCGACGAGCGCGGCATGCCGATCGCCAAGCCGGCTGCCGGCGCACCACCTGCCGCACCGGCCCCTGCCGCGTCGGCCCCGGCTTCCGCCGCCAAGTCCTGAGCGCGCCGGCATGAACATCTCCCGCTTCTTCATCGACCGGCCCATCTTCGCGGGCGTGCTGTCGGTCGTCATCACGCTGGTCGGCGCGATCTCGATCTTCACGCTGCCGATTTCCGAGTACCCCGAAGTCGCGCCGCCGCAGGTGGTGGTGCGCGCGCAGTTCCCGGGTGCCAATGCGCGGGTCATTGCCGAGACGGTGGCGACGCCGCTCGAAGAGCAGCTCAACGGCGTCGAAGGCCTGCTCTACATGAACAGCCTGGCCACCGCCGATGGTGCGATGACGCTGACCGTCAGCTTCAAGATCGGCACCAACCCCGAAACCGCCGAGACTGCGGTGCAGAACCGCGTGACGCGCGCGCTGCCGAGGCTGCCGGAGATCGTGCGCCAGCTCGGCGTCACCACCGAGAAGAGCTCGCCGAACCTGACCATGGTCGTGCACATGGTCTCGCCGGACAACCGCTACGACGCGCTGTACCTGCGCAACTACGCGGCACTGAACGTGCGCGACCAGCTGCTGCGCATTCCGGGCATGGGCTCGGTGCAGACCTTCGGTTCGGGCGACTACGCGATGCGTGTCTGGCTCGATCCGCAGAAGCTCGCGGCGCGCAACCTGACCTCGGGCGACGTGGTCGCCGCGCTGCGCGAGCAGAACGCGCAGGTGGCCGCCGGCGTGGTCGGCGCGTCGCCGTCACCGAAGGGCACCGAGTTCCAGCTGTCGATCAACACGCAGGGTCGCCTGACCACCGAGCAGCAGTTCGCCGATGTGATCGTCAAGGCCGATCCGGTCGACCGGTCGCTGATCCGCATCAAGGACCTGGGCCGCGTCGAGATGGGCCCGAACACCTACGCGCTGGGCTCGCTGCTGAACAACAAGGAAGCCGCAGCGCTGGCGATCTTCCAGGCGCCCAACTCGAATGCGCTGCAGCTGTCGGCCAACGTGCGTGCAACGATGGAGCGGCTGAAGGCCGACTTCCCCGCTGGCGTCAGCTATTCGATCGTCTACGACCCGACGCGCTTCGTGCAGACGTCGATCGAAAAGGTGATCTCGACGCTGATCGAGGCGATCGCACTGGTGGTCATCGTCGTCGTCATCTTCCTGCAGACCTGGCGCGCCTCGCTGATCCCGCTGCTGGCGGTGCCGGTGTCGATCGTCGGCACCTTCGCGGTGCTGCTGCTGCTCGGGTTCTCGATCAACACGCTGACGTTGTTCGGCCTGGTGCTGGCCATCGGCATCGTGGTCGACGATGCGATCGTCGTGGTCGAGAACGTCGAGCGCAACATCGAGGCCGGGTTGAGCCCGCACGATGCCAGCGTGAAGGCGATGCAGGAGGTGTCGGGACCGATCATCGCAATCGGCCTGGTGCTGTGCGCGGTGTTCGTGCCGCTGGCCTTCGTGAGCGGGCTGTCGGGCCAGTTCTACAAGCAGTTCGCGGTGACCATCGCGATCTCGACGGTGATCTCGGCGTTCAACTCGCTGACCTTGTCGCCCGCGCTGTGCGCCATCCTGCTGCGCCCGCACGACGCGCCGAAAGACAGGCTCACACGCATCATCGATGGCGTGTTCGGCCGCTTCTTCGGCTGGTTCAACCGCTTCTTCAACCGCAACGCGGGTCGCTACGGCGGCATGGTGACCACCACGGTCGTCAAGCGCAAGTCAGTGGCTCTGCTGATCTATGCGGCGCTGGTCGGGCTCACCGTCTTCATGTTCACCAAAGTCCCGCCGGGCTTCGTGCCGCAGCAGGACAAGCAGTACCTGATCGGCATCGCGCAATTGCCCGACGGTGCCAGTTTCGAACGCACGACGAAGGTCATCCGCGAGATGAGCGACATCGCGCTGTCGATCCCGGGCGTGCGCGACTCGGTGGCGTTTCCGGGCCTCAGCATCAACGGCTTCACCGCGGCGTCGAACGCCGGCATCGTGTTCTTCGGTCTCGACGAATTCGACAAGCGCACCACGCCCGAGACCAGTGCGAACGCGATCGTCGGGCAGGTGAACCAGCGGCTGGGGGCGATCCAGGGCGCGTTCCTGTTCGTGCTCAGCCCGCCGCCGGTCAGCGGCCTCGGCAACGCCGGCGGTTTCAAGCTGCAACTGCAGGATCGCGAAGGCGCCGGCGAGGCGGCGCTCAACGGCGTCGTGCAGCAGTTGATGGGGCGCATCTACGGCAACCCCAACAGTTCGATCACGCAGGCGTTCAGCAACTACCAGATCAACGTGCCCCAGCTGTTCGCAAACGTCGACCGCACCAAGGCCAAGCAGATGGGGGTCAACCTCAACGACATCTACGACACGATGCAGACCTACCTCGGGTCGCTCTACGTCAACGACTTCAACCGCTTCGGCAAGACGTACCAGGTGATCGTGCAGGCCGACGCCGCCTACCGCGCGAAGGCCGAGGACATCGGCAACCTGAAGATACGCAACCGCACCGGCGAGATGGTGCCGCTGGGCGCGATGATGACGGTCGAACCCACCTTCGGCCCGGCCGCTGTGGGCCGCTACAACAGCCTGTTCACCGCCGACTTCAACGGTGCGCCGAAGCCGGGCTTCAGCTCGGGCGAGGCGCAGGCCGAGATGGAGAAGATCCTGAAGGAAACACTGCCGCGCGGCATGGGCTACGAATGGACCGAACTGGTCTACCAGGAAAAGATCGCCGGCAACACGATGGTCTACATCTTCCCGCTGTGCGTGCTGCTGGTGTTCCTGGTGCTGGCCGCCACGTATGAAAGCTGGACCTTGCCGCTGGCGATCATCCTGATCGTGCCGATGTGCATCCTGAGCGCGATCACCGGGGTCTGGCTCAGTGGCTATTTCGGGCACCCGGCCGACAACAACATCTTCACGCAGATCGCGTTCGTGGTGCTGGTCGGGTTGGCCTGCAAGAACGCGATCCTGATCGTCGAATTCGCGCGCGAGCTCGAACTGGAGGGCCGCACGCCGGTTCAGGCGGTGGTCGAGTCGTGCCGCCTGCGGCTGCGCCCGATCCTGATGACCTCGATCGCCTTCATCGCCGGTGTGATCCCGCTGGTGCTGTCGAGCGGCGCGGGCGCCGAGATGCGCCAGGCGATGGGCATCGCGGTGATGAGCGGGATGATCGGCGTCACCGTGTTCGGCCTCGTGCTGACGCCGGTGTTCTACGCGGTGCTGCGCGTTCTGTCGCCGGCCCGACTGCACCACGCGGGTCGCGTGCCCACCACGCTGGCGCATGCGCCCGCCGAAGCGACGCCGACCCCGTCCGCAGGAGACAGCCATGCATAAGCCCACGTTGAACCTCTGCGGCGCAGCGGCGCTGGTGCTGACGCTGCTGGCCTCGGGCTGCGCACTCGTCGGCCCCGACTATGCGGTGCCACCACCGAAGCTCGATGCGAGCTTCATCGGCGCCGGCGCGGCGAAGGTCAACCCCGAGCCGGTCGCGGCTGACATCGCGACCTTCTGGCGCGGTTTCAACGACGCCGAACTGAGCGCGCTGGTCGAACGCGCATTGCAGGCCAACGGCGACGTGCGCATCGCGCAGGCGCGGCTGCAGGAGTCGCGCGCCTTGCGCACCGAAGTCGACGCAGCGACCTTGCCCAGCATCGGCGTCGAAGCCAACGCCAAGCGCTCGACCTCGCCGCCCTCGTCGGTGTTCCAGTCGAGCCGCAGCCAGCGAACCGGCTCGAATTTCGACGCCGCCTTTGTCGCCAACTGGGAGCTGGACTTCTTCGGCCGCGAGCGGCGCGCCAAGGAATCGGCAGCGGCCTCGGTCGGCGCCAGCGAAGCTGGCCTGGGCGCCGTGCAGACCAGCGTTGCCGCCGAGGTGGCGCGCAATTACCTCGAAGTGCGCGGGCTGCAACTGCGCTACGCGGTCACGCAGGCCTCGCTCGCCAATCAGCGCGAGTCGCTGGCCATCGCGCAGGCGCGCGTCGATGCCGGGCGCGGCACGCAGCTCGACCTGGAACGCGCGCTGACCCTGACCTCCAGCACCGAAGCCGCACTGCCCAGCCTGCAGGCGGCGATCGATCTGGGCATCTACCGCCTGGCCACGCTGAGCGCACAGCCGCCGGCCGAGCTGCGTGCGCGCCTGGCGACACCCGCCCCGCTGCCCGGCCTGCCGGTGATCGATCTGGCGGCGCTGCCGCTGGGCACGCCGCAGCAATGGATGGCGCGGCGGCCCGATGTCGCCGCCGCCGAGCGCCGACTGGCGGCAGCCACCGCCGAGATCGGCGTGGCCGAAGGCGAGCTGTACCCGAGCATCAGCGTCAGCGGGCTGCTCGGCCTGGCATCGACCCGCCTGGGCGACCTGACCGACAGCCAGTCGCGGCGCTACTCGGTCGGTGCCGGCATCTCGTGGACGCTGCTCGACTTCGGCCGCATCCGCGCCCGCATCGCCGCGAGCGAAGCGCGCACGCTGCAAAGCCTCGCGACCTACGAGCAGACGCTGGCCATCGCGCTGGAGGAAACCGAGGGCTCGTTCGCGCAGTTCAGCCGCAACGCGCAGCGTCGCGAGAGCCTGGCCCGCGCTGAACGCAGCGCCTCGGAGGCATCGCGGCTGGCACGGCTGCGCTACGAGGCCGGCGTCACCGATTTCCTGGCGGTGCTCGACGCCGACCGTGAACTGCTGTCGGCGCGAGATGCGCTGGCACAGGCCGACACCGCAAATGCAACGTCGCTGGTCGCGGTGTACCGAGCGCTCGGCGGCGGCTGGACTGTGCCGGCTGGAACCGCAGCGGCGACGGTGGCGGCCGAGGCAGCGCGCTGACGCGCGCTGCCCTGCAACCAGACGCTTCGATTCAGCTTCGCGACGGCCACCTCAGCAGGCCCGTCGCGAAACCGGTGCCGATCAGGATCACCGCGCAGCCGCCGATCATCCGAGGGGTCAACGCCTCACCGAGGAACACGCGGCCAAACAACACCGCGAACGCCGGAATCAGGAAGGTCACCGTGATCGTGCGAGCCGGACCGACATTCGCGATCAGCCGGAAGAACAGCACGTAGGCCAGCGCCGTGCAGGCAAGTGCGAGGAACACCGCAGCGCCCCAGTCGGCGATCGACGGGGCCGCGGTGGGCCACCAGACGACCGCCGGCACACACAGCAGCAGCGCCGCCGCCAGCAGGCTGCCCGCAGCGACAGTGAGCGACGGCACGCCGGTCAGGAAGCGCTTGGTGTAGCTGGCCGATAGGCCGTACAGCAGCGGCGCCGCGAGGCACACCACCACCGCCCACCCGGTGCCGCCCGGCTTGAAGCTGGCCTGGTCCCAGGCCATCCACAACACGCCGGAAAACCCGATCGCGAGACCGGCCACGCGCTGTGCATTCAGCCCGTCGCGCAGCCACACCCAGGCGATCACGGCGCCGAACAGCGGCGTCGCGGCGTTGAAGATCGATGACATGCCGGCGGTGATCGACAGCGCGGCGTAGCTGAGGCACATGAACGGCAAGGTCGAGTTGGTCAGGCCGACCACCAGCAGCGGCCGCCAGTGCTTGCGAAGCTCGCCGGCCTGGCCACGCACCAGCAGCAGCGGCACCAGGAACAGCGACGCGCCGATGACCCGCAGGGCGGCCAGTGGCACCGGGCCGAAGGCCGGCGCGGCAAAGCGCATCAGCATGAAGGAGGCGCCCCAGAGGGCGGCGAGGACGGCCATGTCGATGATGTCGGAAGGTTTCATGTGCTTTGCGTTGAGCCGTGTTTGGGTTCTTGCCCTGTTGCCCTGTTGCTCTGTTGGGCGGTTGTTGCCATTTGGTAGACCGCGTCGGGTCCCGCCCCGACAGGCGGGTAACTTTCATTTGCGGGGCCCAAATGAAAGTCACCAAAGCAAAGGGGCCTCGAACACCAGCCATGTGGTGATCACGCTGCGGCCAGAAGGCTGACGGCCGAGGCTCTGGCACGAGAACACTCGCCGGACTCCGGCTTCGGTTTCCTCGCTAACGTTCAACCGCTTGTTCTCGCTTCGGCTCGACCCTGCGGGTCCTCGCGGCGATGACCCGCAGGGTCGAGCCGTGTCGAGTCCGAGTCGTCTGAATGTGAGCGAGGAAACCGTTGAAGTAGCTCGGAGACTGTTCTCGGGCCAGAGCCGATGACGGAGGTGTGCAGCCGAAGCGACCAGCTCAAATCGCTGGTGTTCGGCCCCTCTTCTTTGGTGACTTTCTTCTGGGGCAACAGAAGAAAGTTACTCGGCTGCCGGGCCGAGACCCGGCGGGCTGCACAGCAAGGCAAACACCACAGCCAGGGCGAAACCCAACGCGGTCTCACCGAGCAAGGTAAGGATGCACCTGCACCCAATGCCGCGCCACATCGATGCGCCGACAAACCCACACCGCATCGTGTGCCACCACATGGCCCAGAAACCGCTGTAAAGCCAAAATCCGCCCCGGCTTCCCCAGCAACCGGCAATGCATCCCCACACTCATCATCTTCGGCCGATCCAGCCCAGAAGGATCACCCTCGGCATACAGCGCATCAAACGCATCCCGCAGATAAGTGAAGAAGTGATCGGCGGTGTTGAACCCCTGCGCCTGCGCGAACCGCATGTCGTTGGTGTCCAGCGCATACGGCACGACCAGCCGAGGCACCACCGCCCCATCGGAACAGGTCACCGGCATCCAGAACGGCAAGTCGTCGCCGTAGTGGTCGCTGTCGTACTCGTACCCGCCGTGTTCGACGACGAGGCGACGGGTCTGCGGGCTGTCGCGGCCGGTGTACCAGCCCTGCGGCCAGACACCGCCGGTCAGGTCCTTCAGCACCTGCGTGCCCAGCGCGATCTGCTCGCGTTCGGTCGCCTCGGGCATGTGCTGGTGGCTGATCCAGCGCCAGCCGTGGTTGGCGATCTCGTGGCCGCGCGACATGAACGCTTCGACCATCTCGGGGTAGCGTTGCAACGCCATGCCGACGCCGAACACGGTGAGCGGCAGGCCACGCGCATCGAACTCGCGCAGGATGCGCCACACGCCGGCGCGCGAGCCGTACTCGTACATCGACTCCATGCTCATGTGCCGGTTCTCGAACGGCTGCGCACCGATGATTTCCGACAGGAACACCTCGGAGGTCGCATCACCGTGCAGCGGGCTGTTCTCGCCGCCCTCTTCGTAGTTGAGGACGAACTGCACCGCGATGCGCGCGCCGCCCGGCCAGCGCGCGTGCGGCACATCGGGACCGTGGCCTTTCAGGTCGCGGGGGTAGGCGGAATCGGCGGCGATGTTCATGCGATGGTCTGGGCCCGTCGCGTCGGTGCAGGACGCACGCTGGATTATCCCGATGCAACGGCCGCAGAATGGGCGTTTTGTGCAGCGTCCCGACCATGGCCACACCCCTCCTCGACCCGAACGCCCCCGACCACACGCGTCGTTACACCAACCTCGCCGATCCGCGACTGGGTGCGAAGGTGGTCTCGTGCAGCGATGAGTTTTTCGCACCGCGCGAGCGGCTGCTGGCGCCCACCGAGCCGGTGTTCATTCCCGGCAAGTACGACGACCACGGCAAGTGGATGGACGGCTGGGAAACTCGCCGCAAGCGCGGGCCTGGCCACGACTGGTGCGTGGTGCGGCTGGCGCGGCCCGGCCGCATCTTCGGTGTCGACATCGACACCCGCCATTTCACGGGCAACTACCCGCCAGCCGCTTCGCTCGAAGTCTGCCGCAGCACCGACGACATCCCGGCCGGCTCCGCGCACTGGACACCGCTGCTGGCCACCATGGCGCTCGGCGGCAACGCGCACCACCATCGTGTGATCGACAACCACGAGGTGTGGACGCACGTGCGCCTGGCGATCTATCCCGATGGCGGCGTGGCACGGTTGCGCATCTACGGCCGGCCCGAGGTCGATGCCGTGGCATCGGGAGGCGCGCTCGATCTGGCCGCCGCGATCAACGGGGCCTGGGTGGTCGCTGTCAACAACCAGCACTTCGGCCTGGCCTCGGCGCTGCTGCTGCCGGGACGCGGTGTCGACATGGGCGACGGCTGGGAAACGCGCCGCCGCCGCGAACCGGGCAACGACTGGTGCATCGTCGCGCTGGCGGCGCACGGCATCATCGAACGGGTCGAGGTCGACACCGCGCACTTCAAGGGCAACTACCCCGACTCGTGCTCGCTGCAGGCCGCCCATGTGGCGGCCGATGCCACCGAGGCATCGCTGATCACGCAGAGCATGTTCTGGCCTGATCTGCTGGCGCCTCAGAAGCTGGGCATGGATGCAGAGCACCACTTCGACACGCTCGCCTCGCTCGGCCCGGTGACCCATGTGCGCTTCAACATCTTTCCCGATGGCGGGGTGAGCCGCTTGCGACTGCACGGCCGGATCGTGTTGCTGTGACAGGCTGGACGCTGTCGCCGGACTCATGACGCGCGCTGCGTTGTCGCTTGCGGTGGAGCCGCTGACTGCCGAGGCGTTCGCGCCGTTCGGCGAGGTGATCGAGGCCGGCGCGGCCGCGCGGCACTGGACGATCAACGGCGGCAACACCGAGCGCTTTCACGACCTGGCGCACCTCGATCCCGGTTCAGGCGGGCGGGTCATCGCGAGCATCTTTCGCGGCGCGCCACGCGCGCTGCCGTTCACCGTGAGCATGATGGAGCGTCACCCGCAGGGCTCGCAGGCCTTCATGCCGCTGTTCAACGGCGGAACGTCACGCCGCTATCTGGTCGTCGTCGCACCGCGCGGGCCGGCACCGACAACGGAACAGCTGCGCTGCTTTCTCGCCCAGGCGCATCAGGGCGTGAACTACGCACCCGGGGTGTGGCATCACCCGCTGCTGGCGCTGCACGAGACCAGCGACTTCCTGGTGCTCGACCGAGAGGGCCCGGGAGACAACTGCGACGAGGTGCGCATCGACCCGGCTGCGGTGATCGGCGCCGACGGCAACGACGCGTTGATCAGCGAGTAACCGCTGCGGGACGCGCTGCACCCGAGAAATTCAGTGGATGCAGGTCAATCGACCCAGGTCACCCAGCCCTGCCAGGCGGTCAGCAGCACGATGCCGCCGAAGACGATGCGGTACCACGCAAAGCCGACAAAGTTGTGCGTGGACACGAAGCGGATCAGCCAGCGGATGCACAGCAAGGCGCTGAAGAACGCGAACACCAGGCCCACCACGAACATCGGCAGATCGCCCGAGTGCAAGGCCTCGCGCTGCTTCCACAGCGAGTAGGCGCCGGCGCCCATCAGCGTCGGGATGCCGAGGAAGAAACTGAACTCGGTGGCGCACTTGCGGGAGAAGCCGAGCACCATCGCACCGATGATCGTCGAGCCCGAACGGCTGGTGCCGGGGATCAGCGCCAGACACTGCAACAGCCCCACCTTCAGCGCATCGAGCGGGCCCATGTCGTCGACGGTCTCGACCCTTGCGCGACGACCCCCTTGCAGATCGAGCTCACCGTACAGGCGCTTGTGGCGGGCCTCGACCCACAGGATGACGAAGCCGCCGACGATGAACGCGAGCGCGACCGGCACCGGATGGAACAAGTGCGCCTTGACCGCCTTGCCGAACGCGAGGCCCAGGACCACTGCGGGGATGAACGCGATCAGCACGTTGACAGCGAAGCGCCGTGCGACCGGATCGCTGCGACCCAGTCCGCCGACCGTGCGCTGCAAGCGTTCGCGGTACTGCCAGATCACCGCGAACATCGCGCCGGTCTGGATCGCGATCTCGAACACCTTGGCGGTTTCGCCGGTGAAGTCGAGCAGCGAACCCGCGAGGATCAGGTGCCCGGTGCTGGAAATGGGCAGGAACTCGGTGAGCCCCTCGACGATGCCCATCAGGGCGGCTTTGATCAGCAGGGAGATATCCAAAGTGGGGTCCGGAAGAGGGCTCGCAGGATCATACGGGGCGGGGATGTCAAGGCGGGGTCAAGCAACGACTGCTGTTCGCATTCGTCAGCCCCCACCTTACTGGCGGCTTGGCAACCGGTGATCGAGCAGACTTTGTTCGATCACTACCGTCCGCATGCAGAGGCCGTGGATGCGGGTGAATTGTCGCCAGCAGGCGCGTCGGTTCCTTGCATCAAGTCGCCCCGCGAAGTGGCGTCACATGTGTCCTTGGTGTTCGTCGCTGTCACACCGTTGAGCGGCGTGCTCACGACCGAACTGGGCTACACCGTGGCGTGGAACGACGAGCACACGCTGGGCGTGCGGTTTCGAAACGGCAGGTTCATCGAACTCTGCGGCAGCGTGCTGCCGCCCTGACAGCCTGGCCCGCCTCGGCGATCAGCACACACCACCCCAGGCCGCAGGCCCCCGGCCCGCATGCGCCATCAACTGGTCGCGCACACGCACCAGGTGTTGTGGTTCGCTGAGCAGGCGCATGCGGTCGGCTGTGCTCAGGCTGTCGATGTCGTGCGCCGCGCGCAGGCGGCCCACCAGCTGGCGGCGGGCGCTGCCGCGGTGGCCCCACATCGTGTTGCGCGCGCCCATCGCCGATCGCACCACGTCGAACAGCCAGGGGTTGTCGAGCGCCTCGCGCCAATCGAGCTTGATGCTGCGGTTGCGCGCGTTCTGGTACGCATGGTGGGCCGCCTCGCGCAGCACCGTCGGCGTGCGCGTTTCCTCGGGCGTGACCAGCAAGCCCAGCGCACGCACCCGCTCACCGAGTCCCGCGCGGCTGGTCAGCACCGCCAAGGGCACCGCCAGCAGCAGCGGCAGGCCGACCGGTGCGAGCCACAACAGCGTCGCGGGTTCGAGCACCAGCGCCGCGCCGGCCACCGCCAGCATGACCGCGCCGACCAGGGCGAAGCGGTTCGATGCATCGGCCCAGCCGATGTCGTTGGCCTCGCGTGGCGGCGATTTCCAGTCGAGCTTCAGGCCCGTCAGCGCAACGATCACGAACAGCGTGTGCGCGACCATGCGCAGCGGCGCTTGCAGCACCGACAACAGGCCTTCCATCAGCGCACCGCGCATCAATGCCGCCGTGCCGCCGTACTGCGCCTGTTCCTTGCGCAGGATGATCGTGACGACGCCCATCGCCCGTGGCATCACCAGCATCACCAGCGTGCCGGCCCACAGCGCCAGCATCTCGATCGGCACCGCCGCATCGGCGCTGAACGACGGGTGACCGCCGAACAGCCACAGCGCGACGCCCAGCAGCACGTAGCCCAGCCACAACGGCGCCGACAGGTAGGCCAGCGCGCCGGTCAGCAGCATCGCGCGGTGGACACCGTGCAGGCCGGGCTCGGCGATCAGTCGGGCGTTCTGCAGGTTGCCCTGGCACCAGCGGCGGTCGCGCTGCAACTCTTCGAGCAGGTTGGGCGGCTGCTGTTCATAACTGCCAGCCAGGTCGTGCACCAGCCACACGTGGTAGCCGGCACGTCGCATCAGCGCCGCCTCGACGAAGTCGTGCGACATGATGTGGCCGCTCAGGCCACCGTGGCCCCGCAGCGGCGCGAGGCCGCAATGCTTCATGAAGGGCTCGACACGCAGGATCGCGTTGTGGCCCCAATAGTGCGACTCGCCGAGCTGCCAGAACTGCATGCCGGCGCTGAACAGACGCCCGGTCACGCGCCCGGCGAACTGCTGCGCCCGCGCGTGGATCGTCGTCAGACCGCTGGCCTGCGGGGCGGTCTGGATGATGCCGGCGTCGGGATGCGCTTCCATCAGGCGCACCAGCGTCAACAGGCAGTCGCCGGTCATCACGCTGTCGGCGTCCAGCACCACCATGTAGCGGTAATTCTTGCCCCAGCGGCGGCAGAAGTCGGCCACGTTGCCCGACTTGCGCTGCGTGCGGCGTTGCCGCCAGCGGTAGTGGATGCGAACCGTGGGGAGGCTGGTGCGAAGTTCGGCCCACGCCGCCAGTTCGGCGGTGCGGATCGTTGGATCGTTCGTGTCCGAGAGCAGGTAGACGTCGAACAGACGCGACCCGCCCGCCGCGATCAGCGATTCGACGGTCGCACGCATTCCGGCAAAGACGGTCGAGACCTGCTCGTTGCAGATCGGCATCACGAGCGCAGTGCGTGCCCCGGCCGCGATGGGGTGGTGGACGACCGAGCGGCTCGACAGCGCATGCGGGTCGCCGCGCCATTGCACCCAGAAGCCCATCATCGCGGTGTAGAAGCCGGCCGACACCCAGCCGAACAGCACCGAGAACAAGCCGATCTGCGCGCTGCGCAGCGTGTCGCTGCTGTAGGTCGGCAACACCTGGTCGAGCATCGCGGTGGCGCCGACCACCGACAGCGCGACCAGCGCCAGCAGGGCACGTCGGCGGCGCACCGCGGCGCGCTTCCACGCAGCGGTCACGGCAACATCGGCCGGAGCCGGTGATGCTGCCGACGCTGACGCCGCTGCGATCTGCGACGCCGTTCGACCCGCCAGGCGATCGGTCAGCCCAATCCAGCCGACGAGCAATCCGGCGATGAAACCACGCCAAGGCCGCGCGACCATCGATCCCCGATTCATCGGCGGCATGCTGGCCCCGACATCGCGATGTGCCACGGCGGAGGCGCCGGTGCTCGCTTCGGTCCAGGAGCGGTTCAAGCGGGCTGAATGACGGTGGTTCATGAGGCTCTCATCGGGGCGATGCGAGCTTCAGCGCAACCTGCGTGCCAGCGCCGGAACCTCCTTTCAAATCAACGACTTGAGCAACAGTTCTTGCACACCGGCGCGAGAACACGGGTTTCTACCGCTTCTGGAGCAGCTTGTCGTCTCGAATCAGCGACACGCCACCGGGTCGGTCGACCCAAGTCATTGATATGACTGTGTTTTTACTTGTCGCTGATCGGCGACAACGATGTCGAGGGCATCGCGTCACCCGCGCCGTCAGGACGCGGGTCGTTGCGAAACAACCCCGGCGTCAGACCGTACTTCTGCAGCAGCCGGTAGAACTCGGTGCGGTTGCGGTCGGCCAGTCGCGCGGCGTCGGCGGCGTTGCCGTCGGTGAGCTTGAGCAGCCCGACCAGGTAGTCGCGCTCGAAGCGCTCGCGCGCCTGCGCAAAGCTCAGCACCTCGACGCTCGGCACGCGCAGCGCGCGCTGCACCAGCGCCAGCGGCACCAGCGGCGTGGTGGTCAGCGCACACACCTGCTCGACCACGTTGTGCAGTTGCCGCACATTGCCGGGCCAGGGCGCGGCGGTCAGCGCCTTCAGCGCCTCCGGCGCAAAGCCGTTGAGCCGCTTGCCGTATTTCTCGGCCAGCTTCGACATGAAATGGTTGGCCAGCAGCGGGATGTCCTCGCGGCGCGCGCCCAGCGCCGGCAAGGTCAGCGCGACCACGTTGAGTCGGTAGTAAAGGTCCTCGCGGAACTGGCCCTGCACCATCGCGGCGTCCAGATCACGGTGCGTCGCCGACAGGATGCGCACATCGATCGGAATCGACTGATTGGCGCCGACCGGGCGCACCGAACGTTCCTGCAACACGCGCAGCAGCTTGACCTGCAGGGCCGGCGGCATGTCGCCGATCTCGTCGAGGAACAGCGTGCCGCCATCGGCCGTCTGGAACAGCCCGCGGTGATTCGCGACCGCCCCGGTGAACGAGCCCTTGACGTGGCCGAACAGCTCGGATTCGAGCAGCGCCTCGGGAATCGCACTGCAATTGACGGCGACGAAGGGCTTGGCGGCACGCGGGCTGGCACGGTGGATGGCCTGCGCGAGCAGCTCCTTGCCGCTGCCGCTCTCGCCGCAGATCAGCACGCTCGCATCCGACGCGGCGACCATCTTGGCCTCGGCGAGCACCTCGGCCATCACCGCCGAGCGGCTGACGAGCGGCGCGCGCCAGGCTTCGTCGGTGCCCTCGTGATGCGCGGCCGGCGCGCCGAGCGCCAGCGCCTGCGCGATCTTGTCGAGCAGCGCCTTGCCATCGAAGGGCTTGGTCAGGTAGGTGAAGACGCCGCGCGCGGTGGCCTCGACCGCGTCGGGAATGGTGCCGTGCGCGGTCAGCAGAATCACCGGCAACGCCGGATGCCGCTTGCGGATCTCGTCGAACAGCGCCAGCCCGTCGCGGCCGGGCAACTGCACGTCGCTGACCACGAGTTGCGGCCGCGCCGCTTCGAGGTGCGCCAGGGCTGCTTCGGCCGAGCCGACGCCGGTGACGCGGTAGCCGGCCGCCGTCAGCCGCATCGACAGCAACTGCAACAGATCCGCGTCGTCGTCGACGACCAGCAGGTTGGCAGCCATCACGGGTTCCGGCGGTTGGGCGTGGTCGCCTGAGAGGCCGGCGCGAACGACGCCGCCCCAGACCAAGTCGCGGGTGCAGACGAGGACGACGGACGCGGTGCCAGGCTGCGCTCGATGGCCTTCAGCGCTTCGAGCTTTTCGTTGAGCTGCCTGACATCGCGCTGGCTGTCGCGCAGTTCCTGATTGCGCTTGTCGAGCAGGTCTTCGAGTCGACGCAGTTCGAGCAGACGCGACATCAGCAGCCGCGCGAACGGCTGCCACGCGCGCTGATCGGGCGAGCTGCCCTTGGTCAGCGGATCGACCAGGCCGATCGCACGGTTCAGCTCGCCGCCGTTGCGGGTTTGCATCAGCGTCAACGCCAGTTCCAGTGAGGTGTCGGGCGCGACCGGCAACGCGGCGAGGCGGTTGATCTCCTGCGCCAGGTCATTCGGGGAAAGCCCTCGGACCTGATCGTGATACGCCAGCAAACGGCGCGACACCAGATCTCCGGGCGTGGCCGCATCGACCGGCGCCGAGGCCGCCAACGCAGCGGGTGGCGCCGAAGCCGCGTCCATTGCAGGCGCAGGCACAGCAACGACCTCCGGCGCAGAGGCCGCCCGGGCGACAGGCAACGGCCGGTCATCAGAGCGGAACGACGTGCAGGCCGACAGTCCGATCGACAACGCGGCCATGCACGAAACCACGGCAGCGACGTCGACGGACCCACGGGACGGCCGCGCAAAGGCGGCTTCAACGAGCAGAGACATGAGGCAATTCAATCCGAAAATGAGCGCCCGATGAGTTTGACCGCCCCCACGGCGCCTCGGGCGCCTGCCCTCCGAGGGGGCGCTCATCGTCTTGGGACGGCCCGGCGCCGATGACGGCGGCCTCGGGCATCAACAGGTCGATCTGACCATCGTGCGCGCGCACCAGTTCCTGGACGATCGACAGGCCGATGCCGCTGCCCCTGGCGGCATCGGCGGGTTGGCGTTCGCCACGGAAGAAGGGTTCGAACACGCGCGCCCGGTCGGCTGGCGCGACGCCGGGCCCCTGGTCGGTGATGTCGATGCGTGCCCGGCCCGGCCACTGCGACACCTCGAAGACGATGGTGCCCCCGATCGGGCTGAAGCGGATCGCGTTCGACAGCAGGTTGCCCAGCGCGGTGCCGAGCTTTTCGGCATCGACCTCGACGGTCAGCGCATCGCCGCGCACAGCGACGGTGAGACGGCGTGCCTGCCATTGCAGCTTCTGCATCTCGATCTGCTCGGCGATCAACGCATGCAGCTCGACCGGCCTGCGCACCAGCCGCCGCGCATCGAACGCGGCGGTGTTGAACCGCAGCAAGTCCTCGATCTGCGCCTGCAGCACCGCCGTGTTCTGCCGCAGGATGCGTGTGACCTCGCGCTGCGACTCGTTGAGCGGACCGGTCACGCCGTCCTCCATCAGCGAGACGCCTTCGCGCATCGCAGCCAGCGGCGTCTTCAGCTCGTGCGAGACGTGGCGCAGGAAGCGCGCCTTGTCGGCGTCGAGTTCGGCCAGCCGCAGCCGCAGCCATTCAAGACGGCGGCCGAGCTGGCGCACGTCGGCAGGGCCGCGCATCTCGATCGGACGGTCGAGCCGGTTCTCACCCAGACCGACGATGGCCGCCTCCAGGCGTTTCAGCGGACGCGCCAGCCAGATGCCGAACGCCAGCGCCAGCGCCACCGCCACCGCGATGGCCACGCCGATCTGGCGGGCCAGCGCGGCGCGGCCCAGTTCCAACCGCTCCAGCAGCGCCGCGTTGCGCGCTTCAGTGGCCAGGCGCACCTGATCGGCCAGATCGATGTTGATCTGGCCGAGTTCGCGAAACGCCGCGGTCAGCGTCTGCTCGCGGTCGCGCAGCGTGTCGGGCTCGCCGATCAGCTGGCGGCGCACCGTCTGCAGCGTCTTGCGCCAGTTGGTCGCATCGACATCGCGACGCGCGGCGGCGTCGGTGCCCGCCACCAGCTGCGCCAGCGCCTCGCCGGCTTCGCGCGCCGCGTCGTCGAAACGCTGGCGCAGCAGCGGATCGTCGAGCACCAGAAACTGCCGCGCCGCGCGTTCCATCGTCACGCTGCGCTCGGCCAGCCGCTGCGCCGCCGCGCTCAGCGACACCGCCTGCTGCGCGCCCTGGCTGCTCTGCGTGATGAGTGCCTCGATCGTGAACAGCCCGCGCAGCGACGCCGCGCTGAGCAGCCCGGCGATCAACAGGAAGGCGACCAGCAGCAGTTGGTGAAATGAGAACCGGTCCAGCGAGAGCATTGCGGCGATTCTGCCTGTGCGATGTCGCTGTTCCTGCGGAGATCCGGGGCCGGCCGGGTCGGGTATCGGCTCGCCGATAATCGTCTGCGACCGTCAAACCGGCCGGTCGAGCCCCCATTCATGCCCGAACTTCGTCGTCCCCGCGCCCGCGTGTCCTTCCAGCCCCGACACGCCGTTTCCGGCACGAACACCGAGATTGCGCACCGGACAGAAGCCCGTCGTCGGGCAATCCGGCTGCAATCACCTGATACTTCGCGGCCGTGAGGTGCGCGACCATCCCGTTGCACGCCGTCACAAGAGTCGCATGAAGTACACACGATGAGGAAGCGCATCAGCTTGGGATGGGTCGTTCTGATCCTGGCGGTGCTGGTGGTGGCCGGATTCATTGGCCGCACGCTGTACGTCCGCGCACAGGAGCGCGCTCTGGCCGCCGCGCCGGCCAAACCGCCACCCGCGCTGGAGCTGAGCGCCAGTGATCTCGTGGTGGCGCGCACCCAGACCTTCCACCGCACGCTCGCGATCACCGGCGGGCTGAAGGCCGTCGACAGCGCGGTGGTCCGTGCGAAGGTCGCCGCCGAGGTCAAGTCGCTGACGGCGCGCGAAGGCGACAGCGTGAAGGCCGGGCAGACGATCGGCCAGCTCGACACGCTGGAAGTCGATCTGCGCGTGCAACAAGCCGACCAGAACGCCGCGTCGGCCCGCGCCCAGCTCGACATCGCGCAGCGCGCGCTGACCAACAACCGCGCGCTGGTGGCGCAAGGCTTCATCTCGACCACCGGACTCGAAACTTCGATTTCCAACGAGGCAGCCGCCCGCGCGACCCACGAAGCGGCGATCGCTGCGCTGAACCTGGCGCGCAAGGCCCGCGGCGACGCCCGGCTGGTGGCGCCGATCTCCGGTCTGGTATCGCAGCGGCTGGTGCAGCCGGGCGAGCGGGTGGCGGTCGATGCGAAGCTGATCGAGGTGGTCGACCTGTCGCGCATCGAGCTCGAAGCGGCGGTGGCGCCGGAAGACATCGGCAGCGTCTCGGTCGGTCAGGCGGCGCGGCTGGCCATCGACGGCCTCGCCGGGCCGGTCACCGCAAAGGTGGTGCGCATCAACCCGAGCACGCAGGCCGGCACGCGTGCGGTGATGGTGTACCTGGCCATCGACCCGCAACCGGGGCTGCGCCAGGGGTTGTTCGCGACCGGCAGCATCGACCTGCGCAGCAGCAGCGTGCTGGCGGTTCCCGTGTCGGCGGTGCGGGTCGATCAGGCCCAGCCCTACGTTCTGGCGGTGGTCGGCGATCGCGTCGAGCAGCGCAAGGTCACGCTCGGTCAGCGCGGCGAGCTGCCGGTCGATGGCTCCGTCGAGGCGGTGGTCGAGGTCACCGGCGGGATGGCCGATGGCACCGTGCTGCTGCGCGGATCGGCTGGCGCGGTGCGCGACGGCTCGCGGGTGAAGTTACCCGGCGCGGGATCGAACGGCGTCGCGTCCGCCGCCTCGGCGCCGGCCGACGTGCGCTGACCGGCCACGACTCGCATGTGGTTCACCCGCGTCTCGATCGGCAATCCGGTGATGGCGACGATGGTCATGCTGGCCTTCGTCGTGCTCGGCTTGTTCAGCTACCAGCGGCTGTCGGTCGATCAGTTCCCGAACATCGATTTCCCGACCGTGGTGGTGCAGTTCGACTACCCGGGCGCATCGCCCGAGATCGTCGAGACCGAGGTCACCAAGAAGGTCGAGGAGGCGGTCAACACGGTGGCCGGCATCAGCTCGCTGTACTCGCGGTCCTACGAGGGCAACTCGATCGTCATCATCGAGTTCAACCTGAACATCGACGGGCGCAAGGCGGCCGAGGACGTGCGCGAGAAGGTCGCGCTGGTGCGCCCCAGCCTGCGTGACGAGGTCAAGGAGCCGCGCGTCTCGCGCTTCGACCCGGCGAGCACGCCCATCTTCAACCTCGCGGTGCTGTCGCCGAGCGGCAAGCAGTCGCCGCAGGAGCTGACGACCTGGGCCACGCAGGTGCTGCAGAAGCGACTGGAAAACGTGCGCGGCGTCGGTTCGGTCAGCGTGGTCGGTGGCGTGTCGCGGCAGATCAACCTGTACCTGAAGCCGGCCGCGATGGAGGCGATGGGCGTCAGCGTCGACAACGTCATCAACGCGGTGCGCAGCGAGAACCAGGAACTGCCGATGGGCGCGATCCGCTCGACCGAGCAGGAGCGCGTGGTGCAGGTCAACGCGCGGTTGAAGCGCCCGGAAGAGTTCCGCGACATCGTCGTCGCGCGCCGCGGTGCGGCCACGCCGGGCACCGGCAACGCGACCGTCAGCGGCGGCTCGCCGGTCAAGCTGTGGCAGGTCGCCGACGTGGTCGACGGCCCGCAGGAAGTGGAAAGCCTGGCGCTCTACAACGGCCAGCGCACGGTGCTGCTGTCGGTGCTGAAGTCGCAGGGCGAGAACACGATCGAGGTGGTCGACGGTCTGCGCCAGGCGCTGGCCGGGGCCGAATCGGTGACACCGCCCGGCGTCGTCGTCGAAGTCAACCGCGACAACTCTCGCTCGATCCGGGTCGCGGTCGCCAACGTCAAGCGCACGCTGGTCGAGGGGGCGGCACTCACGGTGCTGATCGTGTTCCTGTTCCTCAACTCGTGGCGCAGCACCGTGATCACCGGGCTCACGCTGCCGATCGCGCTGATCGGCACCTTCGGCTTCATGTATGCCTTCGGCTTCACGATCAACAGCATCACGATGATGGCGCTGAGCCTGTGCGTGGGCCTGCTGATCGACGACGCGATCGTCGTTCGCGAGAACATCGTGAGGCATGTGCAGATGGGCAAGAGCGCCCATCAGGCGGCACTCGACGGCACGCAGGAAATCGGCCTCGCGGTGATGGCCACCACGATGTCGATCGTCGCGGTGTTCCTGCCGATCGGCTTCATGGGCGGCATCGTCGGCAAGTTCTTCCACGAGTTCGGCCTGACCATCGTGGCAGCGGTGCTGATCTCGATGTTCGTCAGCTTCACGCTCGACCCGATGTTGTCCAGCATCTGGCACGACCCGCAGGCGTCCCATCTGCCCGGTGCACCGCGCGGCACCACCAGCCTCTACGACCGCACGCTCGGTCGCGTCACCGCGCTGTTCGAGCGCTTCACCGTGCGACTGGGACACGGCTACCAGGCGATCCTGCGCTGGTCGCTGCGCCACCGGCTGGCGACGCTCGCGATCGCGCTGGCCACCTTCGGCGGCAGCTTCCTGCTGATCCCGCTGCTCGGCGCCGAGTTCGTGCCGAAGGCCGACTTCTCGGAAACGACCGTCAATTTCTACACGCCGGTGGGGTCGTCGCTCGAAATCACCGAGGCGCGCGCCCGGCAGGTCGATGTCGCGCTGCGCGAGCTGCCCGAGGTCCAGTACACCGTGACCACGATCAACAGCGGCAACGCGGCCGGCAAGATCTTCGCCAGCACCTACGTTCGGCTGGTCGACCGCCACCTGCGCCAGCGCGGGCTGGACGAGATGACCGTGCCGCTGCGCGAGCGCCTCGCGCGCATCCCGGGCATCACCGTCACCAACATCGGCACGCCCGACCTGGGTGGCGGCAAGAGCCTGCAGTTCTCGATCCAGGGCAGCGACCTCGGCGAACTGGAGCGCCTGTCGAAGGTCATCACCGCGCAGCTTCATCAGGTGCAGGGACTCGTCGACCTGGACAGCACGCTGAAGCCCGACAAGCCGACGGTGGCGATCAATGTCAAGCGGGAAGCGGCATCGGACCTCGGGCTCAACGTCAATGCGCTCGCCACCGCGCTGCGTTCGCTGGTCGCCGGCACGACGGTGGGCAACTGGCGCGCACCCGACGGCGAGAACTACGACGTGATCGTGCGCCTGACACCCGAGAGCCGCCATTCACTGGCCGACCTGCAGCGGCTGCCGGTGCCGGTGGTCGCCGGCGCCGACGGGATGCCGCGCATCGTGCGGTTGTCGCAGGTGGCCGACATCACCGCGTCGACCGGGCCGAACCAGATCAACCGACGCGACCTGAACCGCGAGATCAACATGGACGCCAACGCCTACGGGCGCAGTTCGGGCGATGTGTCGACCGACATCCGGCGCATCCTCGACGGCATCGCGTGGCCGCCGGGCTATCGCTACACCTTCGGCGGCAGCACCAAGAACATGACCGAGTCGTTCAGCTACGCGGTGGGCGCGCTGGGCCTCGCGGTGGTCTTCATCTACATGATTCTGGCCAGCCAGTTCCGCAGCTTCCTGCAACCGATCGCATTGATGAGCTCGCTGCCGCTGACGCTGATCGGCGTCGTGCTCACGTTGATGATGTTCCGCTCGACGCTCAACATGTTCAGCATCATCGGCATCGTGATGCTGATGGGTCTGGTGACCAAGAACGCGATCCTGCTGATCGACTTCGCGATCCGCGCGCGCGACGGCGCAGTGCCGGGCGAGCCGGCGACCGCCTCGGGCCACCTTGGCCGCGAGGAAGCCCTGCTGCTCGCCGCCCGCGTGCGCCTGCGCCCGATCCTGATGACGACGCTGGCAATGATCTTCGGCATGGTGCCGTTGGCCTTCGCGATATCCGAGGGCTCCGAGCAGCGCGCGCCGATGGGCCAGGCAGTGATCGGCGGCGTGATTGCCTCGTCGCTGCTGACGCTGGTGGTCGTGCCGGTGGTCTATTGCTACCTCGATGATCTGTCGGCGTGGGCCAAGCGGCGGTTCACGCGCAATGCGCACACCACTGTCCCCGCGCCCCTGATCCTGGGGAAATAAAATGCGCAGTGGAGCGACGACATGGACTGTCGCTTGACTGCATGAACCCTTCAATCACGAAAGACCGAACTCCCATGGACACAGAACTCGCCCGTTTCAACATGATCGAGCAGCAGATCCGTCCGTGGGACGTGCTCGACGCCGACGTGCTGGCGCTGCTGGCTGCGGTGCGCCGCGAAGACTTCGTGCCGGCGGCGTACCGGTCGATGGCCTTCGTCGACACCGAGATCCCGCTGCACACCTCGCAAGGCCCGGCGCAATCGATGCTGGCGCCCCGGGTCGAAGCGCGCCTGCTCCAGGAGCTGGCCGTCGGCAAGCACGAGCGGGTGCTCGAGATCGGCGCCGGATCGGGCTTCATGGCTGCACTGCTCGGCCACCAGGCGCAGCAGGTGCTGAGCCTCGAAATCGACGCCGAGCTGGCGGCTTTCGCCAGCGCCAACCTGCGCCGATCCGGCACCTCGAACGTGACCGTGCGCCACGCGGACGGCTCGAAGGGCTGCCCTGGCGAGGCCCCGTTCGACGTGATCGTGCTGTCCGGCTCGGTGCCACAGGTGCCTCCGGCGCTGTTCGATCAGCTGAAGCCGGGTGGCCGGCTGGTCGCGATCGTCGGGCAGTTGCCGATCATGCGGGCCGTGCTGTACACGCGCAGCGCCGGCAGCCCGACCGATGGTGCGATCGGCAGCGTCGATCTGTTCGACACCGTGGCACCGCGACTCATCGGCTTCGAAGAGCCGAGCCGGTTCCACTTCTGATGCAGCACATCGGTGCCGGCGAGTTCGCGGCCCTGCTGGCAGAGGCATCGCCCACCGACCTCCCGCTGCTGCTGGACGTGCGCGAGGCGTGGGAATTCGAACTCGCCTCACTGCGCGCCGAGGGTCTGACCACCTTGAGCCTGCCGATGAGCGAGATCGTCCAGCGCCTCGGTGAACTCGATCCCGCGCGCTCCACGGTCTGCCTGTGCCATCACGGCGTGCGCAGCGCCCAGGTCGCGGCCTTCCTGGAGCAGCGCCAGGGCTTCGCTTCAGTCGCCAATTTCACCGGCGGCATCGATGCGTGGTCGACCGAGGTGGATGCGTCGGTGCCGCGCTACTGATGATTTGCCCCGCCATTCCGAAGGACTCCTCATGGCCCTCTCCGTCAACGGCCGACATGACGATGCAGGCGGATTTCGCGTGAAGCACCTCGTCGCAGGACTGCTGTTCGCGACCGGACTCGGCACGGCCCAGGCCCAAAGCCTGGACGCGCTGTACCAGGCCGCGCACGACTACGACGCCACCTACCTGTCGGCACGCTCGCTGGCCGAATCGGCGCAGTACCGTGCCGCCCAGGCCGACGCGTTGCTGCGCCCGAACCTGAGCCTCGGCGGCAACACCAACATCGGCCGGGTCGATACCGCGCTGGGCACCGCGTCGTTCAACAACCGGGCGCTGCAGCTGGCCGGACGCCAGCCGCTGTTCAACCGCGCCAGCAACGCCAGCATCGACCAGGCGCAACGCGAGCTCGAAGCCGCCAGCCTGCGCCTCGAAACCGCCGAGCAGGACCTGATCGTGCGCGTCGCGCAGGCGTACTTCGACGTGCTCGCCGCGAAGGACGCACTGGCCACCACACGCACCAGCAAGGTGGCCATCAACGAGCAGCTGGCCTCGGCCCAACGCAATTTCGAGGTCGGCACCGCCACCATCACCGACACCCGCGAAGCGCAGGCGCGCTACGACCTCGCCACCGCGCAGGAGATCGCCGCCGACAACGACCTGCGCAACAAGCGCATCGCGCTCGATCAACTGGTCGGGCGCAGCAACGTCGAGCCGTTGGGGCTGAGGCCCCCGGTGACGCTGCTGCCGGTGTTGCCCGCCGATGCCGAAACCTGGGCCGGTCAGGCCGATGCGCAGCATCCGTCGGTCCGGCTGGCACACCTGTCGCTGGAAGTCGCCCAGCTCGAAACCCGCAAGGCGCAGGCAGGCCATCTGCCGACCGTGGACGTGGTGGGCAGCCTGAGCGATTCGTACAGCTCGGGCGGCAGCAGCGGCGGCAGCCAGTTGTCGCGCAGCGGCAGCACCAAGAGCGCGAGCATCGGACTGGAACTCAACCTGCCACTGTTCGCCGGGCTGTCCGTGCAGAACCGGGTCAAGGAAACGCTGGTGCTCGAAGACAAGTCACGCAACGACCTCGAAGCGGCGCGGCGCGCGGTGTCCCTGGGCACGCGGCAGGCCTATTTCGGCGTGCAGTCGCTGCAGGCCCAGGTGCTGGCGCTCGAAGCTGCGGAATCGTCGAGCGCCCTCGCGCTGGAGGCCACGCAACTCGGCTACCGCGTCGGCGTGCGGGTCAACATCGACGTGCTGAACGCGCAGACCCAGCTCTTCACCACGCGCCGCGACCTGTCGAAGGCGCGCTACGACACGCTGGTTGGTGGATTGCGGCTGCGGCAGGCCGCCGGCCAGCTGAAGCCCGACGACGTGGCGGCAGTGAGCCGGCTGCTCGGTCAGTGAGTCGCAGGCTGTCACGCCGCTGACGCTCAGGCGATCAGCGCGTCGATCTGTTTTGCCATGCGCTCGGCTGCGCCCCGGTGGCGTGCAGCGAACGCAAGAGCGTGCTGCGGGCCGAGGGCGGCGCCGAGTGATCGCTCCACCGTTACCTCGGTCAGCGTGCCCGTCGAGGCGGATACAAACTCGACAGCGATGCGCACGCCCTCATCGATGTCGGCCACCCGTTGCGCAGCGCCCTCGCGTTGGGCCAGCTCGGCCGCCTCGGCAAAGTTGAAGGTGTGCGGCCCCATCAGCACCGGGCAACCGCAAGCGGCGGCCTCGATCAAGTTCTGCCCGCCGAGCGGCTCGAAGCTGCCGCCCAGCAACGCGACCTGGGCACAACTGAAGTACACGGCCATCTCGCCAATCGAATTGCCGATCCAGACGTCGGCGGCCTCGGCTTGCGCGGGGGGTGCGTCGGTCCAGCGACTGCGCCGCCAGCACGTCAGTCCGCTGCCCTCGACGAGCGCGGCCACGTCGTCGAAACGCTGCGGATGACGCGGCACGATCAACAGCAGCGGGCGCGGCGCAGGCTGCTGCTTCCACGCGGCAAGCAATGGCGCTTCCTCGCCCTCGCGGGTGCTCGCCGCCAACACGATCGGGCGCCCGCAGGCGCGCTTCCAGGCTGCACCGAGCGCGAGTTGGGCCGCGTCGGGCGCTACATCGAATTTCAGGTTGCCACTGACCTCGACGCGCGGTGCGCCGGCGGCACGCAGGCGATCAGCGTCTTCCTGCGTCTGCGCGAGCACCAGCGGCACGCTCTCGGCCACCGGCCGGAACAGCGCCTCGAAGCGCTTTGCCTTGCGTGCGCTGCGTTCGCTGAGACGAGCATTCGCCAGAACCATCGGAATGCCCCGGCGCTGCGCAGCGTGCAGCAGGTTGGGCCAGATCTCGGTCTCCATCAGCACGCCGACGGTGGGCTGGAAATGCGACAGGAAGCGTTCGACCGATGCCGGGGTGTCGAACGGCAACCACGCCTGGCGATCGCCGGGGCGCAGCAAGGCGGCACCTGCCGTGCGGCCGGTGGCGGTGCCGTGCGTCAGCAGCACACGCACGCCGGGACGCTGCGCGCGCAACGCTGTCAACAGCGCCGAAGCCGCCCGCGTCTCGCCAAGCGACACCGCATGCACCCAGACCCAGCCTGCCGAAGCCGGGTCGTTGCGGCGATCGACGCGATACCACCCGAAGCGCTCTTCGATGGCAAACCGGTACAGCGGCTCGGCGCGCCCGCGCCACCACAGCTTCAGCACATAGGCCGGCACCGCCAGCCAGAGCAGCGTCGAATAGGCAGCGCGCGCCAGCCGCCGCACGATCAGCGGTGAGCCCGGCGTTGCACCATGCTCAATGCGCGGAATTCAATGCGCTGCGGTGGCAATCTGCGCATCGGGCTTGACCGCTCGCAAGGCCGCCATGAAGGCCGCCTCGATGCGATGCAGCGCCTTCTCGGTGTGGCCTTCGAAGCGCATCACCAGCACCGGCGTGGTGTTGGAAGAACGGATCAGCCCGAAGCCGTCCTTGTATTCGGCGCGCAGGCCGTCGATCGTGATGATCTCCAGCGCGCCCGGGAACTTCGCGGTTTCCAGCAGCTTCTGCACCAGCACCTTCGGCTCGCCTTCGGCGCACGGCACGTTCAGTTCGGGCGTGTTGAAGCTGGTCGGCAGCGCGTTGAGCACCTTGCTCGGATCCTTGCTGCGGCTCAGGATCTCGAGCAGGCGCGCAGCGGTGTAGGTCGCGTCGTCGAACCCGTACCAGCGCTCGCCGAAGAAGATGTGGCCGCTCATCTCGCCGGCAAGCGGCGCCTTGACCTGCTTCATCTTGGCCTTGACCAGCGAGTGGCCGGTCTTCCACATCAGCGGCTTGCCACCGGCCTTGCGGATCACTGGCGCGAGACGCTGCGTGCACTTGACATCGAAGATCACCGTGCCGCCCGGGTTGCGGCTCAGCACGTCCTTCGCGAACAGCATCAGCTGGCGGTCGGGATAGATGATCTTGCCGTCCTTCGTGACCACGCCCAACCGGTCGCCATCGCCATCGAAGGCGAGGCCGATCTCGGCGTCGGAGGTCTGCACGGCGCGGATCAGGTCGGCCAGGTTCTCGGGCTTGCTCGGGTCCGGATGGTGGTTCGGGAAATTGCCATCGACCTTCGAGTACAGCTCGGTCACGTCGCAGCCCAGCGCGCGCAGGATGCCCGGCGCCGACGCGCCCGGAATGCCGTTACCCGAGTCGACGACGATCTTCATGGGGCGCTTGAGCTTGCAGTCGCCGGTGATGCGCGCGCTGTACTCGGGGAGGATGTCCATCGGGGCCGATCGGCCCGCCTTCGACACATAGTCCTCGGCTTCCATGCGCAAGCGCAGGTTCTGGATCTCGTCGCCGTAGATCGCACGACCGGCCAGCACCATCTTGAAGCCGTTGTAGTCCTTCGGGTTGTGGCTGCCGGTGACCATGATCCCGCTGTGACAGCCGCGCCGACCGCGCGTGGCGGCGACGTAATACAGCATCGGCGTGGTGACGGCGCCCAGGTCGACGACATCGAGCCCGGTCGACATCAACCCGCGGATCAACGCCGCTGCGAGCTTCGGGCCCGACTTGCGGCCATCGCGACCGACCGCCACCGCACGCTCGCCGGCTTTCACCGCCTCGCTGCCGAAGGCGCGACCGAGGTGCTCGGCAAACGCTTCGCTGATGGTCTTGCCGACGATGCCCCGGATGTCGTAGGCCTTGAAGTTGGACGCGGTGACTTTCATGCTGGGGGACCCTTTCGAATAGCGGCGGATTGTAGGAGCGGGGCTCGCGACGTCGAAGCCGGCTGCCTGGCCGATCAACCCCGCGGATGGTGCGCGGCGTGCAGCGTCTTCAGCCGTTCGCGCGCCACGTGGGTGTAGATCGTCGTCGTCGAGATGTCCGAGTGACCCAGCAACATCTGCACCGCGCGCAGGTCGGCGCCGTGGTTCAGCAGGTGGGTGGCAAAGGCATGACGCAGCGTGTGCGGCGACAGCGGCACCTGCACCCCGCCGCGCAGCGCGTGCTGCTTGATCAGCCGCCAGAACATCTGGCGCGTCATCGGGCCGCCGCGTGCGGTGACGAACAGCGCCTCGCTGACCTGCGCCTTCAGGATGTCGGCGCGCGCCTCGGCCTGGTAGCGCACCAGCCAGGCACGCGCCTCTTCACCGAACGGCACCAGACGTTCCTTGGCGCCCTTGCCGGTGATGCGCAGCGCGCCGTCGACGAGTCCGACATGCACCGTCTTCAGCGTCACCAGCTCGCTGACGCGCAGCCCGCTCGCGTACATCAGCTCCAGCATCGTGCGGTCGCGCAGGCCCAGCGGTGTGGTCACGTCCGGGGCACCCAGCAAGGCCTCGACCTGCGCTTCGCTCAGCACCTTCGGCATGCGTGGCGGCTGCTTCGCGGCCAGCAGCTTCAGCGTCGGATCGGCGACGATCAGGTGCTCGCGCAGCGCCCAGCGGAAGTAGCGCTTGAACACCGTCAACCGTCGGTTGGTGCTGCTGGCCTTGCTGCCGTCGTGGCGCGCCACCGCGTAATCGCGCAGATGGGTTTCGGTCGTGGCGTCGAGTGCCGCATCGGGCCCGGCCGCCAGCCAATGCGCATACAGCGTCAGGTCGCGCCGGTAGGCGGCCAGCGTGTTCACCGACAGGCCGTCCTCGATCCACAGCGCATCGATGAAGCGATCGATCGAGGCGGTGCTGGCCGGTAGCGAACTCATGCAGCCATTCTCGCTGGCACACTCGACCGCCATGTCGAATGTCTTGTTGCTGGTGCCCGACCTGCTGCTGATCGTGGTCGGCTTTCTGTTGTGTCGTCACACGCTGCTGAACCGCCCGGTCTGGGACGCGGTCGAGCGGCTGACCTACCACCTGCTGTTCCCGGTGCTGCTGTTCAGCTCGATCGCCAAGAGCCCGCTGCACCCGGCGCAAACCGCCGGCCTGGCGGCGGTCGGCGTCGGTACCGTTCTGTGCGGTGTCGCGCTGGCGTATGCGGTCCGCCAGTGGCCGGGCGTCGATGCGCGGCTGCACGCCTCCGGGGCACAGACCTCGTTCCGCTTCAACTCCTACATTGCGCTGGCACTCGCAGAACGGTTGGGCGGCGCTGAATCACTCGCGTTGATGGCGCTGCTGATCGCGCTGTGCGTGCCGATCTGCAACATCGCTGCGGTGTGGCCGCTGGCGCGTCACGGCGGGCACCACTACGGTCGCGAGCTGGCGCGCAACCCGCTGATCCTGGGCACGCTGGCCGGCCTGTCGTTCAACCTCGCCGGGCTGCACCTGCCCGAGGCCGTCGGCACCACCTTGCATCGCCTGGGCCTGGCGGCCATCCCGCTCGGGCTGATGTCGGTGGGCGCAGGCCTGAAGCTCGGAGGCCTGCAAGCCGCGCCGGCGCTCGCGGCAGCGTTCCTGAGCATCCGCCACCTGGCGCTGCCGCTGATCGCGCTCGGCCTGTCGACCTGGATCGGCCTGCCGCCGGCGCAGCATGCCGTCGCACTGGCATTTGCCGCCCTGCCCACCGCGTCGAGTGCCTACGTCCTTGCGACACGCATGGGTGGCCACGGCCCGTTCGTGGCCGGGCTGGTCACGATGTCGACGCTGCTCGGCATGGTCAGCGTGCCACTGTGGCTGGCGATCGGGGCCCGGATGTAGCGTCGGCGCCGGCCTGACGCAAAGCCCAATCGATGTGCTCGCGCACGAGGTCACTGGCACTGTCGCGCGCGGCCATCAGCGCGGCCCGAATTTCACCCCCTCGCCCCGCTGGGGAGAGGGAATCAAATTCAGCACGCAGCGCGTTGCCCATCGCCACCGCGAGATTGCGGCGCCAGCGTTCGTGGCCGATGCGGCGGATCGCGCTGCCTTCGGTGTGGCGCAAGAAATCGGCCTCGCTCCAGCGCCACAGGTCGAGCAGCGTCGGATCGGCCAACAGCGGGCGCACATCGAAATCGGACAGCGTGCTGCGTTGCGCGTACTTGTTCCACGGGCACGCCAGCTGGCAATCGTCGCAGCCGTAGATCCGGTTGCCGATCGCCTCGCGGAACTCGACCGGGATCGGCCCCGCATGCTCGATCGTCAGGTAACTGATGCAACGCCGTGCATCGAGCCGGTAAGGCGCCACGATCGCCTGCGTCGGGCACAGGTCGATGCAGGCGGTGCAACTGCCGCAATGCGCGGCGACCGGTTCGGTCACGGGCAACGGCATGTCGAGGTAGATCTCGCCGAGGAAGAACATCGACCCCGCATCGCGGCTCAACGCCAGCGTGTGCTTGCCGCGCCAGCCGAGGGCGCTGCGCGTCGCCAGCTCGACTTCGAGCACCGGGGCCGAATCGGTGAACACGCGGTGGCCGAACGGGCCGACTGCTGCCGCGATGCGATCGGCCAGCGCCTGCAGGCGATTTCGCAACACCTTGTGATAGTCGCGGCCCCGCGCATACATCGACACGGTGGCCCGGTCAGTCTCGCGCAGACGCTGCCATTCGATGGCCTGCCACTCTCCGGACGAGCCGGGCGGATCGGACCCGGCGGGCCGGTAATCCATCCGCGCGGTCAGCACGCGCAGCGTGCCGGGCACCAGCTCGGCCGGGCGGGCGCGCTTCAACCCGTGTCGCTGCATGTAATCCATGGAACCATGGAATCCCTCGGCCAACCAGGCCTGCAGGCCGGGCTCGGCGCGGCTCAGGTCCACGTCGGAGACACCAATCTGGGAAAATCCGAGCTCACCCGCCCAGGCCTGCACGCGAGGCCACAGCAGCGACTCATCCAACCCGTGACCAGCGACCATGCCTCTTCCATCCCCGAGCCGTCCATCGGCATGCCGATCTTAGAAGCCCGCACCGAGCTGTGGCCTGACGAGGCCGCCTGCGCCGCGGCTGCACGCGTGCTGGCGGCCCGGGCCGGTGTGCGCGACGCCGTCATCGAGCTGCATGGCACGCTGGGTGCCGGCAAGACCACCTTTGTCAGGCACCTGCTGCGAGCGCTCGGCGTCACAGGCCATGTCAAGAGCCCGACCTACGCCGTGGTCGAGCCGTACACGCTGCCCGGCCTCGACATCTGGCATTTCGATTTCTACCGTTTCGACGATCCACAGGAATTCGAGGACGCCGGCTTTCGCGACGTGTTCGCGAGTCCCGGGCTGAAGCTGGTCGAATGGCCCGAGCACGCCGCCGGCCTGCTGCCGCCCTGCGACCTGCGCATCGACATCGAGATGGTCGATGCACCCGCAGATGATCCCGACGAAGACGACACGCGCCGCCGGGTCACCTTCCAGGCAGGCACACGGCTCGGTGCCTCGCTGATGCCATGACGGACTCCGGCAGCGCACGCCCTGCCCTGCCCGCGCGCCGCCGCGCGCTGGTGCGCATGGGCACGCTGGCCCTCACGCTGGTCGGCAGTCACGCGACACAGGCTTCCGCGATCGTCGCGGTCCGCGTGTGGCCGGCGGCCGACTACACGCGGGTCACGATCGAGTCCGACAGCGCGCTGTCGGCCCGGCATTTCCTGGCCGACAACCCGACCCGCCTGGTCATCGATGTCGACGGGCTCGACCTGAGCCCGCAGTTGCGCGATCTGGTCGGACAGGTGCGCGCCGATGATCCGTACATCGCCGGCGTGCGCGTCGGCCAATACCAGCCGCGCGTGGTGCGGCTGGTGATCGACCTGAAGCAGGCCACCAAGCCCCAGCTCTTCGCGCTCACCCCGGTCGCGGCCTACAAGCACCGGCTGGTCTTCGACCTGTATCCGGTGCAGGAACGCGATCCGCTGCTGGCACTGATCCAGGAAAAGGAACAGGCCGAGGAACAAGCCGCGCAATCGGTGCGCGATGCACTCGGCGAATTCATCGGGCGGGTCGACAAGCCGCCGATCGCCATCCTCCCCGGGGGAAGCGCCAGTGCGCCACCGCGCGGCGCACCGACCGCACCCACGCGCACGGGTGGCATGACCCCGGCTAACCCGCCGGACGGGCCGAGCATGCGGCCGCCCGAATCACCGGCCTCAGCCGCCAGCCGCATCAGTCGCCTGGTGATCGTGGCACTCGACCCGGGGCATGGCGGCGAAGACCCGGGCGCCGTGGGCCCGAGCGGGCTGCGCGAGAAAGACGTGGTGCTGTCGGTGGCGCTGCAATTGCGCGACCGCCTGAACGCGCTGCCCGGCATGCGCGCGATGCTGACGCGCGACGCCGATTTCTTCGTGCCGCTGCAGGACCGCGTGCGCAAGGCACGACGGGTGCAGGCCGACCTGTTCGTGTCGATCCACGCCGACGCGTTCTTCACGCCCGAGGCGCGGGGTGCATCGGTGTTCGCACTGAGCCAGGGCGGCGCCAGCAGCGCCGCCGCGCGCTGGATGGCCAACCGCGAGAACCAGGCCGACTCGGTCGGCGGCGTCAACATCAAGGCCAAGGACGCGGCCGTGATGCGCGCCCTGCTCGACATGAGCACCACCGCGCAGATCAAGGACAGCCTGCGTCTGGGCGGCGAGGTGCTGGGCCAGATCGGGCGCGTCGGGCGACTGCACAAGCCACGTGTCGAGCAGGCCGGCTTCGCGGTGCTGAAGGCGCCGGACATCCCGTCGATCCTGGTAGAGACGGCGTTCATCTCGAATCCGGAGGAAGAGGCCAAGCTGCGCGACGCGCGCTATCAGTCGCAACTGGTCGAGGCGTTGACCATCGGGATCAAGCGGTACTTTGCGAAGAATCCGCCGCTGGCACGGAGTCGGGGGACTTGAAGCCACGGCGTGCTTGAACCGCTGAAGGCCGCCACGGAGCCTTCAGCTTGCCGACGCTGCTCGCCGCTTTTGTGCGCGCGACGGAACCTTCTTGGCGGTTGGAGCAGGGCGCTCAGCAAGGCGACCAGTTACGTACTTGTGCAGCACACTGGCAATCAAGGTTTGATAGGGAACGCCTTCTTCCAGGGCTCTAACTTGAATGTCACTCAAGTCACCGGAAGAAAGGCGAATATTGACTCGCCGATCTTTGATGGCTGTGGCTCGGGCTGCCGCCTTGAACTTGGCGAGCTCACCTTTTGTTGCGACCGACTTGAGTTTGCCTTTCTCATAGGCGTTGAGAACTTCGAGTTCGTAGTCATCAATGTTCGGCATCTGCATCACCTAGATTCAAATAGTCGCGTGTGGCCTTGCGATTTGGAATGATTGTCTTGAGGAAGTAATAGTCTTTCTCTTCGACGAATGGCACCAAATACGCGTAGCTGTCGTGGGCTACAACGAGAACCCGTTGCTTTGGATACTTCACCGGATTGGGGTGAGACAGGATGTCTAGAAGACCACCGGACTCGATGGCAACAACGATGCTCTCGAAGGAAACGCCTCGGTCGGCTTTGAGCTTGTCATTTTTCTCAGGATTCCACCGAAAAGGCTTCATGCGCGGAATTTACGACGCTGTGTGCCTTTTGTCACCACGCAAGCCACGAGCCGCCCAACGAATGAAAGGGACTTCCCCGTCCCGAGCTATCCGCAAAGCGGAGACCGGCAACGAAGTGCCACGATGGGAAGTGCGAACTTTCATCAACTCACTCGGAAGGGGAAGTCATGTCTATTGTCTTCGTTGGAATCGATCTCGCCAAGAACGTCTTTGCGCTGCACGGCGTGAACGAGGGCGGTGCGGTGCAACTGCGCCAGCCCAAGCTTGCGCGCGGCAAGTTGCATGAACTGGTGGCCGCACTGCCGCCGTGCACCATCGGCATCGAAGCCTGCTCAGGCGCGCACCACTGGGCACGGCTGTTCGCCACCCACGGCCACAGCGTCAAGCTGATGGCGCCGAAGCTGGTAGCGCCATACCGCATGTCGGGCAAGCGCGGCAAGAACGACGCCGCCGATGCCGCGGCGATCTGCGAAGCCGTGCAACGGCCCACGATGCGCTTCGTGCCGGTCAAGACCATCGAGCAGCAGTCGCGCCTGATGGTGCACCGCGCACGCCAGGGCTACGTGGCCGCGCGCACCGCCACGATCAACCGAATCCGGGGCCTGATGTCCGAGTTCGGCATCGTGTTGCCGCAGAAGGCCGAGGTCGTGCGCCGCGAAGCGGCTCAGCATCTGGAGGAACTGCCTGGCTACGCCAACACCGTCATCGGCGACCTGCTCAGCGAGGTTCACCACCTTGACGAGCGCGTCAAGCAATACGACACCCACATCAAGGCCATGGCCCGGGACTGCACGGCCGCGCAGCAACTGATGCAGCTCATGGGTGTAGGGCAGACCACTGCCACAGCGATCGTCGCCATGGTGGGCAACGGCGCCGAGTTCAGCAGCGGGCGGCAGTTCGCCGCCTGGATCGGCCTGGTGCCGGGCCAATACAGCTCGGGCGGCAAAGCGCGGCTGGGGCGCATCACCAAAGCGGGCGACGCGTATTTGCGCAGCCTGCTCGTGCTCGGAGCGCGAGCCGTGCTCAACGCGGCTGCGGCCAAGACCGACAGCCTGAGCCGCTGGGCCATCAAGCTGGCCGAGCGGCGAGGTTACTGGAAGGCCGTGGTGGCGATCGCGGCGAAGAACGCGCGAATGGCCTGGGCGGTGCTCACCAAGGGTGAGACGTTCAAGCTGCTGGCCTGAGGCCGCGCCATGAACAAGCACACCGCCGTGCGCCTGGCTCACCGACTGAGCCAGCCACCCTGAAGAAATTGAATCCACCGCCGCGTGATGAGCCCAAGCGTTGATGAGCAAAGGTTGGACCTGCGCGAGGAGTGACCGATCATGTCAAGGAGCCTCTGGCGTGCTGGCAGCAGCGCGGCAAACTCGGCTAACGAATGGGTCCCCCGCGCGCGTCTTTCATCAGGGTCCGCAGCCGACACCGACTGCATCAATGACCGGTTGTAGTTTCTCCAGTCCGCACCTTTGCCGCTGTTCAACGTGATCGACACCAGCTCGGTGGCCTAACGCAGAAGCTCCATTGACGAATCGCTTCGCAATTCGTCATGGCCTGTCTTCGCTTGACAGACGGGGAAGCCCTTGTAGTTGACGGTAAGCGGCGTGCCGAAGGCGCGTCCGCTTGACTGACGGGTTAGCCTGCATATCGCGTCCACTGGGCCTGGGGGTGAAGACCACAGAATCTCGCTGCGTCTAACAGACGCCTCTTGGTAAGGCGCTGGTTGTTGTCTCCGATGAGCGTCACGGTAGTTTGTGACGCCAGCCAAGAAACGAACTCCTCGCGACTCGCGAACTCTTGCCTCTCGCCGGGGTTCCAGTGCATCGCCAAAAGCTCTTCTGACGTGGGAAGTTCGCCGTCCATCACATGACCGTAGATGAACCGCTGCCCTGCGAATCGAAGTCCTAAGCCGCAGTATTCCTTGTGACGGAACGCCACTATGAGGCCCCCCTCTAGGTATGACGCAATCCGACTCGCCAGCTCTGTGCCTACAGGCTCTGCGTCTTCCACACTACGACGCTTCGCATTCCGGCGGCGACGCCAGATAAGAAATGAAACCGTCCCGATGACTATGGGAAGCGGCAACGCAAAGATCAGGGCTTCAGGGACCGTAGGTGCCATTGCTGCCGGCTAACGTTCGAGCTAACCGGCCCGCGGAGGCAGGACGCCTTGGCCTGCCGTAGCGGGTCCGGTTGAGCGAGGGGTTAGGCCTCATCGTCGAAGGCGGTGAAGATGGCTTGCGCGATTGCTGACAAACCCGACCAGTCACCGGCTGCCAGCAATGCCGAGTTTGCGAGGGCTGCGTCAGCCTTTCTGTCAAACGCGTGGTGAAGCTGAGCCTTGCGCATAACTTCCCCTTGGTACTGACCCAAGGTCTCGTTGTAGCCCTTCCACTGAACGGGCGTGAGGCCTCCTTCGTCTTGGGTCAGAACGTCTCGACCTAGATACAACTCAATGCTAGCCGCAAGGCCGTTCACATCCAGTTCAGTGTTGCCGCTTGGCCCGAGGGTTGGATAGTTCCGCAACACTGCCAGGTTCGGGTATGCGCGGATCGAAATGTTCCTCGGCAGACTGACTGCGGCTAGTGACCGTCTAGCGTCTGCTGCGGCGGTGTCGTTGTCAAAAAGCGCGATGACCTTGTTTGTAATGCCGGTTGCAGAGAACGCTTTTATGAGTGACACAAGATGACCTGCGCCGCCCGGGGACCTAGTCGATTCAAAATCTAAAAAGGAGTAGTAGTCCGACAGATGAGGGTAAAGCAAGTTGAGCGCGCGCCTGAGAATTGACGCATCCGTCGAACCTTCGGTAAGAATGATTTGCTTGGAATTCTCCGGATGTCCGGCAACAAGCGCTTGAATCGCCTCATTACAGACTTCAGTGTCTGGTCCGTAGTAGCCCCCACTGACCAGTTCGGAGACATCTTGGGATACGAGTTGGTCTCGCGCTGCGACTTCGCATACCGCCCGGACTAGGCATCTGACATCTTCTGCGAAGAAGCCGAAGAGATACTCGTCACTCCCTTCTACGATGTACTTCTGGACGGGCGAAATGAAGTCCCTCTTCTTCCCGTCGACCGAATAGGAGTAGATCTTCTCTATGACGACGGTCCTCAGTGCCTCGAGGTACTGGTCAAACGAGAGAGACCGTAAGAACTGGAGTTCATCCGTCCATGTTTCGTGCGATGGATCGTCTTCCATCCACGATTCGTACTTCTCAATTTCATAGGATCGCCCGATATCGAAGTCGCGTTTCGCTCGCCCGAGGGTGAAGCCCATGATGTTGAGGCGGTCAATCGCCTTGGCTACTTGGCACGAATACTCAACTACGTCCTCGATATCGTCGGTGTGAGCAGCATCCAACTCCTCTCCCGCGAGCGTCGCGCCTGATTCCAAATGACGCCTGTACTGCTTCCGGTCCGACTCGCGAAAGACGGTCATCAACTCGGGGACGACGGCGCTCTTGGAGGACACGACCGTGAAGCCGGCTACCGTGAAATCTGTGTAAGTTCCCATGGCGTGCTATGAGGCCTAACGTGTTCTCGGGAGACAGTCCGCGCCGCTTAGGCAGGACAGCTGCTCCCTAGATCGGCAGCCCTGGGTGGCGGCAAGTGATTGATTCATCGTTCATTCTCCGCCATTGACTGGACAAACGTACAGCATTAAATTTCCGGCAAAAGCGGCGCGCTGTTACAGGTTCTCGCCGGGCATTGACGCCGCCGCTGGGAGTCCATGATGCCAGTCAGCCCGCTTGCTTTTCCACCTCGAAAGAATCTGCGGCCCGCGCCTTCGGTGGCCCATCTGCCTCCGCTGCAATCGGTGCGTGTACTGGATCAATTGCGTGAGCGGTTGAGGTTCATGCATTACAGCCTGCGCACCGAAGAGGTTTACGTTTACTGGACCAAGGCCTTCATCCGCTTTCACGGCATTCGGCATCCGGCCGCGCTGGGCGGGCCCGAGGTGGAGGCATTCCTGATGCATCTGGCGAACGACCGCGCGGTTTCACCGTCGACGCACAGCCAGGCGCTGTCCGCCTTGCTCTTTTTCTACACCAAGGTACTGGGGCATGACCTGCCCTGGCTGAAGGAGATCGGGCATCCGCGCCGCCATCGACGCATGCCGGTGGTCCTGAGCGCCGATGAGGTGAGCCGGGTGCTCCAGGGTCTGTCGGGAGAGCACTTGCTGCTGGCGCAGCTGCTGTACGGCACGGGCCTGCGGATCACCGAGGCCCTGCAGTTGCGCGTCAAGGATCTGGACTTTGCGCAGCGTGCGCTGATCGTGCGGGAGGGCAAGGGCGCGAAGGACCGCGTGGTGATGTTGCCGCAATCCCTGGTGCCAGCGCTGCGCGGGCAGTTGGGTCAGGCGCGCTTGATCTGGGCGCAAGACGTGGAGGCCGGCACGGGAGGTGTGGAGATGCCGCATGCGCTGGATCGAAAGTACCCGCGGATGGGGGCCAGTTGGCCGTGGTTCTGGGTCTTTCCGCAATCTCATCACTCGACAGACCCGCGCAGCGGCGTGATCCGCCGGCACCACCTCTACGACCAGACCTTTCAGCGCGCATTCAAGCGGGCGGTGCAGGCTGCCGGTATCGATAAGCCCGCCACGCCACACACGCTGCGGCACTGCTTTGCCACGCACCTCCTGCAGGCCGGCAGCGACATCCGGACCGTGCAGGACTTGCTCGGCCACGCCGATGTGGCGACGACCATGATCTACACCCACGTGCTGAAACTCGGCGGCGGGGCCGTGCGAAGTCCGCTGGACTGGTTGCTGTCGACGCGAAACCCCTGACCCGCCGCCTCAGAACTTGTGCACCTCGATGCTGTACTTGCGCAGCGCGTAGCCCAGCTGCCGGGGCGTCACCTTGAGCAGACGAGCGGCCTTGGCCTGCACCCAGGCGCACTGCTCCATCGCCCAGATCAGCCGTTCGCGCTCGCCTTCGGGCGGCTCGTCGCCGAACTGGCGCGGCGTGCCGTTCAGGTGCTCGGTCGGGCCGATGCGCAGCACGTCATCCGCCAGTTCGAATTCCTCGTCGGTCCATTCATCGTCCGATTCATCCGAGTCACGAACCGGCCTGGGCAGGTCCTTGACCGATGAGCGAACGACCGGGATGTGCAGCGGCGTCGGCATGCGCACCGGCGACACGGCGTCGGCCTTGTCGACGTGATGCAGGGTCTGCGTGAGGCAGCGGTTGTGCTTGCACGGAAAGGCGATGCCGCGGATCACGTCGCCCTGCACCATGGTGGCGGTGCGCTCGATGCAGTTCTCGAGTTCACGCACGTTGCCGGGCCAGTAGCAGTGGGTCAGCACCTCCATCGCGTCGCCGGCGATCTTCAGCTTGCGGCGGTTTTCCTTGTTGTAGCGGTCGACGAAATGCGCGACCAGCGGCGGGATGTCGGCGCGCCGCTCGCGCAACGGCGGCAGGAATAAGGACACCACGTTGATGCGGTAGTACAGGTCGGCGCGGTACTCGCCGCGCTTGACCATTTTTTCCAGATCGCGATTGGTGGCGCAGATCAGACGCACGTCGACCTTGATCGACCGGTTGCCGCCGACGCGTTCGAACTCGCGCTCCTGCAGCACGCGCAGCAGCTTGGCCTGGAACGACGGCGACACATCGCCGATCTCGTCGAGGAACAGCGTGCCGGTGTGCGCCTGCTCGAAGCGGCCCTTGCGGTCGCCCACCGCGCCGGTGAAGGCCCCGCGCTCGTGTCCGAACAGCTCGCTTTCAAGCAGAGATTCGGTCAGCGCCGCACAGTTGACTTTGATGAACGGCGCATCCTTGCGCGGCGACAGGTAATGGATGGCGCGCGCGATGGCCTCCTTGCCGGTGCCCGACTCGCCGCGCAGCAGCACGGTGGCCCGCGACGGCGCGGCCTGATGCACCTCGGCGAAGACCTGCTGCATCTCGCCCGAGATGCCGACCACGTTGTCGAGTGCGTAGCGCCCTCGTGGCTCCGGCGCGAGGGCCTTCTGCAGTCGCGTGGTCTCGAGCTGGAGCCGCTGGTGTTCGGCGGAGACGGCGCGCGACAGGACGATGGCCTGGGCCAGCAGCGTGGCGACCATCTTCAGGATGCGCTGGTCGTCCGACAGCCGGGCATTGCCCTCGACGGCGCGCTGTGCCGCGAGCACGCCGAGCACTCCGCTATCGGTCTTGATGGGCACGACCATGAAGGCCATCATCTGACCGTCCTGTGCGCTGAAGGCACCCGTGCGGTCGATGAATTCCTCGGCCTGCGTGATGTCGGGAACCGTCACCGCCACGCCGTTCTGATACACACGGCCGATCATGCCCTCGCCGATCTGCCAGACGCCACGCTGCGACTGATCGCGATCCAGTCCGACGGCGCTGTGCACGCGCAATCGGGCTTCGTCCTCATCGGGCAGCACGATCATCACCCGCGGCAGCCCGATCTGGGCATCGAGGATGTTCAATGCAGCACGAAAGCTGCGCTGCAGATCGAGGGACGAACCCAGCACGCGGCAGATTTCGTAGACAGCGATCAGCTCGATGTGTGAACGCTCCTGTTGACTCGGGCGGATCATGGGCGTTCTCTTTCAATTTGGGCACACAGACGGTGCATCGTGTGCGCCCGTCGGTGCATGCAACCAGTCGGCCCCGGGATCACGGGTGGCGATCCCGGGGGATGCACCACTCAATGCAAAAACTTGGCCCGGTTCGCGTCCGATCGGCGCACCGACGGCGTGCCATCACGCCAGCTTGACGCAGATCAAGCTTGAATCGTCTGCCGGGATGGCACGCGCTTGACAGCGCAAGTCAGCGCGTGGCGCTGCACCCCGGAAAAGTTTCACCACACGGCGGCATCGGCGCGCAGCCGTTCGACCACCTCGCCGCCTTCGAGGTGCTTGTCGAAGATCTCCGCCACGTCGGCCAGACCAACGCCTCGGTACAGGACGTTGTCGGGGTAGACCAGCACATTCGGACCCCCGTCACACGGGCCCAGGCAGCCCGAGTAGGTGATCGCGATCTTTTCGTAGGCCTGCCGCTTCTGCTGCTCGGCCCAGAAGGCCTGAAGAATCGGCGGTGCCCCCGCAGACGCGCACGAGCCGCGCGGGTGGTTGGGCGGACGCTGCTGGGTGCAGACGAATACGTGGCGCAAGGGTTTGGTCATGTCGGGCCTCGTCAGGTTCTCATCTCGCGGGCGATTCGGCCAGCGTGAACACCCAGTTGATCTTCGACACGTGGATCGGCTTGACGACACGTCGCGACGAGATTCCTCGCTTGACCGATGCCGGTTTCACCACGAGTCCCTTGGCGATGCGGTCGTCGACCAGCGATTTCAGCGAAATCGAATCGAAGTACTCGACCAGCTTCGCGTTCGCGCCGTCCCACAGGTCCTGCGTCACCGGAAGACAGCTCGATTCTTCCGCCGGCTCGGTCTCGCGGGTGCGTCCGCCGACGCTGCCCGGTTCATCGACCGCAGCGATGATGTCCGCCAGGGTGATCGAATCCGAATCGCGCGCCAGCACATAGCCACCGCTCGGCCCGCGTGTGCTCTGTACCAGTTCATGGCGGCGCAGGCGGCCGAACAGTTGCTCCAGGTACGACAGCGAGATCTGCTGCCGCTCGCCCACGACGGCCAGCGCCACCGGCGTGGATTCCGAGCTGATCGCCAGTTCGAACATGGCCGCCACGGCGACCCGTCCCTTCTTGGTCAGCACTCCATTCATGAGCGAACTCCTCCTTCGTTGTGATTCGATGGCCCGCCACCGTCGCAGACAGCGGCGCGATCAGCCGAACTTGAACAGGATGCCGTGGCCGCCACGCGGGTACTCCCAGGCGACGTTCGTGTGCTCGGTGCAGATCACGCGGCAGCTGCCGCATTCGAGGCAGCCATCGGTGATCAGCGTCACCGAGCCGTTGCCCTCGGCCGTGTAGCAGGCCGCCGGGCACACATAGGTGCACTGCTGCTCCGCGCAGTCGTTGGCGCAGATGGCAGCGTCCTTGATCTGGATGTGCGGTCGGCCGTGGTCGACCTTGTAGCGGTTCTGGAACAGCTTGTCTTCGACATTCACGGCAGCACTCATCGCGAGGCCCTCCAGAGTTTGATGGCATCGCCCACCAGGCCCGTGAACTTGCGGGCCGATGTGAAGCTGCCGGTGATTTCACGTTGCTTGGTCATCTTGTCGACGCCGTCCACGGTGAACAGCGTCTTGGCTGCGCGGTTGACGAGCTCGGGGTAGGTGGTGAAGAACTGCGGGCTCTTTTCCAGCACGTCCGGCAGGTGGCGGTACTTCTTCAGGTCCTTCATCACGAAGCTCTCGTCGAGCGCCTGCTTGTAGGCCTTCAGCGTCTTCGCCGTCATCGGCCGGCCGGCTGCCTTGGCGGCGATCACAGTCTCGGCGGCGAGGCGTCCACTGGTCATCGCCAGGTTCGAGCCCTCGCGGTGCGCCGCGTTGACGAAGCCGCCCGAGTCGCCGACGATCATCCAACCCTCGCCGAAGATCTTCGGCACCGCGTTGAAGCCTCCTTCGGGGATCAGGTGCGCGGCGTATTCCTTCATCTCGCCGCCCTCGATCAGCGGGGCGACCGACGGATGGCGCTTGAGCTTTTCGAGCAGCGCATACGGCGTCGTTTTCTTCGGATTCGCCTTGAAGTCGCTGAGCATGCAGCCGACGCCGATCGTCAGCGAATCCTTGTTCGTGTAAAGGAATCCGGTGCCGACCATGCCTTCGGTCACCGTGCCCATCAGCTCGATCACCACGCCCTCGTCCTCGTTGATGTTGAAGCGGGCCTGGATCGTCTCTTCCGGCATGAAGAGGATTTCCTTGACCGCCAGCGCGACGTTCTTCGATGCCAGCTCGCCATGGAAGCCCGCCTT
This sequence comes from Burkholderiaceae bacterium, assembly GCA_030654805.1. Lineage (GTDB taxonomy): Bacteria > Pseudomonadota > Gammaproteobacteria > Burkholderiales > Burkholderiaceae_C > PBB1. The sequence goes on from JAURWR010000096.1 coordinate 49,109, forward strand.
GCGTGCCAGCGTCGAATTGACGCCATCGGCCAGGATCACCACGTCTGCAAATACTTCGCCGCCCATGCGGTCGCAATGCACGCCGATCACCGTTTCGCCGTCCATCAGCAGGTGCTCGACGGTGGTCTCGCAGATCAGCAGTGCGCCCGCCTCGCGCACCTTGGACGAGAACCACTTGTCGAACTGCGCGCGGATGATGGTGTAGCGGTTGTAGGGCGGCTTGTTGTAGTCGTCACTGCGGTAGTGCGTGCCGACGAAGCTGTTGTCGTCGAGCATCCACATGCGCTGTTCGATGATGTGGCGCTCCAGCGGCGCATCGTCTCGGAAGTCGGGAATGATCTGCTCGAGCGCCTGCGCATACAGGATCGCGCCCTGCACGTTCTTGGATCCCGGGTACTCGCCGCGCTCGATCTGCAGGACCTTCAGGCCGGCCTTGGCCAGCGTGTAGGTGGCCGCGTTGCCCGAGGGGCCGGCACCGACGACGATCGTATCGAATTTCTCCGCCATGTCATGTGCTCCTATGCAACCTTGCGGATGCGCTTGTCCAGGTGGGTTCGGAATGCCTCGGTCAGCACCGGCAGCACCTGCATCGCGTTGCCGACGATGCCGTAGTGCGCGAACTCGAAGATCGGTGCGCTCGGGTCGGTGTTGATCGCGACGATCACGTCCGAACTTTCCATGCCGACCCGGTGCTGGATGGCGCCGCTGACGCCGGCCGCGATGTAGAGCTTCGGCCGCACGGTCTTGCCGGTCTGGCCGACCTGGCGATCGGCTTCGAGCCAACCCGCCTGCACCACCGGACGCGTGCCGCCGACCTCGGCGCCGAGCACGCGCGCCAATTCCCAGATCAGCTTGAAGTTGTCGGGCTGCTTCATGCCCTTGCCGCCAGTGACGATGACGTCGGCATAGGCCAGGTTCACCGTGTTGCGGTTGGCATCGGGAATGAACTCGAGCAGCTTGGTGACGATGTCGGTCTCAATCATGCCGAGCGGCATCTCGACGCTGTCGCCACTGCGGCTGTCGTCGCGCCGGGGCATCTGCATCACACGCGGTCGGATCGTCGCCATCTGCGGCCGGTAGGCCAGCGTCATGATCGTGCACAGCAGCGAGCCGCCGAAGGTCGGACGTGTCGCGGCGAGCGCGCGTCCGTCGATGTTGAGCTCGGTGCAATCGGCCGTGAGCCCGGTGCCCAGCGTGGTGGCCACGGAGCCCGCCAGATCACGCCCCATCGTCGTCGCGCCCAGCAGCATGATCTCGGGCTGGTGCTTGTTGACGAGGTCGGTCAGTCCCTTGGTGAAGGGTTCGTTGCGGTAGCCCTTCAGCACCGGATCGCGCACGAAATAGCAGCGGTCGGCGCCGTACGCATAGGCTTCCCGGGCGTAGGCATCTAACGGCTCGTCCGGGCCACCCATCAGCACGCCGGCCACGTCGACCTGCAACTTGTCCGCGAGCTTGCGAGCCTCGCCCATCAGCTCCCAGCTGACCGGGTTGACGTGGCCCCGGTCGTGTTCGATGAAGACCCACACCCCCTTGTAGGCCTTCAGTGCCTCGGACAGCTCGGTGTTGCGGCCGGCGCGTCCCGCCGCCTTCGGCGCTGCGGGTTTGGGGGCTTCGCTCATGATGACCACTCCCCGCTCGACGGGTACGCCGAGCGACCCTCCACGAGAGTCGGTCCTTGCTTGGGGCGGCCCGGCGCGGCGGCCCGTGTTGAACTGGTTGTCACGGTATTCATGGCGTGCTCCTTAGGCGCTGAGGCGCTCGACCAGCTCGTCTTCGAGCATCGGGTGGGCGGTGAAGATCTTTTGCAGCAGGTTCAGCGTCACGTCCTGCACGCTGGTGTCGGCCACCGACTGCATGTCCGCCTTGGTGCTGCGTGGCGTCGGGCCGAAGACCTTGCTGACGATGGTCGGCGATCCCTTCAGACCGATCTTCGCGACGTCCTCGATGCCGGCGTCTTCCTTGTTCCATTTGCGCACCGGGAAGCGCGCGGCACGCAGCATGTCTTCCATCGAGGCGAAGCGCATCTCGTTGGTGCCTTCGAGCATCGTGATCAGCGACGGCAGCGTCGATTCGAGCAGTTGCACGCCGCCTTCGGCGCGCCGCTCGACCTGGATGCGACGCCCATCGAGATCGACTTCGGCGATGCGGCTCACGTAGGTCAGCAGGTTCACGCCCAGGCGCTTGGCGACGCCGGGGCCGACCTGCGCGGTGTCGCCGTCGATCGTCTGCTTGCCGGTGAAGATGAGGTCCACCGCCTGCTCCTGGCCGATCTTGCGGATCGCCGCAGCGAGTGCATACGAGGTGGCCAGCGTGTCGGCACCGGCGAACGCGCGATCCGTGACCAGGATCGCATCGGTGGCGCCGAAGCTGATGCACTTGCGCAGCGCGTCTTCGGCCTGCGGCGGACCCATGCACAGCATGGTGACGCGGCCGCCGAACTGGTCCTTCAGCCTCAGCGCCTCTTCCAGCGCGAACAGGTCATACGGGTTGACGATGGCCGGCACACCCTGACGCATGATGGTGTTGGTGACCGGGTGCACACGAATCTGCGCGGAGTCCGGGACCTGCTTGATGCAGACGACGATGTGCATGGTGGGTTCCTGTGGATCGAGGTGGTCAGGCCGGCGCCAGGGTGGTCGTCATTTCAGGCCGCGCGCCGCGTGCTCAGGCTCGTGCGCAGCGCATCGACCGTGACGTGTTGCTTGCCGTCCGTGTCCTGAAACACCTTGAAGACTTTTTCGGTCGCTGCGTTCGACGTGGTGAAGTCCTGGTAGGCCTGCACCAGAAACTCGCGGTAGCGGCGGAACATCTCGATCTCGTTCAACGCTTCCAGTCCTTCGGCGCGATGGAGGTACTGATAGAAGCGCTTGAGGATGTGCAGGCGGTTCACATGCACCACCCGCTCGTCGTACTCGATGCCGAAGAAGTCGAGGAATTCGTTGGCGCTGGAGAGCGCTTTCAGCTTTTGAATCAGTCCGTCCATGCTTGCCTTTCGATGCGGTGTGGATCAGGGGTCAGGGTCAGGCCGTCTGCCGCGCCTGCGGCTGGACATCCAGGTACAGGCGCTTGAGTTCGGCGTCGTCGGGGGCACGCTTGGTCCGCATCGCGAGTTCGCGGATGCGCTCAAGCAGAGGCGTCACGGCTTCGTCAGGGATCTGAAGGTCCAGACGCCCGAATGCGGCGCGCACGCCGGCCGATCCCGAATGCTTGCCCAGCACGATGCGGTGGCTGCGGCCGAGTTCGGCGGGGTCGAAACTCTCGTAGTTGCGACGGTCCTTGAGCAGCCCGTCGACGTGGATGCCCGACTCGTGCGAGAACACCGCGGCCCCGACGATGCACTTGCCCGCCGGAACCGGGCGCCCGGCCGCCGCAGCGACGCGCTCCGACAGGGCCGGCAACGCGCGGCTGTCGACGCCGCACTCGACGCCATGCAGGTGCCGCAGGCCCATCACGATTTCCTCGAGCGCCGCATTGCCTGCGCGTTCGCCGAGCCCGTTGACGGTGGTGCTCGCATGGGTCGCACCGGCACGGAACGCGGCCAGCGTGTTGGCGCTCGCCAGGCCCAGATCGTTGTGCGCATGGATCTCGATGTCGAGGTCGGTGGCACCGCGCAACGCGGCGATGCGCTCGAAGGTGCTGAACGGGTCGAGGATGCCCAGCGTGTCGGCGTAGCGCACGCGCACCGCACCGGCGAGCTGGGCGGTCTGGGCCACCTGTTCGAGGAAAACGGGATCGGCGCGCGACGCGTCTTCGAGGCCGACGCTGGGCGTGAGGCCGGCATCGCGCGCCGCGCTGACGCAGCGCTGCACCATGCCGAGCACCCAGCCGCGATCGCGGGCCAGCTTGCGTTCGATCTGCTGATCGGAGACCGGCACGGCCAGGTGCACGATGTCGGCGCCGCAGTGCGCGGCAGCACGCAGATCCAGTTCCGACATGCGCGCCCACACCATCGTTCGTGCGTGCAACCCCGCCTGCGTGATCTGGCGGATCAGCTCGATCTCGGCATCGCCCATCGCGGCCGCGCCGACTTCGATTTCGGGCACGCCCGCATCGTCCAGGGCGTGCGCGATCGCCAGCTTTTCCTCGGCGGTGAACACGACACCGGCGGTCTGCTCGCCATCGCGCAGGGTCGTGTCGTTGATGGTCAGGAGCCCGAAGGGGCTGGGTCGATGCATGGCGGGCTCCGAAGGTCGGCACAGGCTACTTCGCAAGCGCTGTGCCATCCTTCAATGCACGGCAAGTCGTTGAATTGCATGGGATTTATCGATTTCAGCCGCGGTGTGCCGATTGTTCGGTTGTCGACACCCGCGCCAGGGATCGATCCCCACTACGCACAAGGCGGCCAACCGGCCGCCTTGTGCGTCGTGGATGCAGGGTGCGTGAGACGCCCCCTGCGCCTGCGTCGTCATTTCTCCCGCGCGTGGTTCTTGGTGTACAGCGGCAGCTCGATCACCAGCGCGTGCGCCCGCACCTTCACGCAGCACGACAGGCGCGACTGCGCATCGAGGCCCCAGGCGTCGTCGAGCTGGTCCTCCTCCTCGTCGTCGGCCGGCGCCAGCGACTCGCCACCCTCGCGCACATGCACATGGCAGGTTGCGCAGGCGCCGACCTTCTCGCAGGCGTGTTCGATCGCGATGCCGTGTGCGAGCAGCTCGTCGACCAGCTTGCGCCCCTGCCGCGCGGCAAATACCAATCCATCCGGGCACAAGGCCGGATGGGGCTGCACGGTGACCTCGGTGGTGGGCCGGGCAACCACCTGCGCAGCCGTCGAGGATGTGGCGTTCATGGCGGGTCCTAGTTGGCGATCTGCTCGATGCTGCGTCCCGACAGCGCCTCGCGCACGCGTGCATCCATGCGTCGCGCAGCGAAGTCGGTCGTGGCGGCATTCAGCGATTGGGTTGCCTGGCGCAGGCCCTCGCGCAGGTCCTTCTGTTCGACCGGGTTGACCCCTTCGCTCGTCGCGCATTGCTCGAGCAGGTCCGCGACGTCCTGCAGTGCGCACAGGATGCGGAACTGCTCGCGCGGCATCAGCAGCGACTCGTCGGCAGACAGCGCACCATCGACCGCGTCGAGCAGGCTGCGCGCCTCGACCTCGGCCTCGCGCAGCATGCGGGCTGCGGCGTCGGACTCGGCGCTGTCGATCGCACTGCGCAGCATCTCGGCCACCGTGTCGTGGGCCAAGCCGTAGCTCGGCTTGACCTCGACCTGCGTCTGCACGCCGCTCGTCTGCTCGGTCGCACTGACCGACAGCAAGCCGTCGGCATCGATCTGGAAGGTGACACGGATACGCGCTGCGCCAGCGACCATCGGCGGAATGCCTCGCAGCGTGAAGCGCGCCAGCGAGCGGCACTCGCTGACCAGCTCCCGTTCGCCCTGGACGACGTGGACCGCCATCGCGGTCTGGCCGTCCTTGAAGGTCGTGAATTCCTGTGCCCGGGCGGTCGGGACGGTCGTGTTGCGCGGAATGATCTTCTCGACCAGCCCGCCCATCGTCTCCAGTCCGAGCGACAGCGGGCAGACGTCGAGCAGCAGCAGGCCGGCGTCGCCGACAGCCCGGTTGCCCGCCAGTTGATCTGCCTGGATGGCGGCACCGAGCGCAACCGCCTGATCGGGGTCGATGTCGGTGTGCGGCTCGCGGCCGAAAAACTCGGCCACCGCACGGCGAACCTGCGGCATCCGCGTGGCGCCCCCGACCATCACGATGCCTTCGATGTCGGGCGCCTTCAGGCCGGCATCGCGCAGCGCGCGCTTCAGCGGTGCGATGGTGCGCTGAACGAGTGCATCGGTCTCGGCCTCGAAGACCTGGCGGGTCAGACGGACCACCTGCGACACGCCATCACTGCGCTCGCATCGCATCATCACCTCGGGCGCGCTGCTCAGGGCTTCCTTGCTGCTGCGGGCGGCGGCATGCAGCGCCGCAGCGTCGCGCTCGCTCCAGACAAAGCCTTCCTGCTGAGCACAGAACCAGCGCACCACGCAGGCATCGAAGTCGTCGCCGCCGAGCATCGCATCGCCGTTGGTGGACAGCACCTCGAACACGCCACGGGCCAGACGCAGGATGGACACATCGAAGGTTCCACCACCGAGGTCGTAGACCGCGTAGACGCCTTCGTTCGCGGTGTCGAGTCCGTAAGCCACGGCGGCGGCCGTCGGCTCGTTGAGCAGACGCAGCACCGTCAGGCCCGCGCGCTGGGCGGCGTCCTTGGTCGCCTGACGCTGGGCGTCGTCGAAATAGGCCGGCACGGTGATCACCGCACCGACGAGCGGTCCACCGAGGGCCGCCTCGGCGCGCTGCGCCAGCGCGCGCAGGACCTCGGTGCCGACCTCGACCGGACTCTTGACCCCGGCGCGAGTCGGCACGCCCACCGCGCCCGGGCCGAGTTCGCTCAGCGCATAGGGCACCGTGCCCGGGGCGATGTCGGCCGCAGCGCGGCCGATCAGCCGCTTGGCCGAGGCGATGGTGTTCTGCGGATCGCGGATGGCCAGCGCACGCGCCGCGTCGCCGACGATCACTTCGCCGCTCTCGGCGTAGTGCACGACCGACGGCAGCAACATGCGGCCGTCTTCATCGGCCAGCACGGTGGGCAGCCCGCTGCGCAGCGTGGCCACCAGCGAGTTGGTGGTGCCGAGGTCGATGCCGACCGCCAGGCGGTGCTGGTGCGGGGCGGCCGCACGTCCCGGCTCGGCGATCTGCAGCAAGGCCATTGCAGCGTCCCGTCGGGGTCAGACCGCGAACGACTCGCCGCAGCCGCAACTCGCGGTGGCGTTCGGGTTGCTGAACTTGAAGCCTTCGTTCAGACCCTCGCGCACCCAGTCGAGCTGAGTGCCGTCGACCATCGGCAGGCTCTTGGCGTCCACCAGCAGACAGACACCCTCGCTTTCGAAGCTGAGGTCTTCGGGGGACGGCGCCTCGGCGAACTCCAGCGCGTAAGCGTAGCCCGAGCAGCCGCTGGTCTTGACGGCTACACGCAGGCCATAGCCTCCTCCGCGTTGATCGAGCGCCTTGCGGATCTGGCGGGCGGCCTTGGGGGTGACGCTGACGGACATGATGGGCTCCTGGTGACGGGTCAAACCGAGAACGAACTGCCGCAGCCGCAGGTGCTGGCTGCGTTCGGGTTCTTGATGACGAAGCGCGAGCCTTCGAGGCTTTCCTCGTAGTCGATCTGCGCGCCCATCACGTACTGCAGGCTCGATGAATCGACCAGCACCTTGATCGCGCCGACTTCGACGCACAGGTCGTCGTCCTTGGTCACGTCGTCGAAGGCGAAGCCGTACTGGAAACCGGAACAGCCGCCGCCGGTCACGAAGATGCGCAGCTTGAGGTTCGGGTCGCCTTCTTCGGTCAGCATCTCGCCGACCTTGGCAACGACCGAGTCGCTGACGGTCAGTGGTGCGGCGCCTTCAGGCAGCGTGAAAGGTGCGGGGGGCGGCGCCGAGCCCGTCGAACACGAAGAAGCGGCGTTGGGTTGCGATTGGCAAGCGGACATGGGGGATGCTCCTGGGTCAGGGGTGGTCGGGGTTCACGCGGCTGCGCGAACCGGTTTGCACGCGGGTTGCTCCAGCGTGGCGTCATGCCGCTGGCGGTAATCGGCGACGGCGGCCTTGATGGCGTCTTCGGCGAGGATCGAACAGTGAATCTTCACGGGCGGCAGCGCCAGCTCTTCGGCGATGGTGGTGTTCTTGATGGCGAGCGCCTGGTCCAGCGTCTTGCCCTTGACCCACTCGCTCACCAGCGAACTCGACGCGATCGCCGAGCCGCAACCGTAGGTCTTGAATTTCGCGTCCTCGATCAGCCCGGTCTCGGGGTTGACCTTGATCTGCAACTTCATCACGTCGCCGCAGGCCGGCGCACCGACCATGCCGGTGCCGACGTCGGCGTCTTCCGCAGTGAAGGCGCCGACGTTGCGCGGGTTCTCGTAGTGCTCGATGACTTTTTCGCTGTAGGCCATGGTGGGCTCCGTAGTGATTCGGTTCAGTGCTCAGCCCATTGCACGGCGCTGATGTCGACGCCGGCGCAGTGCATGTCCCACAGCGGGCTGAGCTCGCGCAGGCGTTCGACGGTGGCCTTGACACGGACCAGTGCGGCATCGATGTCTTCTTCGGTCGTGAAGCGCCCGATCGAGAAGCGGATCGAGCTGTGCGCCACTTCGTCGGACAGTCCGAGCGCGCGCAGCACGTAGCTGGGTTCGAGGCTGGCCGACGTGCAGGCCGAGCCCGACGACACCGCGATGCCCTTCATGCCCATCAGCAGCGACTCGCCCTCG